>JBDRDU010000034.1:0-5639 GCA_043820455.1 bacterium | reverse complement strand
CGGACAAATATAAGCCGAACGTTGATAAATTCTACAAACTGATAAGCCAGATACAAAAGGGAACAGTTTCAATAAACCTGGTTGATGTGGGGGATGCTGACTTTGACGGCCATGCAGGCGGGATGGGCATACATATTAACGCCAGAAACAAAGATCCCCGCAGAATAGTTGATCTTATAGTGCACGAAGCCATAGACGCTATTATAGGTGATCACTTTGCTGCCAGGGCGGCAGAAGAAGGACGGATCGAAGAAGCGGCCGAACGCCTTGCTTCCGGAGAATTTTTGCCTGATCTTATATGGGAAATCCCGGAAAGCAAAAGACGCGCGGCCGATTTTGACAGGGATTACGCGGAGCCCGTGGCGGCTCTTCCGATAGCCCCTCTTGCCACTCCCGTTCGCACCAGAGTTATTCCTCGCGGACCGACCGCAGAAGAAAAAGAGTTATGGACGAGGATGGTATTAGGAATGGACAGGCATTCGGTATTTACCAGTCAAAACTTTGCAAAAGCTGTACAAATATTCTTTCCGATCCTACAGGAATTTCCCCCCGATCCTTATGAAGCAAAAATGACCAAAGAACAAGTTCAGGAGGACGTACAAAAATTGAAAGATGAGTATTATAAATTTGTAGATCAATTTTTAGGACCCGCTGCGGTGCTAACAGAGGAAAACCTGGCGAATGCAAAAGGATGGTTTGTAGAGGCGGATGAATTTTTTGACAAATACGGAGGAAAATTCGGTGTACTAGAGCCTGCGGCAGGACCGATCTCACGCAAGATTAAAGAAATGAGACTGTTTATCGAGGGGGCCCAGACTTCTGAGCCCATAAAAGCAGCTGCGTTTTTGAAAGAAATATTGGATAAAAGCAATATTAGCCCGGAGTTGGGGGGAAGCAAGGTGGAGTTTGTTGATGCAGCAGGCGAGGGTTTATCCGTTATAGGTTCACGCTATAATCTTGCTACGATTCTAGGACTTTTAGTAGGGAATGCGGGTGACGCTTATGTGGACAGGACTTATCAGGATAATGCGGAATTTCTTGAGGATAACGCGAGAAAAGTGCACGGGACATTGAAAGGTCTCTATGATCTTTTAATGAAGGAAGAAACCCTGGAAAAGGTTGATCCAGATTTCGCAAAAGAAGTGAAGGAGGAGTATGAAAATTGGGCAAAAATTTATTATGCCCTGTTAGGAAAAGATAAAAAAGGAAAAGTCAAAAAAGACAAAGCGGGAAGAGAAAAATTCAGAAGTTCTTTAACAGCGGTAGATTACAAAAGAGTATGGGACGCAATGCGCAGGACCAGGGAGAGTTTTATTAAAGTTTATGGTCTTGTGGTGAAGGAAGACGCATCGTCCACTTTTACTAAGGGTTTTAAGGAGTCACTAGATTCTTATGGTGCTATTGCCGAAGAGCTGAAAGTTTTTCTCGAGGGAACGATCACCCCCGCGATAAAGAAAACCGTTATTCGGGTAAAACTTTCCGAAGAGCCAAATACGGGAGAGGCCCTGATCTGGATAGAGGATGACGCCGGAGGTATTAAAGGTGATGTAGGGAAAATTTTTGAAGTGGGAGTTTCAACGCACGGCGCGGGAAGAGGTTTGGGGCTGGCGATGGCAGCTGAGATAGCCAGGCGCCACGGTGGCAGCATAGCTGTTGAAACCAAGCCCGGCAAAGGGACAACGTTTATCGTGCGGTTACCCGTCAAAGCCCCGGTCAAACCCGCACTGCCCGATGTTGGACAGCTGGCCGCACCCGAATACGCGAGAGCGCTTCTGGAAAAAGCGGACAAGATATTGAGAGGGAGTCTTGCCGTGGAAGGAACCGTTCCATTCAGGTATGGTGTGCATAAGACCATGAAGAAGTTGGAGAACGGCGAAAGCGTGGTTGTTGTGTCGGCAGAGACATCCGCGTTCAGAGATCTAAATGAGACATTAGGGCACGCCGCCGTGGATTTAGTGAGAGACGAGTTTGGCAGAGTTTCGCGTGAATATATAAATGACAACACATTGCCAAGTGGAATAGGGTTTGTCGCGCAGTACAACCCTTATGGCGGCAGATGGCAGTATGTGTTTACCGTAAAGGGAGAGGATTACGACGAAAATGATCTTAGGAATTTTTTAAACGGGATGCTGGCGAGAGCTTTGTCAAAAGCCAGGGACAAAATAGACAGAAAAGAAGATCGCGAGGCGTTCAATGTGATCATGGGAGTTTCTGAAGCGATGGCCAGGGAAGAAGTGGTTAAGAAAGCGGGAGAAGAAGAGAAGTCAAAAGAGTTTTTGAAGATAAAGCTGGAAACGCTTCGCAACATAGTGCATGAAGTCGGGCGCCGGGTAGGGTCCGAGTGGAAGGATTTTACCCTGAATGGCAAGGATGTACCCAGACCCCTGCTCGATGCGATGCGGGAAATATCAAAATGGACAACGGCCCTGACCGCAATAGAGGGTTTGATCCTGACCACGGGCGCTTCAGCGGAAGAAATAGACAGACGGTTGAAAGAAGAAATAGAAATGCAAATAGCGGCTTCAAGGCATCCGGTTCTGGAAAACTATTTTCGCAATTATTGCAATGAGCGATTTAAAATAGAACCCAAAAATTTCAGATCGCAGCTCGCGCCCGCGATAAAGCGCGGCGCCACAGGCGAATATTATAGAAAATTGACAGAACAAGTTATCAACAACAGCCGTGATGTAATAACTTTCGCTGAGAATGTTTATTTAGCCGAGAAATATATCCCCTGGGCTGCCAGAGAAACCCGTGACGAGAATAAAGACAAAGTACGTGCCGCTCTCGAACGGGGCCCTCCGAAAAGCATAGAAAAGGTGTTTTTCTATAATACTGAGGTCAGAGACCGGAAAATAGAAAACCCGAAATTGTTTGCATATCGTAAGGTGCCCAAAAGTATTCCGGATTACGAAGCTCTGGAAGGTGAAAAGAAGGCTTTAATGGAGGAGATCGGAGAGGGTCTTGAAGCCAGGGTAAGCGAAGCCACGGCACAAAGGGTAAGAGAATTTGTTGTCAAAGTGATGAGTTTGCGCTATGAGACAGAATACGGGGTGCCTAAAGGAATAGATGTGGTCAACACACTGACGAAAGCATTCTCAAAATTAGGGTCAGAAAAAGGCAAGGGTACGGTGTTCAGAATCAATATAGATTTCGATCACCTGTCCCAGGCTTCCAGAGATAATATTGATAAAGGGGATGCGATAAAATTTAAAGGCACACCTATTATAAGAAACGAGGTTGCGGGGGCGTTCCTGGCCGAAAGGAGCAAATATCCGGGGATTTCAATCATCGTAGAGACGATCCAGAGCAGCGAAGGCGATGAATTGGTGGTTGTGGGATATTTTGAAGGCGACGCGGATCGCCTGAAAAGTATAATAACGAGCGCTTTTGACGATATAAAGGGCAAGTTAGCGGCAATTAAATTCGGCCCTGACCGCGCACCGTTGACTTATAAGGTAAAAGGGGAGGAGAAGCCCTGGAGCCCTTCCATTAGCGCCGGTGTCAATTTTTTAACAATTACAAAGAGCATGTCTTTAGAGGAAGTTTTAAGAAAAGCGAAAGACCTGAATTCCGAAGCGGAAAAAGCAGTCCAATATTCTAAAGACCACGGCAGGAAAATGTTAAAGTTCTACGAGAAAGAACTGGGAAAGCCGGAAAGGATAGAGCTTGACTCGGCCGGTACTATCCCGGGTGAACTGCTCGAATTTACCTCCTTTATTACCAAACTTTTAAAACCTGAAGAAATAGAAAAAGTTAGCGAGTGGATGAAGCCTGCTACCCCCATCCCCCCCGTAGCACAACCCCGCATAGAGCGCGTAGCGGATACTCCGGAGGGTTGGGAGAAGGAACTGAACCGCATTCGGCCCGTTTTAATGGAAATAGCCGAGTCAGCTCTATTAGAACCCGATAACCTGACACGCGAGGTTAAACGCGCGCTGGGAGCCGCTTTCCATGTATTAGAAGCATCCGGCACGAAGCTGGAAGGGGAAGAGATGGAAGGGGTCCCTGCGACCCTGAAAGATCGCGCCACCACCTATACGCTCCTTGAAGAGGGAGCTCGGGATGAAGGCAGGGGGCGTGTTTTCCGGGCAAAAGCGTCGGACGGCGAGATACTGCTTAAAATATTTGATAGTTCCGCGCCGGGAGAATATCAAAAAGACATATTAAGGGCATATTATGAATTCCTAATAGGGAGAAAACTCTCCCTGGCCGGCGCCGGAAGCGCGATAAAAACGATCAAACCGGTGTATTATAAAATGGGCAAGAAATACTATTTTGGTATTATCCAGGAACCCGCAAAGGGAGAAACCCTCGAGACCTTCCTCAAGAAAAGAAATTATAGGTTATCGGAACCGGAGAAAAATGATTTTACGGAGCAGCTCTTCAAGATTATGTATGAACTCCACAGTCAGGGAGTGGTCTACGGCGGTTTGCATCCATCCAACATACTTGTCGGGCCAGATCACGGGAGATTAAAAGAACTCAAGGTCGTCAATTTTGGCAGGTCCTGGCATGTGCCCGAGGGCAAAATGACCATTAAAAAGTACAGGCCCGGGGGTTCCATTTTGTACGCGTCAAGGGACTACTGGACGCGTGGTGTGATCACTGAAGATGTGGACCGGTACGCAGGCGTGCTTATCGGGACAGAGGTAATAAGCGGCAGACCTATCAGGTATGATCCCTTAAAAGGAGACTGGTTTGAAACTCAGAAAGGCATACTTAGAAGCCGGCTGGTCAAAGAGAAGAGGTTTGAGCAGGCAAGGCTGAATCCTTACCTGAACCCCGAACTTGCTGAATTTTACGTGGCATTTGCAGCTCCGTACATCGGGGCCGCGGAAAACCAGCCGCAAACCGCCAGGGAGGCGTTGATAATGCTGTACGGAAAAAAGATCGCCGAGCAGTATAAAGAGGATTTTAGAAGCGGCACTTTGCCGGATCGTGGAAGAGCTAAGGAAATCCTGGAGGAAGCAAGGGATTATTTTATGGAGCATAGAGATCCCAGCGCTTACCGGGAGGTCAAAAAACATGTCGAGGCGCTGGGTGGTGGGAGCCTGCTGAGGGCCCTGGAGCCCATGAAGATCGGCTTGATAGGCACTTTATACGGGGATAACGGAGAGCAGTTGAGAGATTTCGCGCCGGCTGAAGAACTGGAAGAGGGGCGCGCCATCCGCATCTCTCATCCGGGAATGAAAGAAGACGTGATAATTAAAAAAGCGATCGAGAACAGGAGGGAGATAACCAGGAGTTCCGAAGAAGTTATCGAGTCGCTGGATAAGATGCTTGCAGAAGCGCAATTTTTGACTGAAGGTGAACGCGCCGCCATAAGAAGCCTTATAGGAAACTTAAGCGGAAGTAAGGTTGTGGTGGCCATAGAAGAGCATGCCCTTGTAAAGGGAATTCCGGGAGAGGCGGGGGTGCTTTATCTCAGCAAGCGCCTTATCGATAATCCCTTAGCTCTTATCCATGAAATCGGAGAAAGTTCCGGGGAAAGGATCCTGGAAGGCAGGGTAGAAGGCACAGGTAAGATCGCCGGATTCCAGGAATTACTACACAAGCTGGGTCTCACGGAGTTTGAGGGTAAAGAATACAGGGAACTCATTTCCAGACATACAGCGTGGCGTGGCCCAGGTAAAGAT
>JBDRDU010000033.1:0-18162 GCA_043820455.1 bacterium | reverse complement strand
CCGGAAGGTTTTTCTATCTGTACGGGTGTTGTTATCAATGTCACGCGAGCTCCCCTATCCACAGCCGCCCTGGCAACGGCATACCCCATTTTCCCCGACGACCTGTTAGAAATGAACCTTACCGGATCTATTGCCTCTCTTGTCCCTCCCGCAGTTATCAATATCCGGACACCCTTCAGGTCGCTTGAAGCTTTCGCCATCTCCGCGGCTTTTGATATTATTTCCGGGACCTCCGCCATCCTCCCTGCTCCTTCATCTCCGCAGGCAAGCCATCCGACTTCCGGTCCTATGACCTGATATCCGAGCGATCTGAGTTTTGATATGTTTTCCCGGACCACGGGGTTTTCCCACATGTTCCTGTTCATCGCCGGAGCAATGAGCTTGGGCGCTTTTGAAGCCATTACCATGGTGGATAACGCTTCATCTGCAATGCCCTGCGCGATCTTTCCGATGATATTGGCCGTTGCCGGAGCGATGATGAAAAGGTCGGCTTTTTCGGTCATTGAAATATGAGGAACGGGAATATCCGCCAGCTCTTCGGAAAAAAGGTCTGTAATGACGGGGTTTTTGGACAATGTCCGGAAAGTAAGAGGTGTCACCAGTTTGGCGGCTTCCGCTGTCATCGTCACCCGGACATTCGCACCGAGCTGGGTCAATTTGCTGACCAGATCGGCAGATTTATAAGCGGCTATGCCGCCCGTGACACCAACAATGATAGTTTTATTTTTTAGCATTGAGCGAACCTGAGGGTTTATTTCTTTTTCTTGGCTCTGGGAGCTTTTGTCTTCTTTTTTTCCTCTTTGGCCAGTGAAGGTTTTTTTCTGACCTCTTCTTCCATTAACGCCTGTGGCTTGATGATCTCCTTGCCGATCTTTATCTTTATCTTATCCGCGGAGATCTCTTTTAACGCGGTGATTATGGAATCAGTCGGATCAAAGTCGTCCACGTATGGGAGCGATCCGGCCAGTATCTGCTTTGCCCTTAAGATAGTGGCGTTCACCAGCAGGAACTTGTTCTTGACCTTGGACATTATTTCGTCAATTCTCAAAGGCTTCAATTTAAAAACATCCTTTCCTTTTCAACATTGATTATGGCTTTTATCTTTTCAGCGGCCGATTCCACCCTGTCATTGACCACTATATAATCATACTTTTCCATAACTTGCAATTCCGCGATGGCGCTCCTCAGCCTGTAATTCTGCTCTTCTATCTTTTCCGTCTTTCTTTTCTTCAGCCGGAACGCCAGTATATCCACTGACGGCGGTATAAGGAACACAAAAACCTGCGAAGCGGCCTTTATCCTGCTCCTGGATGCGAGCTCCTTAATGCTTGCCGCTCCCTGAACGTCCACTTCCAGAACTACGGTATTGCCCTTCTCAAGCTCTTTTTCAATATCTCCGCGGGGAGTGCCGTAATAATATCCATGGACCTTCGCCCACTCGATGAATTCCCCTTCCTTTTCGCGCTTGAAGAATTCCTCCTCCGAAAGAAAAAGATAGTCCTCTTTGTCTTTTTCAAAAGGCCTTTTGGGCCTGGTGGTAGCCGATGTAGAAAGCTTTAATCCGGGGTATATCTTGAACAATTTGGCCACGACAGTGCTTTTCCCCACGCCAGACGGCCCGGAAATAATGACAAGGAGCCCCTTCTGCTTTTTCTTCACAACTGTGGAAGTATAACAGATTTGCCTTTACATGGCAACTTATGCATGATAAAATTTGGTTTTGTAAAAATGAAATCAAGGGGGTAAAAGTCATGAAAAGATCCATGTTGCTGGTATCTGTCTTTGTGTTGATGCTCACGGCAAGCTGCTTCGCTATCGGTTCAGGAATAGGCGTCAGGGCAATGGGAATGGGCGGAACCGGCATAGCCACGGCGAACGACATAACGGCGGCATATTTTAATCCCGCGGGACTGATGTACGGACCGGAATATTTTGAATTACAGATAGCTGCTGGATATGCTCCTCAAGGACTGACCGATATTCAGGACATGGCTTCATCAACAACAAATTTCATTCAAGATACTTATGCCAAGGATCTAAGCCTCGACACCTCTTTTGCGTTAGGCCTTGGATTGTCTGTCAGAAAAATCGGCTTGAGCGGCTGGGGAACCGGCGCCGTTAGTATGAGCCATACCGCAAACACTTTTACATACAGCTCTTATCTTACAGGTTTGGGATATGCACCGCTTACTCTTGGTTCCACATTTGCAACGCCAGGAATTCCGATCGCATCAATGTCGGTCGGGGTCAATCTGAAAGCTATTTCGGTGCTTAATGCAACAGCAAGCGTAGCCCAAACCTCTCCAACAACCGGCGCCGGAAGCATGACTTTATCTTCAGGTTCAGGATTTGGATTTGACATAGGAGCACAAACAAAAATCACCCCTTTCATTAATCTTGGGGCTGTTATCAGGAATTTATCCGCATCAGCCAACATTTTAACCAAAACAACAAATGTAACTGTAGCACCGGACCCTGCAGATCCAACAAAAGCAGTGGTAACAGATGGGGCGGAAACCGAGACGAAATCAACTTACACTCCTCCAGTGGAAATAGGTATTGGAGTTGGCGTGGTTGTTCCGATAATAGGCACCCTCATCGCCGTGGATCTTGAAAATTACAGCTTGCCGGAAAATAACAATCAAAATAAGTCTACCACCTATACGGACACGCATATAGGAATTGAGCAAGGGATCCTCGCCGATATTCTGAAGCTCAGGGCCGGCTACTATACGTACGGGCCGACCTCGGACGCTTTTTATACTTGCGGGCTCGGGTTAAACCTTGGACCGTTGAGCATTGGCGCCGCAGTAGCCAACAGCACAAAAGATGCCTCTGATAGCCTGGTATCAGCCCAGCTTGGAATGGCTTTCTAGTCAAAAGCTGGTATTTTTTGACCGTTTGAACAGCTCCGCTTTCTAAGTTATAATCTTAGACATGGGACATTATCTGCAGAACTTTCTAACAATGCTTTTGATTGCCTCTCTTGGCGGAGAGTTTTTGCTGTTCTGGCTAAAAAAACTACTGGTCGATCCAAGGATATTTTTCAAGTTTGACCTTTCCGGAGTAACGGAAAGAATGGCAATAGTCACCGCCTTTACAGCAGGCGGATGGTTCCTTTTATTCGTACCGCTGATAATTTTGGCGAGGGCTTCGTTCATGTTCGACCAGTCAAAGCTGAAGAAATATTCGGACATAATAAATCGGGAGGAACCCGCGCTTGAATTCCAAAAAGTTAAATTAAAAAGCGACTTTATCATTACTCTTCTGGCAAGTCCCGCCATCGGGATACTTTTTGGGATGCTCGCCAAAACATTATAAATAATATGAGAAAATATCTTTTTCTGCTTCTTCTTGTGGTCTTCGCGTCCGGCTGGTCCCCTGCGAATATGGTCCCCGCTTTCAATAACTTGAAGGCGAACATAACTACCCAGCTGAACGAGCTGTTCGACAGGGAGATTTCTGTTGAAAGTATTTCCGGAACCTTCATAAATCAAATAGAGCTGAATAACGTGAGCATCGCGAAAGAAAAAAAGCTGTCCGAAGGCTCCGTGATAAAGGCGAAAAAAATAATCATCAATTACAATCCCTTCAAGCTTGTCGCCGCCGGCGGGAATATCGTTCCGGCAATATCAAAGATAGTCATTATTGAACCGGAGGTCCTTGTGGAGCGCAGCTCTCGCGACGAATGGAACATGGCCTCCCTTATGCCCAAGAATAAGCCGCTGAAGAAAGGGGAACAGCCTGCACCACCATTGCTGATCTCGGGAAAGGTCATCATCAAAGGCGGTCACGGCCTGTATGTGGATCACATGGGCTGGGGTGAAGACCTTAAAGGCCGCCCGTTCACCTCACAGATAAAGGATCTCGACGCTGAGATCAAGCTTTTCGGCAGCAGGCTTGATCTTTCGGCGACCGCGACCTCGGTAATAGATAAGTCCACCGCTTACACAAGGACCACGGGCAACCTGAACGTGAAAACGGGCAAATACCGCTTTGTCGTTACCGCAAAGAACGTGGACATGGAAAAATGGGGATATTATACGTTGAACATACCTCACTTCAAGCCGATATCCGGGATATCCGATATGAAACTGACCATGACGAACCCTCCTCCCAGGAAAGGTGGCCTGCCGGTATTCTTTGACGGGCAGTTCTACATAAAGGATGGCAAAGCGATGATCTTCGACCGCCTGTTCGAAGGGATGAACGGGTTCGTAGGCGTTCATGATGAGGACGCAAAATTTAGGAACCTGACCGGCTACAGGGACAAAGTTCCCGTCACTGCGAACGGGAGGCTGTATGATTTTACCGTCGCTAATTACGACATAAACCTTGATGTCCCGAAAAACGATTTCAAAAAAATAAGCCGCGCCTTCCCGGAACTGTCAGGCATTGATTTTTACGGAAAGGCTTCCGCCAGCCTCCATGTAGGAGGGAATTACGGCCATCCGGTATTTAACGGTTCTGCGCTGGCGGACGGAGAGCTGGTGGAACAAAAACTGACCGGCAAGTTCAACTTTTCCTGCGACGGCCCCGTCCTGCAGATCGATTCCGACAATATTTTGGCCTACAAAGGGAGGATCTACGCAAAAAGCATCGTTGATTTTACGCCCTCCGTGCCTGTCTTCAGCGTCAATATCTCTGGGGAAGGCCTGAGCCTGAAAGATGTTCTTCCTGTCGCGCTTATGAACGAAGGTGCGAGTTTACAGGCTAACATAAACGGCTCGATACAAAAGTTCAATATAAAAAGTACTGTCGCCTTTCCCGATGGAGGCGAAATTTCAGGGTTTGGAACAGTTGAAGCGAACAACATCAGCATGCTGGTCTCAGGAAGCGGTTTAATGATCGCGCGCGGGTTGTTCCACGGCAAGATGAACAGCTTCACAGGCAAGCTTTACGGCAATGTAAGTAACTTTGAAAAGGATCTTGCGCTGGATGGGGATGTGTCATTCAGCGATTCCATGGTGGCTGTTCAGCCCGTATCCGATATTGACGCCAGCTTCAAGTTCAGGAACGGGAAGATCGACATAGCTTCGCTAGTCCTTTCGGTCGGCAGCTCACAAATATCCATAAAAGGTGAAACCGGGCTCAATTGCATGACAGATCTCACCATTGAAGCGGCAAGCGCAGAAGCCTCTGACATAAAAATACTGAGATCCTTCCTGCCCAAGGAACTGACCCCTGTCTCAGGAAAGCTGGATGCGCATTTTGCCGTAAGCGGTAAAGTCACGAGTGAAACAAATATCGATCCGGGGGCTTTCACTGTCACCGGAGATCTTCGGCTGAAAGATGGCTTTGTTGCCTATGAAAGTTTTAACTATGCCGCTTTCAAAATAACCTGGGCGAATTCCGGTTTGAACTTTAAGGATTCCAGAATAAGGACCGATTCTTCCGATATTCTTTTTGACGGCACGATCGAAGCCAACGGAAAGCTTGACCTTAACATATCAGGAACCCTTGAATTGGCTGATCTAAGGCCTATAACCCTTAAATACGGGAGGCTCTCCGGCTCATCAAAGCTCACCTGCCATCTGGAAGGAAAAGCGGATAATCCAAGCTTTAGCATCCGTTTCGACGGCAGCAATCTAAGGTATAATGAAATAATCATCGACCAGATATCCGGAAGGATCATATATGACGGCACGAATATTTTCCTTATAGAACCTCTGGATATAAACCAGGCGAACAACGAATGCACTATATCAGGCAGCGTTTCCCTTCTCAAAAAGCCTCTTCTCTCCCTAAGATTTGCAGTCCTGAAAGGAGATCTAAATACGGCCGTTGAACTGTTCGATAAAATAAACTCCGAAATAGGGACAAAACAACTGTTCGGCATATCGGAGAAACAAAAGACCATCGTCCTTTATCCGGGCAAATTCCAGCTGCCGGGAAGAGGGACCAAACTGCTCTACAAAAGCGGCGGCAACAGAACGACCGTTGAGGAAATAAAAAAAGCCGAGAGCGAATCCGCCGCTTACGGCAAAGCGATGAAAGAAAGGTCCGGCAGGCAGGTCGAAGGGAAATTCCTCGGATTCCTGGAGGTAAAAGGGAATATTGACAATCTTTCGGGTGCGCTCGACTTTGTCGTGTCCGGCGGAACCTGGGAGTCCTACGCTTTTGATGAAGCCGGCATCAGGGCAAGCCTTGAGAACGGGACATTTGAGGTCTCTTCGGCTTATATCAAGAAAGGATCGGGAACCCTTTCCGCCTATGGTTTTTTCAATCCCCTGACATCTGCTTCGCTGGAAATCGCCGCGGAAAACATGCCGATAGACTTTCTCTCATTGTTCATGGGAAGAGGAAAGTCCTTTGACGGAAAATTCAACATGAGCGCACGCATATATGGACCCGTCTCCACTCTTTCCGGATCTGCAAGCATAGAAGCCCTCAAGATCAGTATCGGCGGCGTGGACTTTGACAGGATGACCTCGGTGATCGATTATAGCAGCGATACTCTTTATTTTAAGAAGGCGGAACTTGCAGGGAACGACAGGAAAGCCACTATCAGCGGGAAACTCCCGCTGAACAAGGACGGCATATTCCTTAATATCACGATGGAAGGGGAAAGTTTAGGCCTGCTCACCCTTGCATCTCCGGATATTTCATGGATAAGCGGGGCCGGAAAAGGCGTTGTAAAGATAACTGGAAATTTGGATCACCCTCAATTCAACGGGAATTTGCTCGTAAACAATGCTGCTGTGAATTTAAGATCGATCGGATCTAATCTTGAATCCATAAACACGAACATCACGATCAAGAACAACACGATGTCCACTGAAAGCCTGTCGGCAAAATGGACCGGGAAATGGACGCAAAATGTCATTAATAAGATCAAGCTATACGGAAGCGTGGGTTGGGACGAGCTTTTTTCAGAAGGGGGATCGCTGGATCTTGACATAAAGTTAAAGGATGGCGATTTCACCGTCGACCTGCCCAACTTATATAAGGGCGATCTCGAGATCAAGAACTTTTCCCTTGCTGGCCCGTTCCATGTTTCAAAGGGTAAAGAAAAATCGCCGAAACTTTCTGGCATTTTCAACCTAAGCAACGGCGTCCTGACATTGCCCGACATGACAAAAAAGACAGACTTGCCCCCCCTGAACCTTGACATGGTCCTGAACATCCAGAAAAATTCATATGTGGCGGCCGGGGACACCAGGAATTTGATAAGCACTGACCTGAGCAACCTGATCCTGAACCTTGAACTGGAAGGACAGAACATCGCTGTATCAGGCAGCTTAGAAAGCCCGAAAATACTCGGAAAGACCACGTTCAAGCGCGGAACAGTGAATATTTTAAGCAGGGAATTCTCCCTTATGACAGAGGACCGCCAAAAAGAAATATTTACTTCCGATCTTGACCTGGTAAAGGAAAATTCCGCGGTTTTTAAGGGCGGGGACCTGCCCTCCTTGATGCTTTCGGCGGAAATAAAAGTGAAATCGATGGAAAAAACATCCGCTTCCGCGACAAAGACGCCGGAATATGCGCAAACGAACATGCTGGTGGTCTCAAGGATAACGGGGACGCCTTTTTCAAAAGAGAAGGAAGAAGGGCTTAATCTTGCATTCTATGCATATAAGGAAGACTCATCAAAGCAGCCGCCAGAACTTGTTCCGAGCGGATACGATGAACAGGAAATAAAGGTGCTGCTCCTGCCGGATTTCATAAAAGGACCTCTCGGTATCTCTGAAAGAGGCGTGGCGGATGTGGACGCAAATGAGGTGCTGGCAGACTACCTTAACAGCAGATTGAACGCTTATCTTTTAAGGAGCGTTGAACGCGACCTCGCGAAGAATCTCGATCTCGAAAGCATGACGCTCGAATACAACTTTGGAAAGGACCTAAAAAACATGCTGCCGACGACAAAAAGCCCGACCGAGATCAGCCCGCAGGAAATGCCCGAAACCATGTATGGAATAGGCGCGGTAAAAGGCTTTTTCGGCAGGCTTTACATTGACGTGAAATATTCTCAGGCGGTGCAGGAACAGGCCGTCATTAACAAGGCTTTCCTTAATTACCAGCTTACCTATAAGCTTTCCCCCGTCCTTTCAGTGGTTTATTACAGGGAGCCGTTCAGCTTTATTGAGGAAGAAAGTGATTATTACAAAGTGACATTAAAGGCCGGTTATCAGCTGTAGAAACATGTTGAACTGAGTGGATATAAAAAGTAAACTATGAACAGGGACCTGGAGGAGGTTTGGACCATTAAAAGATTTGGCATTATATTCTTATTTTTTGCGGCTTTATTTATATTGAATAAAGCTTTGCCTGCGAGCGGCGTCATCATCGGCCCGCCCGAAGCCGCACAAAAAGCCACGCTTCCGCCGCAAAAAGTGGAAGTGGGCCCCATTGTCACGGCAATAGAAATAATAGGCAACAAGAAGTTGACCGAAAGCGAGATCGTGGACGTCGTATTCAGCCGTATCGGCGACGTTCTTATCGAAGAAAAGGTTTCGAGTGACGTAAAAGCGATCTATGCAATGGGATATTTCGAGGATGTTTCCGCTTCATTTGAATCTTATGCGAAGGGGACCAGGATAATATTCAACGTGATCGAAAATCCTGTGCTGGCCGCGATCTTATTTGAAGGGAATTCCAGGTTCAAACCAAACGAACTTTCTTCTCTCATGAAAACCAGGCCAAGGGAGCTACTCAACTTCAAAACACTTCAAGAGGACATACAGACGATAAACGATTTTTATAAAACGAAAGGTTATATCATTGCAAGGGTCGCCGACGTGGTCACCGACCCAAAAACCAGCATATTAAAGATAAAAATAATCGAGGGGATCATAGAATCAATAGCTCTGGACGGCAATCAGGCAACAAGGGATCATGTCATTTTAAGGGAGCTGGACACGAAGCCCGGCGATGTCCTGAATGAAAAATCGCTCGCAAAAGACTTAAGACGGGTCTTTAACCTGGGGTTCTTTTCTGAGCTTAACCCTAATTTTGAGCCTGGAAGCTCCCCGGAAAAGATAATCCTTGTCCTGAAAATAAAAGAGGCGAAAACGAACACGATAAACTTCGGCGGCGGGTACGGCGAGCGGGAGGGATGGTTCGGATTCGTTGACACAAGCTTGAACAATCTGCTTGGGACGGGCCATGGAACAATGGTCAGGGCTCAATGGGGTTCCACTCTCACGACATACCAATTTAAATATTATTATCCGTGGTTCATGACGGACTTTTTCGGAGCAAGGACATCCATGACCTACAGGGTATGGAACACGGCCGGTCCCGATATTTACGGAAACGAGGTCAGGGACGCTTTAAGGCTGGGATGGGATGCGTCCCTTTCAATGCCCTTCAAGGAATATTTCTCGCATTCGCTGTCGTTCGGCAGCGAAACTGTGACCCCCAGGGAAGACTCAACCGTTACCAATGCCGTTACGTTCGAGCCGTATGTTTCGGACTTCGTGGGATATTCCATTTCTTATGATACAAGGGATTTCTGGATGAACCCCACCGAGGGAAAATTCTACACTGTCTCCATAAGGAAAGGCTGGAAAAAAACGAGCGCAACGACCAATTACACGAAACTCGGCCTGGACCTGAATGAATTCTTAAAAGTCGGGGCGAACCAGGTAGTGGCCCTTCATATGTCCACAGGGGCGGGATACGGCGACATACCGCTCGGAGAGCTTTACTGGTGCGGCGGCGCGAACACCGTAAGGGGATACTTCCCCTCTGAAGCGGTCCTCGGTGTAAGCAAGCTCATATTTAACATGGAGTACAGGTACACGTTCAATGAAATGTTCCAGGGAGTCGCATTCTATGATTTTGGCAACGCATGGGGCGAGGTCACAGGCGGCTCAGCGGTCGGCGGGGCGCCTGATTTTTCCAAGTTCCTGAGCGGCAGAGGCTTCGGGTTAAGGCTGAACACGCCTCTTGGGCCGATAAGGCTTGACTACGGCATAGGCGATTCAAGGGCGTTCGGCGAAGGCATTGTGCATTTCTCGATCGGACAGGCGTTCTAGGCTATCGGGATGAAAGACGCTTATGTAAATGAGATCGTTGAATGGAATAAGAAGTTCAACCTCACCGGCTTAAAAACAAAAGAAGAAATAATTTTCAAGCTTTACGACGACTCATTGAATATCTCCAAAGCCGCTGATCTCTCTAAAAAAATAAAGGTCGTCGATATTGGCTGCGGCGCGGGGTTGCCGGGTATCCCTCTGAAGATCGAACACCCGAACATTGAGCTTACTTTGATCGATTCTGTCGCAAAGAAGATCGAATTTGTTGAACATATCATACGAACCTTGAAGTTAATCGATACTGAAGCCATCTGCGGCCGGGCCGAGGATGTCGCAAAAGACCGCAGGGAACAATTTGATCTCGCAGTATCAAGGGCTGTGGCAAAGCTGAATGTCCTATACGAGTACTGCCTGCCATTTGTAAAGGTCGGCGGATCGTTCATTGCACAAAAAGGCCCTGACATTGAAGAAGAGCTCTCCTCGGCCATGTCCGCTATGAAAATTCTTGGCGGCCGCTTAAAGGAACAGATAAAAGTGCCGTCGGGCTTCCTGGTGGTCATTGAGAAAATAAATCCCACTCCGAAAGAATTTCCCAGGCGCGCCGGCACCCCGGGCAAAAGGCCTCTCTAGCTCTTCCTGAATGTGATATAATCACGGGCAATGTCCACTATTTTCGCTACAGTTAACCAGAAAGGCGGGGTCGGAAAGACCACTACTGCCGTTAATTTGGCGTCATACCTCGCTACATTCGGCAAAAAAATACTTCTCATCGATTCCGACCCTCAGGGAAACGCCACGTCAGGGCTCGGCGTGGACAGGAACGACATCAGCGCGTGCATGTATGATGTGATCATCAACGGCGTTGAATTTTCAAGCATCATAAAGCCCACTTCGATCGCAGGGCTTGAAATAGCGCCCGCAACGGCGCGCCTTGCCGGAGCGGAAGTGGAACTTACAGAAATGGAAGCAAGGGAATCCAGATTAAAGACCGCCGTTATGAATTTAAGGCAGAATTATGACTATCTCATCATAGATTGCCCCCCTTCCCTCTCGCTTTTGACCGTTAATGCACTCACGGCAGCTGACCAGGTGATAATCCCCATCCAATGCGAATACTACGCACTGGAAGGCTTGAGCCAGCTCGTAAAAACCATAGAATTGATAAAGAAAAGCCTGAATCCTGACTTGCGAATATGCGGAATTTTGCTTACAATGTACGACTCGAGAACATTGTTGTCGGAGCAGGTGGCGGATGAGACCAGGCAGCATTTTGGCGAAAAGGTCTTTAAGACAATGATCCCGAGAAATGTTAGGCTGGCGGAAGCGCCGTCTTTCGGGCAGCCGATAGTGTTCTATGATCCTTCATCTAACGGCGCGATAGCATATGAAAATCTGTCCAGGGAGATCCTGGACGGGCATATTTAAGGAGGCAGCAGAAAAGATCATGTTAAAAAGAGGGCTGGGAAAAGGATTGTCCGCGCTGATCCCCGACAACAGCGTTCTTACCGGCGGAAGGACGATCTTAAATATCGATATCAACAAGATCGTTCCGAATCCCAGGCAGCCGCGGGCGGAATTTCCCCAGGAAACCCTCACGGAACTTGCCGAATCAATAAAGTCCCAGGGAGTGATCGAACCGATACTTGCCCGTCTGAAGAACGGGAAATATGAATTGGTCGCGGGAGAAAGGCGCTGGAGGGCGGCAAGAAAAGCGGGATTGACGATATTACCCGCGATAATAAAGGATTTTTCTGATGAGGAATCTCTTGAAATCGCGCTTGTCGAGAACCTGCAGAGGGAAGATCTGAATCCCATGGAAGAGGCCGAGGCGTATTCGAAACTTTCCGTTGAATTCCACCAGACACAAGCGGACATCGCCAGGAAAGTAGGCAGGGACAGGTCCACTGTCGCGAACATGATGAGACTGCTGGAATTGCCGCGGGAGATACAGGTAAGCATAAGGAGGGGGCAAATAAGCGCGGGGCACGCAAGATCGCTCCTTTCGCTCGAAACCGAAGCGGAAAGGCTTTCTTTATGGAAAGAAATATTAAAGAACAACCTTTCCGTAAGGGATGTTGAACAGGTCGTTCACGGCGGGAAAGAAGACGGGACAGGCGCAAGGAAAAGAAAACCCACCAAGAACGAGGAACTGGTAGACCTGACGGAATTGCTGACCACGCATCTTGGAACACGTGTTAGGATACAGGGATCCATTAAAAAGGGAAGGATAGAGATCAATTACTTCTCACAGGAAGACCTGGAAAGGATAATCGAGGTCCTGACAGGGAATATCGCTTAAGATTGATAATCCCTCAAATATCCTGTTCAAATTACCTCCGATATTAGTCAGTGACTGCACCAAAGTGAGTCCTGTTCTAGTGTCATCATATCATGTCTCCTTCTTTTAAAAATCTTCTCGATCTCAACTGAAACAAAAACGACTGAAGAAAGAATTAAGGTTATTAAAAGCTCTCCAAAAGAGAGAGGTTCAGTCTTGAATACAGAGTTAAAGAAGGGCATGTATATGGTAGCCAATTGCAAAAATAAAGTTAGAAGTACTGCGCCCAACAAAAACCGGTTTGACAGCAGCCCCTGGCGGAATAAAGATTCTTTTTCCGAACGTATGGCCAAGGCGTGTCCCATTTGAGAGAGACACAAAACCGTAAAGACCATGGTTTGCCAGTGGAAGTTTAAAGAAAGGGAGAAAGCCTGGGTAACTATGGAAGTAAAGCCCATTAAGAGACCCACCCAGATAATATGCCAGCCCAGACCATGAGCAAAAATGCTTTCCTTCGGGTGCCTGGGGGGATTCTGCATAATTCCTCTTTCAGCAGGTTCAGCAGAAAGAGCAAGTCCGGGCAGTCCATCAGTAACCAGGTTTATCCAGAGAATGTGAACCGGAAGAAGAGGAAGGGGAAGGCCAAAAAACGGCGCCAGAAAGATGACCCATATTTCCCCGGAATTGCTGGTCATGGTGTATTTTATAAACTTGCGGATGTTATCAAAAATTTTTCTTCCTTCCTTTACGGCTTTGACAATGGTGGCGAAATTATCATCGAGAAGGATCATATGGGCAGATTCTTTCGCCACATCTGTTCCGATAATGCCCATAGCTACGCCTATATCAGCTCTCTTTAAGGCAGGAGCATCGTTGACCCCATCTCCGGTCATGCAAGCAAATTGTCCCTTATCCTGGAGTGCCTTAACTATTTTCAGTTTCTGTTCGGGCGCAACCCTGGCATAGACTCTAATGTGTTCGACTCTTTTTTCGAACTCATCCAAAGACAATCTTTCAAGCTCGCTCCCCGTAATCACCGCCTCAGAATCATCCTCCAAGATGCCCAGCCTTTCGGCTATGGTTCTGGCGGTCAAGGGATGGTCGCCGGTTATCATCACGGGGATTATTCCTGCCTTTTTACATTGTTCTACCGCCTCCTTTGCTTCGCCGCGGGGAGGGTCTAACATTCCAACGAGACCTAAAATAATAAGCTCGCTTTCACAATCTTCAGGGGAGATATTTTCGGGAAGACTTTCCCATTTTTTCATAGCGAGGCAGAGAACTCTTAGGCCGTCAGCGGCCATTTTTTCATTGGCATCTAAAATTATCTTTCGGTCGATAGCTTTTAACCCTTCAGAGGTAAGTATGCCGGTTGATTTTTCAATCAAAATCTCCGGAGCTCCTTTAGTAAAAGAAACGAATTCTTCCCTTCCTTTATGAACGGTAGTCATGCATTTTCTTTCGGAATCAAAGGGTATTTCAGCCACTCTGGAAAAGGATTTTTCCAATTCTGTCTTATCAAAACCATTTTCTTTTGAGAAAGAAAAGAGGGCTGCCTCCGTAGGGTCGCCAATCACCACTCTTTCCGCATCTACCTTAGCATCGTTGCTGAGGGCCATTCCCTTTAACAGCCAAACCCAAGAACTGGATTCTGCTCTCACCTCGTTTGCCTTAAGCACCTTCCCGTCTACCCATACCTCTTCAATTATCATTTTGTTAAGGGTGAGGGTACCGGTTTTATCAGAACAAATATAGGTGACCGAACCCAGCGTTTCCACTGCCGGGAGCTTTCTGATTAGAGCATTTTTCTTTACCATGTTTTTTGCCCCAAAAGCCAGAGAGATAGTCACCACTGCCGGCAGCGCCTCCGGTATAGCCGCAACTGCCAGGGAAATAGCCACCAGGAGCATTAAGAGGGGTGGCTCTCCTCTAAGAATACCAAGGCCAAAAACAACCGCACAGATAAAAAGGACTGCCAGCGAAAGTACCTGGCCAAAACTGGCTAATCTTTTTTGGAGGGGTGTTTTTACCCCCTCCTCTTCCTGAAGCAGCGTTGCCACCCGGCCCAACTCGGTGTCCATGCCAGTAGCTACCACAAGCCCTGTCCCTCTTCCATAGGTAACTATGGTTCCTTTGTACGCCATGTTCTTTCTGTCTGGAAGCGGGAGCAGGGGATCCGTTAAGGGCTGAACCTGCTTTTCTACCGGAACAGATTCTCCGGTTAAGGATGCCTCATTTATCTTTAGTTGTGCGGATTCAGTAACTTTCAAGTCAGCGGGAACAATCTTTCCGGCTTCCAAAATAACCATATCTCCGGGAACAAGCTCAGATGCAGGAATATTTTTGGGCATTCCTTCTCGAATAACCGTGGCAACGGGAGCAGCCATTTCTTTAAGAGCAGCTATGGCTTTCTCGGCTCGATATTCCTGGACAAACCCGAGAACCGCGTTCAGGACAACAATCACTATAATCGCAGCGGTCTCTATTGGTTCTCCTATAAAACCAGAGATAATGGCAGCCGCGATGAGGACCAGGATCATGAAGTCTTTGAACTGATCCAGGAGCATTATCAGAGCGGTTCTCTTTTTAATTTCTTTTAACTTATTGGGCCCGAACTTTTGAAGCCGCCTGGCTGCTTCTTCCCGGCTGAGCCCGGAAATTACATTGGTTTCCAAGGCTTTTTCGACTTCCTGAATATTTTTTATATGCCACTTTTCCATTATGTCTGTCAGTCTTATATGGCGCAACATTTACTTCCTCCCGGATATATTGTATTATAATTTCATCGTGAGGAAAATACTAGCAACAACTTTTGTGGTCATCTTAATGTGCGTTGGCGCATCTGCCGCGGATCTTGATATCGGAACGCATGCTTCGTTCTATTATCCCCCTGAAGGCGGAGGAAACACCTTAATGACGGGCATTGACGCAACTTACAGGATCGGACCTTATTTAAGTATAAGAGGCGACTTGGACAATTCAAGCTACCAGGCAGCTGCCCATAAATATTCCATGACCTCTTTGGCTGTTACATTAATAGGCCATCTTCTGGGTGCTTCCATGGTCGATCCTTATCTTGGAGGAGGGGTTGGGCTTTACGAAAAGAATACGGATGGGACAGTTGATTCTTCAACCGGATTGAATGCTCTTGCCGGGATCGCCATCCGTTTCCAAACATTCAATGTGGGGGTTGAAGCCAAATATGTTCTGCCGGATACAAGACACATGGAAACCGGCTTTTATACTATCGGCGGGAACATGACCGGCGGCCTGCACATAGATCTTTAAACATTACTTCTGGACCGGCTCTATATGGATTATCACTTCCCTTACGTCCGGGATCTCTTCTTTTAATTTTTTCTCTATCTTATGGACAAGTTCGTGGGACATGTCTATTTGCATTGTAGGCCTTACCCAGATATGAAGATCGACGCATATATTGTCCTGCCTGCCCCTGGTCCTTATATTATGGCAATTTACAACCTCATTAAAGCCCATGACAATATTCTTTACCGTTTCTGGGGGTATAACGGCGGCATCGGACAGGACCTTTGAAGTCTGCCATAAGATCTCGAAAGCGGAAAACCCTACAAAGAAAGCGATCAATACGGCTACTACCGTGTCGATAATGGGTATGCCGAGCTTCACCGCGATGAGAGTGGCAATTACAGAACCTGAAACCAGGATATCGCTCCTTGTATGGTAAGAATCCGAAACAAGGAAATCGCTTTTCAGCCTCTTCCCCTCCCTGTGCTCATACGTCATAACAAAGATATTTACGGCAACGGTGATGATCATTATTATAAAGCTTCCGGCATTCACTTCGGGAATAACAGGGTTATTGAACCTTTGGACCGCGTTCTTGAGTATGTTAAAGGCGACGAGAAGCAATATCCCTCCGACGCCGAGCGCGGTCAACGTTTCATATTTTTCATGGCCATACGGATGGCTTTTGTCAACGGGCCTTGAAGCAATATAAAATCCCACCAATCCCACTATATTATTGGTCCCGTCAGCAAAAGAATGCAAGCCGTCCGCGGTCATGCTGGCACTTCTTGTCAAGATGCCATATGACAACTTTGCCAGCGCGACCAGCCAGTTCAGGAATAAAGTATATATCAATACTTTTCGGGCCTGTTTGTATTCCATCATTACACCTTCTTCATTCTCAGGATGGCCTCTTCATGGGACACGCCGTCATTTGCGGCCTTCATCAGCGCCATAAAGATCTTTTTATCCTTCTCATTTTTTTCGGCCAAGACCTTGTCGATCTGGGCCAAAAAACAGACCTTCTCGTCTCCGGAAAGCTTCTTGAAAACTTCCAGGAATTCCTTTATTTTATCCTCGGTTTTTGGCGTTTCTATCATAAAAATATCCTAACTTTTTGCCATTCTAACACATTGCTTCAACCGTCCACAAGGCCAATTTGACAGGCATGTTATAATTAATTCAGCTATGGCAAAGATCTTCCCCTTTCACGGGGTCACCTACAACAAGAAAAAGGTCGGGAATTTTTCAAAAGTAATGATCCCTCCTTACGATATAATATCAAAAGAAGAGCAGGAAAAATTCTACCAGACCAGCCCGTATAGCTGCATAAGGTTAACCCTTGGAAAAGATTTTTCCGGGGATTCCGAGTTCAATAACAAATACACAAGAGCTGATGGGTTTTTCACCGCCTGGCTCAAGAACGCCATATTTACGCAGGACGAAGAAGAATCGATATACGCTTATGAACAAAGATTTACTTACAAAGGCAAAAAATACGTCAGGCTCGGCTTTATAGCCCTTTTCAAGCTTGAAGATCTGTCAACCGGCAGGGTCTATCCTCATGAAAACACCCTGCCAAAACCGAAAATGGACAGGCTGTCCCTGCTTAAGGCGACAGCCGCGAACTTTGAGCCGATATTCACTCTCTATGTCGACGAAGACGAAAATATCCCCCAAATAATAAAGAAGAACATAAAAAGGAAGCCGATCGTTGAGGTAAGGGATGTTTTCGGCATCCACAACAAGCTCTGGAAAATTTCCAGCAAGACGGTCATCAATAAGATAGCAAAGGAAATGCTAAGCAAGCAGGTGTTCATCGCCGACGGCCATCACAGGTATGAAGCATCCCTTAAATACAGCAGTGAAATGAGGACAAGGGCCCAGAAATCGACCGGGGACGAACCTTATAATTTCATAATGATGTATTTTACGAATATTTACGACAAAGGCCTTATCATAATGCCGATCCACAGGCTGGTATTGAACCTGAATTTAAAGGAGAAGATCAATCTTGAGAACAGGCTTGTGGATTATTTTGACATTGAAGATATAAAGTTCGCCAAAAAAGACGAGGCGTCCGCGAGAAAAAGGCTGTTAAGACTTATGTCAAAGGCCCAGGAGGGCGAGCATTTCTTCGGGATGTATCTTTGCGGAGAGAACAAATATTCCTTGTTGAAGCTGAAGAACGAAAAGATAATCGAGAAATACATAACTGCCGATAAGCCGAAAGGATGGAAAAAGCTCGATATAACCATACTTCACTCGCTGGTGATAAAAGAAGTCCTCGGCATTACGGAGAAAGACATCGAAGCGGAGAACATGATCAAATACGTCCACAACGACGAAGAAGCTTTTGATCTGGTAGCCGAAGGCAAGTATCAGCTTGCTTTTTTCATGAACCCGATAAAGGTGGAACAAGTTATCGCATTAGCGAGCAAATATGAGAAAATGCCCCAGAAATCCACGTTCTTCTTCCCCAAGCTGCTTACAGGCCCCGTAATGTATAAGATGTCGCACCCGGAAAAGTTCGCGTTCTAGATCAGAATTCGTGCCCCACGTTCAGGTCAAATTCCAAAATGGTCCCGCCGTCAGTTATATTGTTAAGGATGACCTTTGGCGTTAGAAAGTATT
>JBDRDU010000032.1:0-4906 GCA_043820455.1 bacterium | reverse complement strand
ATTGGACAGGAAAGGCATGGAAACCGGGATTGCTGGATGAAGGAGGAAATCATATAAGAGGAGCCCATCCAAACAGCAGATTTACGGTCCCGATAAATCAATGTCCGTCCATCACCAACAGGATCGAGCATCATCATGGGGGTACCGATAAGCGCCATCATATTCGGCGGCAGGCGCGCGACCACAGCTCCTCTCGTTTATGAAGCCACGACCTGGCAGCACGGAGTATACATAGGCGCCACAATGGCATCGGAGAGGACCGCGGCGCAGTACGGCAAGCAGGGCGAACTGAGGCGGGACCCGATGGCAATGCTCCCCTTCTGCGGATACAACATGGCGGAATACTTCGGGCACTGGCTGAAAATGGGACAACTGATGAACAGGCCGCCAAAGATATTCCACGTTAACTGGTTCAAGACCGACGAGAAAGGCAATTTCCTCTGGCCGGGATTCAGCGAGAACCTTAGGGTTCTTGAATGGATAATCGACCGCTCAAGATCGAAGGTTGATGCCGTTCAAACACCTATTGGATACATACCGAACATAAAAGATCTTGACATGACAGGACTGAAGCTGCCAAAGTTCGCAATGAAGAAGCTTTTTGAGATAAAAAAGCAGGAGTGGCTGGCGGAACTTGAGAACCAGAAGAGGTTCTTCGAGATATTCGGAAAAGCCCTTCCAAAAGAAATACTTCAGGAATACAAGGCCCTGGAAAAACGCATCAAAAAAGAGCTCTGACATATGCCTGCCAGATTATTCCTGATCCGCCACGGAGAAACCCAGGCAAACATAGAACAGCGCTATCAGGGACAGGGGGAATCGCACCTGAGCGAGCTGGGGCTTACCGAAAGCCGGAAGCTGGCAACTTTCCTGTCAAATGAACCTTTTGCCGCCATTTACTCATCAACATTAAGCAGGTCATATGAAACTGCCAGGATCATAGCCAAACCTCACAAGCTTGACGTCACAAGGGTTCCGGAATTGATCGAGAGGGACTACGGCGCATGGGAAAACATGAGATTTGAGGAGATAAAAAAGAAATATGCCGACATCTATGAAAGCTGGCTGATAAATCCCGGAAAGACCCGCATTCCCAAAGCGGAGCCGTTGGAGAAGCTCCAAAAAAGAGCGGTCACAGCGATCGAGCTTCTTATTAAAAAGCACAAAGGCCGGACCATTTGCATTGTGGGCCACGGCGGATTGAACAGGACCATATTATTCCATTATCTGCGCATTGACCTTAATGCTTTCTGGAGGATAAAGCAGGATAACTGCTGCGTTAACTTGATCGAATACGATCATATTCCCATAGTGACGCTATTAAACAGCACGGGCTTCTTGGGTGAAAAAAGGATCAAAGGAAGCGGGTGTTATTAGGATAAAACTAGCGGATTGGGCTTTTGTATCTGGCTTAATATTTGCGAAAGTATCTTGATCTTGTCATCGTCCGGGACCTCGGAAAGCTTATTCTCATAGTTCTTCAATAACGTCAGTTTTTCCACGCTTTTCCTAAGGGCAACTTTCAAATCTTGGATGCTTTGATATTTCTTTTCCTTCAATTGTTTCTGGTACGCTAAGTCATCGGCTCTCCTGTTCATTTCGTTGTTCTCGGTGATCTTATCTAATATCTTCTGGGTAAGCTCCGAAGTTATCGTGAATATGGGGAGCCCAAATATCCCCTTTATGAATTGAGAAGCACCGGCATAATCGACTTCTGTCGCATTTTCCGGCGGCAATATCTTATCTGCGATCATCTTTGCAAGGACTAAATTATGAGCATTGAATGTCGCCAGTAATGACACCCTAAGGGCCTCATTTTCAATAGATTGGATGATCTCCTTTAAACCTTCGGACTCAGCCGCAATGTCTTTCTGGGAATTTATCAGCTCTTCAAGGGTAGATGCTCTTACCGCAGCTTTATTGGACTCCATAGTTGCGTCAGCAAATTCAGCTTTATCGTCATCAGTAGCTTGATCTTTTAATGAAGCAAACTTCAAGACGAGGACCACCCTCACAGACCAAACAGTTGTAGTTTTTATAGCGGTTATTAATTCTCTGATCTCAGTTTTTGAATTGCGCTTTACTTCAATCAGCGCTGCTCTGTCGGCTTCAGATAAATTGTCGTTGTCCAATCTTTTATCAACTTGTTTTATGATCTCTTTGTTTTCTTTGATAGCTTCTCGCGCTTTTGCAATTGTGCTACCAAAAAATCTGTCACGTATGTTAAAGGCTGACTTCATAAGCTCGTCCCAAGATAATTTCAAACTCCTGCCACTATTACTTGAAATGCTTACTGAATCTTGATTGGGGATCAACGACAAAGAAAATGGGGCACGCGTTCTTGCTGGTGTTTTCACGCCCGCAACAGCAATACCCTTGCTATTAATAATTTTGCTTGCACCTAAATTTAAACCAAAATTACTCATTTTCTTCTCCTCTATCCCTGATCCCCTGATGCCCTGACACCCTCTCCTATATATATATCGTAATAACTAGCCATAAATTGCATGTTTTCTCTCCTAAATTAGGCGTGTTCTTTGACCGCTTTCCGGTCGTTTTCATGCCTGAATACTATCTCATCAATGTCCTCCCCAACCCCATGGCTGAAGCCGGATTCCTCTTTAAGGCGCTGTATAAGTTTTTTAATCAACGTAATTTTTTCCTTTATCGCCGGATTATCGTGATTTTCAAGTATTGACGCGGCGGACTTCAGCTCAATGATCGTATGGTCGTGCATCTGCCTGTTGGTCCCGTCCCTTAAGACATCAAGCTCCTCTCTCGTAAGGTCCATATCAAGATTTTTAAGATTTGATACCAGTCCTTTTATCTTGTTCTTGAGTAGATTGTACGCAGGGCCCGAAAGCTCATAATACGTTGACCTTTCCAAAAAGGCCTCTTTAAGCATCTCAAGCGTCCTGTACCTGGCAAGAACTTTGGCTTCCTTTTCTATCTTGTTAAAATCTTCCGTCTCAAGTCCCAGTTTTATCAGGCCGTTCTTAAGCTTCCTTATCTTCGGGGCAAAGGTGAATATCGCGAAAGGATCTCCTGTAATGGCTTTTTTAAGGTATTCCGCCCTGATCTGGTTTATCAGGAGCTCTCTTTCCTCATCTTTCGTCATCTCATATCCATGCTTGTCGTTCACCCCGCCGGCATTGACCTCCCCTATGGATATCTCGCCCGCATTCTCCGCCCTATTGGCATTCTCAATCTCCATGACAAACAAACCAAGATCGAATTTTTTCTTCTCCCATGTCTTCAGGAAGCTCTCAAAGTTAAACCCGACCTTATAGCCCAGTTCAACGAGTTTCTTGACATCATTCCTGTTGTTCTTGCCGGAAATGTGGCGTTCCATAAGCTTGCCTTCCACTGCCTCATTTATGAAATCCTTTATCTCTTCGTGGGATGCCTGGGCAACGCGCCCCATTGCATTCTTTATGTCCTGCTGGTCATTGCTGATACCCGAGAGCTGTTCGTTCTTTATCGCCTCTTCGAAGGTATTATTAAGATTTTTTGATGTCACGATGAACTGGAAAGTATTCTTTGGAGAGAACATGTGGTGTACAAAGCTGTCCTGGATCTTGGATGCATATTCCGCCCTGGCAGAGTTTTTTACGGACCTTTCAATGCTGACAACATCCTTTTCGGAAAATCCTTTCTTTCTTAACCTGTCCCTTGCGTCTTCCAGCCTCTCCCTGGCTTCCGGCGATGCCGCGACAATGAACTGTGCAAAGGCGCTCGAATGCTGCTGCATTGCCTCCTTCAATTCCGCCGAATTCTCGTGCTTTTTAATGCCCGTTTTTTTCTCCCGGCTCTCTAAATGATGCTCCTTTTCTCCCTGCCTGACCTGCGCTTTCTGACCATCCTCGCTTTTTTCGCTCTTCTCCCTGACATCCTTTTCAAAAATACGGCCAAACTGCTCCGGCTCATCGGCAAGCTGCTGAGTATTTGTTGGAGAAAAAATCTGCTCTATAAATGTGTTGGACTTAAAGACAGGGTCGGTCTTCAATAAGCTTTTTACGGCCTTTTCAAGTATCTTTATGTCCTTTTCTGAAAACCCTTTTTCTCTCAACTTGCTCTGCGCATCCTTGAGGTTTTCATTTGCTTCCGGATTTGCCATAAGAGCTTTCTGTATATAAGCGCTTGAATACTGCTGGACTGCTTCCTTCACGTCCGAGGAAGTCATCAGTTTCTTCATGTCCACATTCTTCTGCTGACCCTCTAACTGCCTTTCTTTTGCTTCCTTTTTCCCCTGCTCAATCTGCGGCTTTTGAACATCTTTATTTTGTATGTTGTCCCTTGCCTCTAAGCTGTCATCTTTAATGTTCCCTTCGAACATACGGTCGATCCATTCCGGCTCATTAGCAGGCTGGAATACGTTCTCAGAAGAGGCCATGCGCTGCATAAAGCTGTCAGGCTTGAAAACTGGATCGGTCGTCAAGGATCTTTTTACGGCCTTTTCAAGTATCTTAATGTCTTTCTCTGAAAAACCTTTTTCTTTTAATTTGCTCTGCGCATCCTTAAGCTGTTCGTTCGCTTCCGGGCTTGACTGCTGGGCTTTCTGCGCGTAAGCGCTTGAATACTGCTGGACCGCTTCCTTCACGTCCGAGGAAGTCATCAGTTTCTTCATGTCCACATTCTTCTGCTGACCCTCTAACTGCCTTTCTTTTGCTTCCTTTTTCCCCTGCTCAATCTGCGGCCTTTGAACATCCTCTTTAATGTTTTCCTTTGACATACGGCTCAACTGCTCCGGCTCATCAGGAAGCTGGAATACGTTCTCCGTGGAGGCCATTCGCTGCATAAAGCTGTCAGGCTTGAAAACTGGATCGGTCGTCAAGGATCTTTTTACGGCCTTTTCAAGTATCTTAATGTCTTTCTCTGAAAAACCTTTTTCTTTTAATTTGCTCTG
>JBDRDU010000031.1:0-16978 GCA_043820455.1 bacterium | reverse complement strand
GTTAAGGTCAGCCGGGACGACGCGGAAATCGTGATTTATGAGCTGGGGTTCCATCGGCTGCGCCCAAAGCTCGATAATCTTGCTTATTGTCTTTCTCTTGCCCCTAAATTCCTCCCCGAACTCGGTGAGGATGGCAAGAAGCGGTTTTCCAAGCCGCGCTTCCTTGAGCAGGTTGATGCAGCCGCAAAGTCCCAGGTGGGAGTGGAGGAGTTTTCCTTCCTCTTTTTCTATGGACCCTATGTTTATCATGAGCAATTGGGCGTCCTGGTACTGGTTGCCGATGAAGGTCTCGTAACGCGTGTCTCCCGTTATCCCTATCTTGAGAGGGTGATGTTTGTGGATGATATTCGTGTCAATGGTCACGCCAACCGCGGATTCCTGGTTGGTCCATAATTCGGGATGATACGCCTGATTTACAAGGAGGTTGAACCCGTATTTTTCCATCGTGGGGACGCTGTCCACCTCTACTATCTTGTTTCCCGGGACCATCAGGCGGAAATTTATCTCTTTATTTCCCTGTTTGTCCGTCTTATTGAAAACCCCCTGGTATTTCAACATCACGCCGGGGGATCCGAAAATATCCAGAACCTTTAATGGGCCCTTTATCCTGTAGTCGTTGTATTTTGCCACCAGACTCAGGATCCCCTCTACCGCTTCCGAATGGTCGTCATGATCGTGCGTTATTATGATGGCGTCTATGTCCTGTATCCCCAGGCACTGTTCCCTGAATATTTCCATGAAATTATATCCAGGATCAATGACGATTCCCTTTGTCTGGCCGCGGGAGTCCTTCAGGGTCAAATAGTAGCCTCCGCCGAGGCTGGGTGCCGGAGAGTAAAGAGGGGTTGAAGAATTCCATTTCCTTATTATCTTCAGCTTGTTCGGGCCGGCTACGTCGTCCGCCATTTTCGGCATGTTCAGGTCCTTCATGAGCTTTTCCTGGTTCTTTTTTATCATTTCGCGCGTGGGGAAAATGACCTCGTCCATGTACTTTATCGCTCCGAAGGTCAAACTGCCTTTGTCGTAGAAATGGGGATCGTTCTTCCTCGCAAGCTTAAAATCCTCGTAAGCGTCCTTGTAGCGGCCCTGCAGGAACCTTGCGATGCCGCGGTTGTAGAGCGGGATGGTGGCGTCCGCCTTTATGTCCTGGAATTTCCTGAAAACATTGTCGTATATCGTTTCCGCTTCTTTGTAAAGATTGTCGTTAAGGCATATAAAGCCGATGGCGTCCCAGGGCATCTTGTGGTTGTTGGATGCTATGTTCAGCAGGGCGTTCTTGTCGGAAAGGACCCTCTTAAGTGTTGCAATGATCTTGTCCAGATGCTTGGTGACCCAATCCCTGCGCGCGTAAACGGGGAACTTGAGAAGATTATGCCAGGTAGGGTGCTCCTCCGCGTTCAGAGGAATGTTCAGCATTTGATACATGGCGTTATTTTAGCATATCCAGTGAAATTTTTGATGATTTATCACGACAATATAGATGAAGGAGAAATTTGTGGAAATAGCGCGGTCACTGCAAAAATCACTGATATTTCACCGGTTTCCCGGGGAATTGCGAACGGGCGCCCGGGTCAATTTTTTAGGTTTAAATTTTAATTTTTTGAAAGGCAAGCCCTCGCTGATCCCGACCATCAGCGGGCCAAAAATAGATCCTTCCTCGTTCCAATCCCAGACTGAAGGCCTGCGAAAACATTTCGCCAAAGGCGAAAAACTTTTCAGGGAGTGGGAAGGAAGGCAAACCCGCATTGATCTTCTCGAACAAGCTGCAAAAGAATTCAATCAAATGCTTGTGTTATCTGCCAGCCCAGCCGTTCTATTCAACAACACGGCCTGCTCTTATCACTTGAAAAATCTTAAAGAAGCCGAAGGTTTTCTTAAGCTGCTTATCAGGAAATTTCCTGACATAGCTCTTTCCTACCTCTATTTAGGAGAAGTTCTCACTGAGCAGAATAAATATGCAGAAGCCAAGGAAATATTGGATAAAGTAGGAGGGGTGGTATCTGGAGCCGCTTTCTCGAAGGAGATAGGCAGTGCCCGGCTTGGCCTCCAACCGCTTGTTTCCGCCATCCCGGAATTCCGTCTTTTTTCTGACAGCCAAAAGGCACTGGAAGAATTCCTTGATGTCATTGTTTCCGCTGACCAAGAGCAGGCCTGGTCTTTGCGTAAATCGGGGGGGCTGGTAGATCTGGGAGAGCAATATGTATCGAATGGCTCTGGAGGAAATTTATTGCTGGCTGAGCGGGCTTTTTCAAAAGAATTAGACAAAAATCCCAGATCGGCGGCCGCCAGCTTCGGCCTGGCCAGAGTCTTTGATCTCCGGAAAATGCATGAAGATGCCATCAAATTTTATCGCCGATCAATAGAATGTAACCCCAAATCGCAGCCGATCCTTTGGGTAAAGCTTGCCGGCGACCTTATTACCCTGGAACGTTATGACGAGGCGCTTGAAGCAGCTACTAAAGGCATAGCTCAAAATCCTGTCGTTAAGGAGCTCTTTTATACGCGTGCTGTGCTTTACAGGCGGGAGGCCGAAAGACTGGAAGGGCAGGGGTTAAAGGAAAAATCCATAGAATATTATGTCCTTGCCAAGAAAGATCTCGAGAGCGGCCTTAAATATCATGAAGGACTTGGTGATGACCAGTGGAAGTTTATCCTTGAATTGATGTTGCAGGATATTGAAGCGCGGTTGGAAAAGAAGAAAAATCCATGAACAGACCAAAGGTTTAAATGTCCGTTTTCAACTGTTTCTGCAGTTCCAGGATCTTCTCACGGCAGGATTGTTCCTTTTGGCGATCGTCCAACTTACTGTAAACCCTGGCTAACCATTCATAAATTTCTATCCCACTTTTAGGATTTTCTATCGCGATCCCTGCCGCTTTTTCAAGGTACTCTATGGCTTTATTATAATTACCCTGGTAAAAGTAGGCTTCACAAAAGATCGCCAAATTTTTAAAGTGATCAACCCCTGCATTAGTGAGCGCTTCAAGAATATCCGTAACCTTTTTCCATTCCTTTTGCCTATAAAAGGCCTCAGCCAGGGTAAAAAACGCCGCACGGGTAAATTTGCTGGAGCGGTCGATCTTTAGGGACTTAAAAAGAAGTTTCCAAGCCTCCTCATATTTTTCTTTTGCCAACGGGTCTTTTGCAAATGCCCCTTCTATCAACAAAGTATCGGCAAGCTCGGATAAAGCAAAATTATTTTTAGGGGCTACCATCAAAGCTTTTCGGTAATATTCTTCAGCTAAGATCAGTTCCCCGAAAGCTGAAGCCAGTTCCTCTGTAGTTTTTTTATGACATCCTTGATGTAACTCCTGTTTCCCTAACTCGCGGTGGATGGCTCCTACTCTACGCAAGGTCCAATCTGAAGCGGGATTCAGATCTATGGCTTTCTGGAGATAGCGTAAAGCTTTTTCAAATTCCCCCCGATCACAATAGATCTTGCCGAGATTGACATAGGGGGCCGGATCCTCGGGTGCAAGTTCTATGGCCCTTAGAAAGGCCGTTTCCGCTCCTATTAGGTCTTGTCTTCTCTGACGATCTTTTCCGCGCCCAAAACAGTCGATAAATTCTTTAAGAGCTTCCAGCTTTGTCCTTTCCATTACTGCCGGCATAATATCAGCGGCAACCTTTACCCACTCGGGATACTCGGAGAGGATAGCTTGCTTGGCCTGGAATATAAATTTCCGAACATTTTCTGATGTTTTATCTATGAACATATGCGCGGCATACGTAACATTGTTCCTCCCAGCTTCTTTAAACAGCCCTATTATCTGGTCGAAAACCGGCCCAAAATCATCCCCGGAAAGGGCGGGATATTTTTTTGATATATAATCGTCCGCACTCTGGTAACTAGAGATTTCCTGGCCCATTTGCTCCTTGGTTAACTTTTGAATAGCCAAAGTTAACTTTCCAAAGTCCGGGATGGTAATCTTTGCCCGGATAGCATTTGCTAATGGTTTGTTTCCTCCCAAAGCTTGGAATATATCCTTCCCTGATCCCCGTATTTCCAGCAACTTAAGGCGAACGAAGAGTTTGCTATATTTAATATAAGCATCATTGTAAAACCGTTTGCCGGCCTGCAGACCGCCACTCCTTATTATTGGGTTTGGATGAAACCCTGTATTAAACCTGTTTACCTTGCGTATATCCATTACAGATCCTTCTTTATATTTTGCAATTCTTTCTGCCAAAAACTTTGATCTTCTTTTGCTAAACGATAAGCTACCGCAGCATTGACAACCTGTCCTCTTTCTTTGTAATTGGGGCTATTTTGAATACCTGCCAGCTCCAAAGCAAAATCTATTTCAAGCTGAGGGTCCAGAGGGCTTAATATCCTTGTCAGGTCGGCTGCTGCTGCCAGATTAAGCCCTGTTTCAAGCCCCATCCCTTCAAAGAACCAGCCGCAGCTGGTTTTCATTGTAAGCCTAGGCAGAAGTGAGTTAAAAAGCATGGAGATATCCTTGAATTTGGAAGAGGGGCAGCGCTTGCCGTTTTTAAGCTCTTCAGAGAGAAAGTCCTTAAAGGTTTGGTTCCCCATCAGGACATTTATGTATCTCTCTCTCGCGCCGGCGGCATCCTTGAGAAAACCATCGGTTCCTTTAAAGAACAACCCATCGGCCCGTGAAGCCAGATTATTTATGGCTGTTCTGAGCGGACCGCGCCAGGGGTTGTCGCCGGCACATCCGCAGTCATAGCTCCATCGGCCGATACCGTGCCAGCAGCTCCAGGAAGACGGATATTGTATCTCGGCTTCGGCGATCATCCGGGGCTCTTTCAGGGCTTCGGCGAGCACGCGCCCGAAATTGGTTATTTGATGAGGTTTTCCCTGCGTCATTGCGAAAAATCTTTCCAAGCTATGGATCCCGTTCTTTTTGTGGTGTCCAAAGGTTTCTCCGTCAGTGGCTACGGCTATCGTTTGATAGTGTTCCAGTTGAAAATTGATCGCATTTGCAAGCCCTTCACCTCCGCCATTCAATATGTCCTTAAAAGCAAAGTCGCTGGCAAGAGATGGATTATAAAAGAGCGCGTAAATGGACTGACCGTTCCCGATATTTATGCTATAAGGCCGACCGAAATCAAAAACAGGCAATCCGCTTTCAAAAGCGATGCGGTTCCAAATGTCCCCAGTTTTCACCCTTTTGACCTGATGAGGAGAAAGGATAATGCCTTTTATCCCAAATGAGACAAGCAACGATAATGTTTGCAAGTCGACTGCTGCCTCCGGGGCAAAGAAAATCTCCGGGGCTGTCCCGAAAATATTCTTGAAATAGCTGATCCCCCAGATGATCTCCAGTTTTTGGTCATCTCCCACGACCTCGGGGAGTATGGCATGGCTGAAGGAAATGGCTGCGGCATTGCCGTGCCCGTCATTATCTTTTACGCTCAGATCATTGATGTCTTTCAGCTGCCTTGAGAATCCCGGATCGAAGAAGTTCAATTGCGCAAGCAGGGCAGGGGTGTAGTCTGATGATACTCTACGCTGGACGCTTGTGTCGAGCTCCTGTCCCACGAAGGGATGGTAGCACTCCTGGTAGATCAATTCCGTCCAGTTGACCGCTTTTCCGCCTGATGCTTCGAGGGCGGACATTTCCGGTTGAGAGGTGAAGTTCAGCGTATGCGCAGGTCGCAATAGATGGTTTACCCTGAGCGGCTGATGGTTGTGCGTGAAAATTATAAGGCTCTTTTTGGGTTGATCGCCTTTAGGGGCCCATGTGCGCCCGACCTTTGCTTTTAAAGTGTTGATGTTTATTGTGCTGTTCATTCTGTTCCTCTCCGATTTATCGGCAATTTTATGGTGAACTTAGCCCCCGTGGCCTTTCCCTTTTCTGTGACATTCTCTGCCCAAACTTGCCCATCGTGATCATCCACCACCTGCTTTACGACGGCCAGATTGATCTTTAATCCCTCGCGCCTGCTGTAATGAAGTTCAAAAACATGAGGCAGAAGCTCTTCTTCGATCCCCAGGCTGGAACCTGATATTTCAATAATAAATTCCTCCAGGTTTTCAGATAAACAAGTTTTCACCGTTAATTGCTCTTCATGGGTTTTATCCATGCTCTGAAAAGTGTTTTTGATCAAATAATAAAGAGCTTTTTTAAAATTTGGGGTGGCCATAAGAGGCGGCAGACCCTGTTTCAAATTCTTGATGATTTTTATGCCCAAACCTTCTTTGGATGCCGTTGAACCCAGGACATCCTCTAAAAGGCTGTTTATATCAACAGGTTTTTGGGTAAGTTTTCCATCCAACTCCAGCAGGGTGTCTTTTACGAGGGCTTGAGCCAAACCCACCTGAGCTGAGATCTTTTTAAGAAGCGAATCCAGCTCCTTTATGCCTAAGTTGGGCGGTATCAGCGGTTTCATTTTTTCAAATTGTTCATCAAGAGAGGCCAATTCGTTCTTCCATTTTTCAGTGATCACTGACTCGATCCTTGTTATTGATTCAGCCATGACACTTAGCTGTGGGGCCATCTTTTTGATCTCCCCTTCTAAAATTTGGGTTTTCTTTTGAATTTTAAGGTCTAAGGCGTCCGTTTTAGCCAGGCACGCTAACAAGCTCACCGTACCCCACAGTTTGTCGCTAACTTTGCCTCGAAGGTTATGCCCGGGCGCATTACCGTGAAAAAGGTCTCCCAGGATGATCTTGGCCCGTTCAGGCACTGCAAGTCTGCTATACCCCCTGCTGAATTTTCCTATAGAACTTACCAAAAAAATGCCTCCTCTTTACTTATTTTTTTACTTCTTCTTTGTGTACGGGCAGTATCACGGTGAACCTGGCCCCTTTGATCTCCGGGCCCGCTTTTATTGTAACGCACTTAACATCGTGTCCTTCCTGAGTTGTTTTATGTTCCTCAGTCTCTTTGACCTCTCTGATATTCTCCGGCCAGATATGCCCTCCGTGATACTCTATCACTTGTTTGGCGATGGCCAGCTTATCCCCCAATCCGATCCCCTGGCTGCTGAAGTCCTTATATATCTTAGGCAGGTCCTTGATCCCCGGACCGGAGTTTGATATCTGAATGATCATTTTGCTTCTATCTATGGATAGAAATGTCCTTACTTTTAACTGCCGCTTTTCAGATGGATTTCCCGGTTCGGCATAAAGGGCGTGCTGAATTACATTGTAAAAGGCAGTTTCTAAATTTGAAGCGGCCATAATGAAAACCGGACTGGCCTTCAAGTCTTTATCAATGGTCAGAGCCGTGTCTCTTTTAAGCGCCGCGGCCAGGATCGGCTCTAAAAGATCATTTATATTTATGGGGCTTTGGGAAAGTTTTTGGTCCAGGTTTTTAATGACTTCTTTGATAATGTTGTGAGCTAGCTCTACCTGGCCGAGAAGCTTTTGAGGGGATAGGCCTTGTTCCTCCAAAGCCTCCTCTGCCACCATCAAGGTGTTCAGCTTCCACCATATTTGTATAAGTGGTTCTTCAAAGGAGTTTACCCCCGCCTTCAGCTTTTCAGAAAGTTCCCTAATGTCTGATCCTAAAGTGTCTTTTTTTGTCATCAAAGCAGACAAAGACTGTAGTTTTCTTACAACCTCACAAATCTTCTCTTTAACGTCCTCGATCAGATCTGTAACTTTTCCTGCCTTCAGGGCGGGGCAAGAAGAGTAATTTAGAGACTTTAACATTAACGCCAGCTTGTTTATGTTATATAGAAAACTGGGCTGGGTTTTGCTTCCCCGGAGAAGGCGGCTGGTTATGATAACCTGAATTCGTTGGAGTTCCCGCCTGACTTCGTCAAGCTGAAGGGTCACTTTTTTATCTTGAAACTCAGAAGGCTCTATCATTGCTATTGTCTTATCTTTTAATTCAAAAAAGGAAACCCACAAGCTTTCAACCGTTTTTAACTTTAAATTTTTATCTGCCAGAATTATTGATTTATTTTCAAGTAAAGAGAGGAGGTTAGGGGCAAGGTTGATCCGCCTTAAATGGTCTTCGACAGGGTTTGTGGGGTAAGCTATCACCATTTCTGCCGCCACTTTCCCGGATTTTAACACTATATGTTTTGAGCACTCCGCCACTTTCAGCTTATTGGCTTTCACAAACTGTCCCAGGTTTATGACATCGGGTTTCTTTCCGTTCACAGGGACAATTTTAGCTAAGGGGATTCTTATTGCTCTGATATTTTGCGGGCATTGAGTAAATAAAACTATATAATTATGTGCCTTATTTATCACGAGATGTCTCCTAACTAATGGAATCGCCCCGCCCTTGGCCGGGGGCCAAATTCATGTCCATTTTTCCGTACATATATGTATCGTCAGGAGGAGGGAGAAATTTCACGTTGGGGAGAAAAGAATTTCAGCTCTTTTTGCTGTCAGCACACAAAGAACAAGGCCTATGAAGTGAGTAATGTATTGATGTAACGGATGGTCTCCGCCTGGGGGATACTTGGATAGCAAAAATCCTTAACAGCGGAAGAATATAAGGGTTTCGGTAGAGAGCTTTTATCTGTGCGCATTGACTGCGTGATCAATCCACATAATTCCGTCAACCTGCCACTTCTCGTTATTAATCCCGATTCTGCCAATCCGGCGGCGTGATGAAAACCCTCTTCATTGACCGATGCTATTTTTATGAAAGTATAAACGTACAAGAACGCCTTTATAAATGACTCCGAGAGAGTGAAATTTTTATCCAGCGCTTGAAGGGCGGAGTTCGAAAGATATTCAATTAAAAAATTCAGCCGTGATACCTGACTGGCAATAAGTCCAATAACCTCTGCTTCGTTTGACGGCAAAACTTCAACGATTTTGCGGTCAACGCCCGATACAACATTTAAGGGGTCATATATGCCAATATAATCATCTTTTTTATCATTAAAAGGGACCAATCCCATGGAATCTATGTTCAAGGATATCCCCTCCCTTGAGAAGATCGCTATTTCTTTACCGGGGGGTTGGTGATAGACACGTCCGCCGTTGGGATCGATAGCCCCGAGATAATCAAGCGGTCGATCTTCAAAGGAAATGAGATTTGTTCTCTCGTTCTTTTTCCAAAACCGAGAGGTTTTGAGATGATCGTGAAGTTGTTTGATGTCTTCTAGAATAACGGCTGAATTATCATCAGTAGATTTGCGAATGATCAGGTAATCAAGATCCTTGCAGACGACTTTTGGCAGTTCGTGGTTCCCTAAAAGATGATTGCGGGCAAGGCCGCCGATCAGCATGATCTTGCCTCCGAAGCCGCCGTCCAATGCGCTTTTAAGGAATCTTTTTGCCTGGCCGGGCGGGAACACGCATAAAGGTTTTACATTGGCCAGCTTCAATTGCCCTACAAGCTTTGGCGGGAGCTGTGAAGATATTCCAAAAAAATAGTGTTTACCAGGAACTTTCATTGAGAAGTTGGTTTCCTTTCTTGTCTATTTATCATCTATTTTGTCGCGGAATTTCACATTTTTTGCAAAAGTTAAAAATGGGGGCAGGGGTGGTCCGGTGAGCAACCTTATGTCAACTCGAGTGATCGTGACGATGGGCTCTGCCCTTCCGTGTTTATCTTGTCAGTTTCAATTAAATCCCTTCTTCTTTCCCGCCCATTTTCTTTCTGCAGCGAAAGAAAATGGGAAAAAGAACGCCGACAGGGGCAAGCCCCTGTACCCCAAGCTCGCAAAACCCCCCCGCCTACGGCGGGGTCGAACATTGCTCGCTAAGGTAAAAGACATATTGAAATTTAAGGCTTTGGGTATTTGGTTTTCAGGCGGTTTCGACGTCCCCGACCGAAAGTCGGGGAGGGTGGGGAGGGCGTTTGCCGACGTCCAGGAGGCAAGGGGTTCGCGGGAGGCGGGGAAAGGCGGGAGCGAAGCGAGCGTCCAGCGAGCAAGCGTGAGGAGGGGTGCTTTCGAAACCGCCTTGACCTTTCTTTGTTACTTTTCCGCCTGAGGCGGATCTGCCTAAGGAACGACTTTTGGTCAAGCAAAAGAAAGTAAGAAGAGATTTTTTGTGTTAAAAAAAGAAAGCGAAATACTGGATATAAAGTTGATTGCCCGATTTGCCCGAATTCATCATTTTTATTATGATATAATCACCACATTGTATGAACAAACCTGAAGCCAGGGCATTGCAGATTATCGAGATGCTTTCAAAACAGTATCCCGAAGCAAAGACGGCCCTTCATTTTAGTAACCCCCTTGAAATGCTTGTTTCCACTATCCTTTCCGCCCAGTGCACGGACAAAAGAGTGAACATCGTTACGGAAAGACTTTTCAAGAGATACAGAACAGCCAAAGATTACGCGAAGGCCAATGTTAGGACATTTGAGCAGGAGATAAGATCCACCGGCTTTTTCAGGAACAAGGCGAGGAACATAACCAACATGGCAAAAATGCTCGTCTCTGAATTCAACGGAAAAGTGCCTGATACTATGGCTCAGCTTGTAAAGCTCCCCGGCGTGGCAAGGAAAACAGCCAATGTTGTCCTGAATAACGCTTTCCATATATCGGAAGGGATAGCCGTGGATACCCACGTGCGCAGATTATCCCGTCGCCTCGGCCTGTCCGGGAGCGGCGACCCCGTAAAAATAGAGCAGGACCTCATGAATATCCTCCCCCGAAAATACTGGGAAAAAATATCATATTATCTGGTCGACCACGGAAGAACCATATGTAAAGCGCCGAGGCCTTTATGCCCTGAATGCGTGATAGCAGAATTGTGCCCTTCCAGGGGCAGTTTTATGAGAAAATACTACAGCAAATGAAATACGTTATTCATAAACATAATGCCAGCCATTTACATTGGGATCTTCGCCTGGAGAACAAAGGCGTCCTTAAGTCGTGGGCGATCCCGAAGGAACCGTCAAACGACCCATCCGTCAAGCGGCTGGCCGTTGAAGTTGAAGACCATCCTCTCCCTTATGCGGACTTTGAAGGAACTATTCCGGAAGGGCAGTACGGGGCGGGAGAAGTGGAGATATGGGACAAGGGAACATTCGATGCAATAGTGTTAAATGACGAAAAGATCGAGATGGCGCTGCACGGCAAAAAATTGAACGGCCATTTTCATCTTATCAGGTTCAAGAAAGCCGGCCCGAAGAACTGGCTGTTCTTTAAGGGGAAAGACCAAGAATGAAAAAACCGCTGAGCCTCATTTTAATTTTCGTTTTCCTCGCCGCATCTTCGTGGTGCGTAAATATCGACGGAAAATTCTGGGACTGGGCAAAAGTTAAAACTTTTTATCGCTGCAAACCGCATGCTTTGGAGCAGAACAGGTCCGGTTTTGACATGGAAAACGTCAAGATGGTCCTGGGCAAGAAGCATCTATATATGTATATATACGGCAGGAGCGTTACGGGATCAAAGCCGGATGCCGGCTGGGGCGTGAAGAAAACAAGCGTGAGGATATCGTTCAAGTCCTCGCAGAGCCCGCTTAACAGGGTAAGGATCGCCGCGTATCCGGCGAGACCCGGCGAAATAAAGCTGTCTCATCCGCCCGTTCCCTCAAAAGTATTCGGGAGTAAAACGGACAAATACTGGGCTATTGCCAAATACGGCAAAAAGTACGCTTTCGAAATAAAGATGCCGTTCTTTGCCAGCGCGAAAGGCCTGCACATCGGCGCGATAGGGGGGCCGCTAATAAAGTTGTCGCCGGGCAATAGCGCGTCCAGGAAAAATCTATCCGATATCCTGATAAACACTGTCGACATGAAGACCCACCGGCTTATCGATACGGTCGAGTTCACTCTCAGAAAAGGCGACCTGTAAAAAAACTGTCCGCCAGAGGCGGATCCGCCTTCGCCCGCCTTAGGCGGACTTCGGCGGAAAATTCCGCTTGACAAGTTCCGATAATAGTATATAATCCCTATCATGTTAGTAGGGATTAAAATCATATGAAGATAACTTTTAAAGGGGATTATGCATTGAAGGCGCTGCTTGACCTGAGCATCCATTACGGCAAGCCGCAGCCGATAGAGGAAATAGCCAAAAGGCAGGACATACCGGCGAAATTCCTTGAGCAGATATTGTTATGGCTGAAAAAGGGCGGGTTTGTGAAAAGCCTGCGGGGCAAGCACGGAGGATATATGCTCTCAAGGGATCCGAAGAACATTACCATGGGGGCTGCGATAAGATATGTAGAAGGGCCGATCGAGCCGATAGCCTGCGTCAAGCATATGGACACTTGCGGCTATTCCGCAAAATGCGCTTTAAGGGACGTTTTCAGCGATATAGGAAAGCATGTTGCAGCGAAAGTGGACTCTGTCACTTTTGCGGACCTAAGGGATAAGCAAATCAAGAAAGAAGCCAAGTATGAAGAATATTACATATAATATAATAAGAGGTGACGATATATGTTGAAGATCGCAAAAAATATCACGGAGTTAATAGGAAATACACCGCTTGTTAAATTGAACAGCATAGCGGAGGGGCTTTCTGCAACTATCGCGGCGAAACTTGAATCATTCAATCCTTTAGGCTCGGTCAAGGACAGGATAGGGGCCGCGATGATAGATGCCGCGGAAAGGTCCGGAAAGCTCAAGAAGGATACGATATTAATAGAGCCTACATCCGGCAACACGGGCATAGCCCTTGCTTTCGTCGCGGCCGCAAGAGGATATAAACTGATCCTCACAATGCCTGAAACGATGAGCGTTGAAAGAAGGGACCTGTTCAAAGCTTTCGGCGCCGAGCTTATCCTGACCGAAGGATCAAAAGGCATGAAGGGTGCGATAGACAAGGCCGAAGAACTTGCCGCAAAAGACAAGAGGTATTTATTGCTGCAGCAGTTCAGGAATCCGGCAAATCCGGAGATCCACAGGAAGACGACTGCCCTTGAGATATGGAAAGACACGGGCGGAAAAGTTGATATTCTGGTCGCGGGGGTCGGAACGGGCGGGACCATTACGGGGATCGGCGAGGTCTTAAAGAAGAAAAAGAGATCGGTGAAAGTTATTGCTGTTGAACCCAAGGATTCGCCGGTACTCTCAGGGGGCAAGCCGGGATCTCATAAGATCCAGGGGATAGGGGCGGGATTCGTTCCCGAAGTGCTTAATTGCAAGATCATCGATGAGATCGTGATCGTAAGCAACGATGATGCTTTCGAAACTGCAAGAGAGCTGGCGAAAAAAGAAGGCATATTGGCAGGCATATCTTCGGGGGCGGCATTGTGGGCCGCGCTTGAGATGGCCAAACGGCCAGAAAACAAGGGTAAATTGATAGTTGTGGTGCTTCCTGATACCGGAGAAAGATATTTAAGTACAGAATTATTCAAGTAAAAAAGGAGTTGATGTAAATGAGTAAAACACTGCAGGAGATAAACGAAAAGATAAAAAAGGGGATCGCGGTCATTGTCACGAAAGAGGAGCTGCTGGACCTTGTCGAGAAACAGGGAATAGAAAGGACGGCGAAACAGGTTGACGTGGTGACCACGGCGACATTCGGCCCGATGTGCTCTTCCGGTATATACCTTAATGTCGGTCACACCAAGCCGAAGACCAAGCTTGGCGGAGGACACGCGACCCTTAACGGAGTGCCTGTTTATACGGGATTTGCGGCAGTTGATGTCTATCTGGGCGCGACAGCGATGCCCGATGACGATCCAAGAAATGCGGTCCATCCCGGCGAGTTCAACTACGGCGGCGGGCACGTTATCGAAGAGCTGGTAGCAGGCAAAGATGTAAAGCTTGAAGCCACTGCTTACGGTACCGACTGCTATCCGAGAAAAGAGCTCAAGACGCTGATAAATCTCAAAGATGTGAACGAAGCTGTGCTTTTTAATCCGAGGAACGCATACCAGAACTACAATGTCGCGGTCAATCTGTCGGACAAGACGCTTTATACATATCTTGGAGTGCTTAAGCCCAATCTCGGCAACGCGAATTACTGCAGTGCAGGACAGCTTTCGCCTTTATTGAACGACCCGTTCTATAAGACCCTCGGCATCGGCACAAGAATATTCCTCGGCGGCGGCATAGGTTATGTCGCGTGGCAGGGGACACAGCATAATCCGGGAGGATTAAGGGGCGAGAACGGCGTTCCGAAAAGGCCTCTTGGAACTCTTGCGGTGATCGGGGACCTGAAGCAGATGAGCGATAAATGGCTGAGAGGAGTATCGTTCGTCGGCTACGGCACGACATTAAGCGTCGGCATCGGCATACCGATCCCGATATTGTCCGAAGAAACATTAAGATATGCCGCGGTGAAAGATGCGGATATATACGCGGCGATAGTCGATTACAGCGACGCATACCCGAACGGCAGGACGGATGTCGTGGGCGAGGTTAATTATGCCCAATTGAAGTCAGGTGAAATAGAAGTGAAGGGCAAAAAGGTCCCGACATCAGGTTTTTCAAGCTACTCAAAAGCGCTTGAGATAGCGAATATCCTTAAGGATTGGATCAAGAAGGGCGATTTTACTTTGACCGAACCTGTTGCGCCGCTTCCCTCAGCCGAATCGGGATATAAATGCAAACCGCTCAATGAGAGGCCCATAAAATAGGAGGTGCTTTATGACAACGTCAAAAAGAATAGTTCTTAAGTTCCCGAAGGAGAAAATAGACCGGCCGATAGTGTATCGTTTGATAAAGGACTTCGATCTGGCTTTCAATATATTGAGGGCGAACATACTGCCGGATGATGAAGGGCTTATGGTCCTTGAGGTCACTGGAGAGGATGCAGACATTAAAAAAGGGCTGGATTACCTGAAGAAGCAGGAAGTGAACGTCCAGCCGCTGGAAAAGGACATCGTGGTCAACTGGGACAAGTGCACCCAGTGCGGGGCGTGCGTGGCGCAGTGTCCGGTGGGAGCGCTTTATATAAAGGACAGGAAGACCATGAAAGTGGAATTCGACCCGGAGAAATGCATCGCCTGCGAGCTTTGCGTCCTGCCTTGTCCGCCGAGAGCGATAGAGGTGAAGTTCTAACCCATATTTAGCAAATAAGTCGAATATGTGCTATAATGGCTCATGCGGTTAAATGTAAAGGTATTTCCCAATTCAAAGACCAACAGGCTTGTCATGGAAGAAGGCAGGTCCAGGGTTTACCTCGCGATCCCGACCAAAGACCCGAATCCCAATAAAGCGCTCATTAAGTTCCTTGCCGCGCATTTCTACGTGAAAAAGAACATGATCAGCATCATCAAAGGTGAGAATAGAAGAGAAAAATTGATACAGGTATTGAAAGGCTGACCGTACGGATCACGCCCTGCAAAGCACCCGGATGACCTCAAATGTCGCGTAAATCTGCTTCCCGATCCTGCTGTTGGTCTCATAAAGCTTGATAAGCTCTTTCATCTTTGACCTGGACTTCAGCCCCTTTGGCATGTCCGGCGAAGCATTTAATGCCCCAATACCCTTCAATGACTTAAAGAATGTCCTGAAATCAGGATAGAATTCCCTTATTGTATCGGAGCTCAATCTCAATACCGTAAAACCGGCCGTTTTCAGCATCGCCTGGATCTCGCGCATGTTCTTGAATTTATGCAGATAATTCGCGTCTTCCCCGAAAGCGATCTTATAATTCTGTTTCAGCTCCGTCAGGGTCTTTGGCCCGAAGGTAATAAAGGCGAAATGCCCGCCTCTCTTGAGTACCCTTTTTGCGTGCGAGAACGCCTGGGCAAGGTCATCGATCCATTGGAAAGTAGTGCTGGATGCGGCCAGGTCGAACCTGCTGTCCGCAAAAGGCAGGTTTTCGGCGTCAGCCGCCTCAAAAGTAACATTCTTATAACGATTGTTGTGGATGGCTTTTTTTATCATTCCCGGAGCGATGTCGCATCCCACGATATTTGATTTTTTGAATTTTGCCCCAAGCAGGAAAGCGACGCCTCCCGTGCCGGTGCCTATGTCCAGTATGTCCGACGGAGATATCCCTAAAGCGGAAATGCTGTCCATAAGCTCCTTTGCGAGCGTTCTTTGAAGGCCGGCGAATTCGTCGTAATGTTCCGCCGACCTGGAAAACGACTTTGCTATTCTTTTTTTATCCAATGAATTTTGAGATCTCATCTATCACTTCCTCTTCCCTTGTAAGGTGCGGCGCGTGGCTGTTACCCTTAAATATCTTCAATGCGCTGTTCCTTATTTCCTGCGACATGTACATTGATGCTTTAGGGCTGACTATTTCATCCTCGTCGGAGGTCATTATCAATGTCGGGACCGTTATTTTGGAGAGGACATCCCTTTCATCGGAGAGTTCAAAGCTTTCCATGCACTCTGTCAGGACGGCCAGGGGAGGGGTTTGTTTTTTCAGCTCAGGGACAAATTTGGAGCCGTCCTCATTGCCGGAAAAGATCATGGAGTAAAAGCCGTCCATTGTCTCATCCGGCTTATCCTTGATGCCTTTCTTGAACTTGCTGAATATCGCCTTGTTCATCCCGACCGGAAAATCATCGCTTTCAACGAACTTCGGAGTTGACGATATCAGTATCAACGATCCTATCGGATCATGCGAGCAGTGTTCATCATTGCAATTATGGATGCTTTTCTGCTTGTACATCTCAAGCGCTATCTGTCCGCCCATGGACCAGCCGAGAAGCGCATAAGGTTCTTTCAGATAATTATCCAGGGCATATGATATGGTATAGGCGGAGAAGGCAAAATCCCTGAATTCTTCTTTTGTCTGGCCGTGGCCGGGAATATCCACCATCAGGACATCATAATCTTTTGACAGCTTTGTCCCGATGGAAGCGAAAACTCTTGAATCACAGCCAAAGCCGTGGAGCATGACCAGGTGTTTTTTCATATATCTTAATTATGGTATAATTTCACGGTCATGTCAAAAATCAAACGGCTCCAGGAAAAGTCCCTCGGCGGAAAAAGCCTGTCATTGAACGAAGCGCAATACCTGATCAACCTTGCTGACGGCGAGACCTTTGAGCTTATCTGGGCGGCGGACGGCATCAGGAGGCATTTCAAGGGCAACAAAGTCGGGCTTTGCTCCATAGTCAACGCAAAATCAGGGAGATGCCCGGAAAATTGCAGCTATTGCGCGCAGTCCGCGCACCACAAAACAAAGATCGAAACATATCCGCTTATGTCAGCAGGCGAGATGTATCAGA
>JBDRDU010000030.1:0-10012 GCA_043820455.1 bacterium | reverse complement strand
AGCTCCGAATGGAGGAGAATTGCTGACCGGCGAGGCAACATACGAGATACTGTGGAGTGCTACATCTGAAATCGGGGTAAGGAGCGATGGGATAACGCTTAAATATTCGTCCAATTCCGGTAGCAGTTGGACCACAATAGCTACCGGAGAAGCGAACACGGGCATCTACACGTGGGAAGTGGCTGCGATCAGTTCGACGGAGTGCAGGATATCTGTTGAGGCGGAAGATACCGATGGGAACAAGGGATATGACGTTAGCGATCTTGATTTCACGATATCGACTGAAGTAGTTGTTGTTCCTGTGCCTCTGGTGACCGTTGAAGCGCCAAATGGTGGAGAACTGCTGACGGCTGAGGCAACATACGAGATACTGTGGAGTGCTACATCGGATACGGGAATAGGGAGCGATGGGATAACGCTTAAATATTCGTCCAATTCAGGCAGCAGCTGGACTACGATAGCCACCGGAGAAGCGAACACGGGCATCTACACGTGGGAAGTGGCTGCGATCAGTTCGACGGAGTGCAGGATATCTGTTGAGGCTGAAGATCTTGATGGGAACAAGGGATATGACGTCAGCGATCTGGATTTCACGATTGAAGTAATTGTTCCTCCTCTTGTGACCGTAGAAGCGCCCAATGGCGGCGAAACGCTTACCGGTGAGGCGGAATACGAGATAAGATGGAGCGCAACAAGTGATATGGGAATAAGGAGCGATGGAATAACGCTGAAGTATTCGGTCAATTCAGGCGGCAGCTGGGAGTCGATAGCCAGCGGAGAGGCGAATACGGGCATCTATACATGGGAAGCGCCAGCCATCAGTTCGACGGAATGCAGGATATCGGTTGAGGCGGAAGATACCGATGGGAATAAGGGATATGACGTCAGCGATTCGAATTTCACGATATCACCGGAGGCATCCCCTCCCGTCATAGGGCGGATAAAAATGAACGGAATACATTTCACGTCCGGTAACATTGTTTCCGCGAATGCGGAAATACAGCTGTCCCTGACGGATAGCCAGGGAGTGGCGACCATTGAATTATATGTGGATGGAGTGCTCACGCCCACCGCATTCACGTTGGATCCATCAGGGACGACCTTTGAAGGGACATGGAGGGGAAAGCTTGCGATCGAAGATGTAGGCACCCATACATTAACGTTCCGCGTCATCGATGGAATTGGCAATGTCAGCCCTTCCACTGATTCTTATACCACGACGATAAGAGTAATGGGAGGCGCTGTACAAGTGGTTGGAAGGGTGATGAATTATCCTAATCCGTTCCGCCCTGCATCAGGGGGAACCACGAACATTCAATATACGTTATCCACGGATGCGACCATCACGCTGATCATTTATGATATAACGGGACATGAGGTAAAGAGGATGAAATTCAGCTCCGGATCGTCCGGCGGCAGGGGTGGAATAAATCAAATAACCTGGAGCGGTGAAACGCTTGGCGGAGATATAGCCGGCGACGGGATGTATCTGTACAAGATCATATCCGGAGATAAGGTCCTCGGGAGCGGGAAGCTGGTAATATTCGATTAAGTGACTTGGATCTTGCCTCGTCATAGATCAGTTTGATCGGGACGCCTTTTTTTCTTGATAACCTTGCGCAGTCATCGTATTCAGGTGAGACATTCTTTATTACATCCCCGGCCTTGCCGATCTTTACCGAGACGCTGCCGTATTTAGTTTTGACCTGCTCGTGATATCTATCAAGCTTTTCCCTTTTGACCAGATAGGTCCTGACCCCTAATGTTGTCGTTTCACTGAAAACCTTGTCGATCAGCTTGTCTTTATCCCTTAGGTCCGATAGGACAGTAAGGATCACGCCCGGACGCTTCTTTTTCATTTTGGCAAAAGTAATGTAAGCATCCAGAGCCCCCGCTTTCATGAGGATAGCGATAATGTGGTCATAAAACTCCGGATTCAGATCGTCGATGCAGGTCTCAATGGCGGCAACGGCATCTTCTGCCATGTCCCTTGACTCGCCGACAAATAATCTTAATATGTTCGCCTCAGCAAAGTCAGATGTTCCCGCGCCAAGCCCCGTTCTTTTAAGCTCGAGCTTTGGCATGTCAGTAAAGCTTTTGGCGATAGTTGTGATTATCGCGGCGCCGGTGGGGGTGACAAGTTCGCCTTTTATGTTCTTTCTGTAAACAGGCACGTTCCTTAAAAGTTCTGCGGTGGCGGGGGCGGGGTTGGGAAGCATCCCATGGCTGCTTTTTATCGGTCCGTATCCGAAGGGGAGGGGAGAGCAGTAAACTTCTTTGATACCGAGCCTATCAAGCCCGATGGCAGCGCCGACGATGTCTATTATCGCGTCAGTTGCGCCGGTTTCGTGGAGGTGAAATATGGCTCCGCCGTGGACTTTTGACTCGGCCTTGAACAATTTCTCAAAGATCCTTTTGCTCAATTGTTTCACGTTCTTGTTCAGGCCGCTTTTTTTGATGACCGCCTGGATATCGTCGATCGTTCGTTTGCCGCCTTTATCAGCGACCAGAACATCAAGATGTTTTGCCTTGAAGCCTTTTTTGGATACGGTAGAGAATTTGAGCGAATAATCCTTGAGCTTCAGTTTTTTCAATTCCTTCGTTAAGCATGAAATGCTTAAGCCGGCGTCAAGCAATGCGGCCAGTATCATGTTGCCGGAGAGTCCTGTGGGGCAGTCAAAGTAGGCGATCTTCATAGAGGGTATTTTAACATATATTCTTATTAATGACCGCGGCCATGCAGCCGGCTCCGAAGCCGTTGTCGATATTAACGACCGCAACTCCGGGAGCGCAGGAGTTCAGCATTGAAAGGAGCGCGGCAAGGCCTTTGAACGAAGCCCCGTAGCCGATCGAGGTGGGCACCGCGATGACGGGCTTGTCCGTTAAGCCCCCTACAACGGATGCAAGGGCTCCTTCCATTCCCGCGGCAACGATAATAACGTCCGATCCGCTTAGCTTATCCATGCTCCCGAGGATCCTGTGAAGCCCGGCAACGCCCACGTCATACAATCTTGTGATCTTATTCCCGAGAAATTCGGCTGTTACGGCCGCTTCTTCGGCAACGGGAATATCAGCTGTTCCGGCCGTTATCACAAGGGTTTTCCCTTTCCCCGCTTCTCCCTTGCCAATAGTCACGATCCTTGCCGTTTTGTGATATTTTGCCGAAGGTGCTATTGCCTTGATGGCTTTATATGCTTTATCATCGGCCCTTGTGGCCATGATGTTCTTGTGGTTGCGGGACATCCTCCTGAAAATTTCGCTGATCTGATGGATCGTTTTTCCCTGGCAGTAGATCACTTCCGGAAAGCCTTTTCTCATGGCCCTGTGGCTGTCAAGCTTGGCAAATCCTATATCTTCAAAAGGAAGACACTTTAGCTTGCTGTACGCTTCTTCCAGAGGAACCTTGCCGCTTTTAACTTTCCTGAGCAGTTCTTTGATCTTTGCTATGTCCACGAAGGTCCTCCATCCTTTTCTTGATCTTTGCCTCAAAACCCCTGTCCGTGGGCTCGTAATAGCTTTTCTTTTTCGAGAGATAATCCTGCTTTACATATCCGCCCTCATGATCGTGGGCATACTTGTAGCCGGTGCCGTGCCCCAGTTTTTCCGCGCCCGAATATCCCGTGCCCTTTAGGCAATCCGGCACCTCCATTGTCACGTTGTTTTTCACGTCCTCAAGGGCTTTTTCTATCCCCATGTAAGCGGCATTGCTTTTTGGAGCCGTGGCTACATAGACCGCGGCCTGGGCAAGGGGGATGCGCGCTTCCGGCATCCCGACGAATTCGGCTGCCTGCATCGCGGAATTTGCCACGACAAGCGCCAGAGGATCGGCGTTCCCGACGTCTTCTGCCGCGCATATCAAGATCCTGCGGGCGATGAACCTGGGATCTTCCCCCGCGTATATCATTTTTGCCATATAGTAAAGCGCCGCGTCAGGATCCGATCCTCTCATGCTTTTTATGAACGCGGATATTGTGTCGTAATGGCCGTCCCCGGCTTTGTCATAGACAACGGCTTTTTTCTGTATGGATTCTTCCGCGACCTTTTCGGTGAATTTGACCGCTCCATTCCTGCCCGGCTTTGTAGTTAATACTCCTATCTCAAGCGAGCCTAATGCTTTCCTTGCGTCCCCGTCGGATGCCTTGGCGAGATGCTCGATGGCGTCATCATCCATGGAAACCTTGAAATTCCCGAGCCCTCTCTCTTTGTTGTTCAGGGCATTTTTAAGTATGGTCTTGATCTCTTTTTGTGTCAGTTTTTTCAGTTCGAATATCTGCGACCGCGAAATAAGGGCGGATGTCACGTAAAAGAAAGGATTTTCTACAGTTGCCCCGATCAGCGTTACGGTGCCGTCTTCCACGTGTGGCAGAAGAACATCCTGCTGGAGCTTGTTAAATCTATGGATCTCGTCAAGGAACAGAATAGTTCTTTTTCCTAGGGCGTTCTTTATCTCTCTTGCCTCTTTGATCAGTCTTTTCAGGTCATCCACTTTTGCTATGGTGGCGTTCAACGCCTTGAATTCCGACTTTGTCGTATTCGCAATGACCCTTGCAAGCGCTGTTTTGCCCGTACCTGGGGGGCCGTAAAGGATGACGGAAGACAGCCTATCCGCTTCTATAGCGCGCCTCAAAAGTTTGCCGCTTCCCAGCATGTGTTCCTGTCCCACAAATTCATCAAGGGATGTCGGGCTCATTCTGTGTGCGAGAGGAGCGTTGCTGTCAATTTCTTGGCTGTCGGAAGTTTCAAATAATTTCATGAGGACATTATAACACAAGAAGAAAAAGGCATAGAACAGAGTTCATCTCCGCGAGAAAAATGTTGTCGCAGAGGCAAGCTCTGCTCTTAATGCCGGACCTGATTGCCCCCTTGTTATTTTTTTCTTATCAGCGATATTAAACTTGGCATCCCGATCGTATCAAGGGAGATCAGGAAGCAAAGGAACACCCAGTCCATCCTTGTCTCTACCAAGCCTGCAAGTCTGAGTATAATGAATATTATCGTTCCCACTGTTCAGCCTCCTTTCATCCGTTATTTCTTCGAAGTGGTCCACCACCAGTAAACGAGCAAAGCGATTATGACCGTTAAAAGGATCCATCCCCAAGTGTTCATGTTGGAATTTCCTCCTTTCCAGCGTCATTATAACAATCAAGCTCTCTTCAAGGCAAGCACCAAAGCTTCTCCGAAGGCTTTTGCGGACTTTGGCCCGTCCGCCGTGATGATCTTTCCGTCAATTGTGACGCCTTCGCCCGTATATGCGGCGCCGCCGGCCTTGATGATGTCCGCAATGCCGGAAAAACAGGTCGCTTTCTTTCCCTTTAATGTCCCTGCTTTGGCGATAGTTCCGACTGCAGCGCAGATGGCTCCGAGCACCTTGCCTGAAGAAATAATGTCTTTTGCAAGCTGGTGAGCTTTCGGATCGTCGAAATAATCAAAGGAACCTGGCCCGCCGATAAAAGCAACAGCGTCGAGATCGTTCGCGTTCGCTTCTTTGAGGAGTATATCCACGTTGACAACGCCGCCCTCGGCTCCGGTCGCGGTCTTTGAAGTTGAAGTTGTTATGACTTTGATCCCGCTATCTTCCAATACTTTCTTCGGCTCATGGTATTCCGGGTCCCTGAAATCTTTACTGGCTAGGACCATTAAGATTTTCATAAAGGTAATAACATCCCTGCTTATTTAACTCCAAAATCCAAACATCAAACTTCCAACCTCAAAACAAATCCCAAATTATAAATCCCAACTTCCAAGTTTTTGTTTGAACTTGGGATTTTGGATTTGTTTTGGATTTTGAGGTTTGAAGTTTAGATTTCATCAGGCGCTCAGATCTTCTCTTACCTCGAACAGCCTTATCACGTCTCTTTGGGAAATGATCCCGATAAGTTTTTTGTCTTGCGTAACAAGCAGCCTTCCAATGCCGTTGCCTGCCATTTGAGCCAGCGCGTCAAGTATGTCGGCCAGGGGGCCTATGATAAGGTCACTTTTAAGTGGGACCATTGCTTCCGAGACTTTTGTGCTGGCCCAAAGCTCTCTTGGCACGTCCTTTACGGAATGTATGGTTATCAAGCCTTTTATCTCCCCGTCATCGGTCATGACAGGCATGGAAGTGAACCTGTACTTGAAAAAATAATCGTCGACCATGGAGAGGAGTGTTATGTTCTCGCTGACGGTCACCACGTTCCTCGTCATAATGTCCTGCACTTTTACCCCGGCCAGATATTTTTTGAATGCGACCTGCTGGTAACTTATGGAGGCTGCTTCCCGCAGAAAGAACCCTATGAATATTAACCATATTCCGGAAATAATATATGTGTTTAAGAATAGAATAACCCCAACACCCATTAATAAATAAGCAAATAATTTCCCGAAAGTACTGGCGATTAACGTGGCTTTTTTAAGGTCACCGGTAATGCTCCATAAGGCAGATCTAAGGATCCTTCCTCCATCGAGCGGAAATCCAGGAACAAGATTGAACACGCAGACCATCAAATTTATTTCTGAAAGATATTGTGTGACAACTACAATTCCTGCCGGAAGTCCGATGTTTTGAAATAATAAAGCAAGAATTGAAAACATAAAAGACAGGGACAAGCTGCATAAAGGGCCGGCAATTGCCATTTTGAATTCCGTGCCCGGCGTCTGAGGTTCCTTTGCTATATGTGCAACACCGCCAAAGACAAACAGGGTTATTCCTTTTATGGGCAAATTATTTTTTATCGCTACATAAGAATGTGAAAGTTCATGTAAAAGGAGGGAGGAAAAGAAGCAAAAAGCAGCAACAATTGCAGCTATCCAATAAATTATCGTTGGAAGTCCCTGCATATTATTGGAATTAGGAAACACCGATGTTGCGAGCGTCCAGGTGACAAGGAAAAAGATAACGAACCAGGAATAATTGATCTCTATGGGGATCCCGAGTATCGTTATTAAATGTATGGACCTCTTCATGTACGCCTCCTTGCGCAGACCTGCGTCGAATAAGCGTCAAATATATTGTACGCCCATATTACCGGATAAAGCATGACAAATGCTGCAAATACCGCCAGAAAAAGATACGCATTCAACAGGAGAGAGCTGAAAATGATCATTGGAAACCCCAAATAGAACCAAAGCATCATTTTCAATCCTTTGTCGGCATCTCCTTTAATGACCTGCCCGAATCCTGAGACAGCCGCTGAAGACAGCGCTGGCAGAAAGTATTTTTTTCGCTTTACGGTCATGTCAAGATTATAACACAAAAGGGGGCGGTGATTTACCTGAAGAATCTTTTTTCAAAGGATTCCTTCCAGTCATTGCAGATAACGATGGTGAAGTCCGAAAGGGTATCTCCCGTGCCGGATACGAGCACCTCATTTATCCCCAGCATCCCGCCAAGCTTTTCCGCTCCGGACTTGTCTCCTTTTTGCGCGATTATCTGGGTCTTTGATATGCTCGGTTTTTTTTGGGAAGAAATGTTTACTATGGCGTATTCCTTCTTGTAAAGCACCTTCATTATCTGCCTAACGGCCTCAAAATCTTCCGTATTATTTATTATCGTTATGGTAGACGAAGGGATATGCCTGGGTTCAAGTTTCGCGAGGAACTTTTTTGAAATATATTTGTTCACTATATCCCTAAGCGCTTCTTGATCGGGAGCCCATAGACTGGCATTGTCTTCTCCCACGGAAAAGCTTCCAGGGACCATGCTCATATTTATGTCTTCTTTTCTAAGACCCCTGGCAAAATTAAGCGAGTAAAGGATATCTTTCAGGGAAAGGTCTGTCTTGATGTTTTCCGCTGCTATCGCGAGCACCCACGGCGCTTTTGCAAGCACTCCGGGAGTTGCAAGGCGCCTAAGCATGGTTTGCAGGAATTCCTGCTGCCGCTGCACCCTTGATACGTCCCCAAGCGGGTCCTGGCGGTACCGTATAAAACCGGTCGCCTGTTCACCATTAAGGTTTTGCCATCCCTTTTTCAGGTTTATCTTGAGACCTCCCCAGTTGTCGACGTAATACATGTCTTTATCAACATATATTTTTATGCCGCCTATCAGGTCTATGAGCTTGATCAGTCCCTCAAGGTTCAAAGAGATGTAATGGTTGATCGGGACCCCGAGGAATTTTTCAACCGTTTCCCTTGCAAGGGATGACCCGCCGAGATAATATGCGGAATTCACCTTTTGCCATCCATAGCCGGGGATCTCGACCAATGTATCGCGCGGAATGGAAAGCAGGTTCACCTTGAAGCTGCTCGTGTTTATGTTCACAAGGATCATCGTGTCAGTATGGCCTAATTCAGATAAAGGGACGTGTTTTTCCTTATCATAAGCGGTATCCAGCCCCATTATCAAAATGTTCGTGTTCTTTGGGAGCGGCCAAAAACGGGCATAGTAGGGCAGGGTTTTCGGGGAGAAAAGGTCAAGATAAAAATATATTATGCTCAAAAGCAGGATTATAAGCGCCAATAGTCGAAGAAGATCCATCCGTTTTGCCATGACGGAACATAATAACATTAAGAAAGGACGGCTTCAATACTTGATAGAGAGCATGGAGCCTGCCCCGATGAATCGGGGCGGTTCCGGTTAGAAGAAAGGCCCCTCCGGTGATCTGGAGAGGCCCTTTCAACTATTTCCTGGCTTTAGCGGTCTTTTCCTCTATCTCCAGTTCCTCTTCTTCTTCCTCGTTCGCGGAGCTTTTCGATTCCTTGCAGAACTTTGTATCAAGCATTTGCATGTTGCTTGCCACGACCTCGGTAAAAGAGCGCTTCTGCCCGTCCTTTTCGTACTTCCTTATCTGGAGCTTTCCCTCTATGGCGACCGGCTTGCCTTTTTTAAGGTATTCGCCGCAGATCTTTGCGAGCCCTCTCCATGCCACTATATTTATGAAATCCACTTCTTTCTCGCCGTTCTTTGACGGCCTTCCTACTGCCAGTGCGAACCTTGCCACAGGGATCTCATTCGCCGTGTATCTTACCTCAGGGTCGGCGGCAAGTCGGCCGACAAGGATAGTTCTATTTAAAGACATCATTTTACATCACCTCCTTTCCAATAAAATCCAAACATCAAACTTCAAACATCCAAAAAAAACATTAAAATCCAAACATCCAACATCCAAACAAATCCCATAAATAAAATCCAAACCTCAAACTTCCAAATAAAAAATTAATACCGTACTTTATGCCCGGAATTCTTTAGTATTGAGCTTAAAATGCTTATGATCTCTTCTGCCTCATTAGTATCTGCTTTTAGTTCACTTTCGCTAATATATGTGCCGCTGATGACCTTAAGCCAGTACTTTGTCTCTTTGGCTTCTTTTCTTGCTATTCCTGTTTTATGTATAAAGTCTTTTTTGGTTAAAGCTCCATCCGCTTCTTCAAAATTTGCTCCAATGGAAGTTGACGCATTTGCCAACTGCTTGCGGATGCCTTCGCACTCGGGAATATTCGGGAGTCTTTTGCTTATCTGAAGCACTCTCTTTGCAAATGTCATCAATCGTTCTCTTAAATCATAGATCTTTGTCTTTTCTTGGGATCTCTGATTTGGAGATTGGGATTTGTTTGGGATTGGGAGGTTGGATGTTGGAAGTTTCTCCGTGCGCGAGCTCATCTCATCGATATTTGTTAAGGTCGTATTTGCAAAATTTTCCATATTGCTGTATCGCCTCCCATAGGAGTGATAGCAATTTTCATGCCGAAGATATTCCTGTGGAAGACGCTTGAGTGGTGTTGAGATCAGCTACAGTGTAGGATATTTAGACAACAATTATGAATTTTATATGGTATGTTTGTGTTTGTAACTTATGAGTTCAAGGTCCAGTTCATCAAAGTCGATCTCAGGGTACGGGTGGAACCTGCCTGTCCTTGTCTCTTTTATGCTTAGGTCCATCAAGTCCACCTCCAGGTTAAGGTCAGCCGGGACGACGCGGAAATCGTGATTTATGAGCTGGGGTTCCATCGGCTGCGCCCAAAGCTCGATAATCTTGCTTATTGTCTTTCTCTTGCCCCTAAATTCCTCCCCGAACTCGGTGAGGATGGCAAGAAG
>JBDRDU010000029.1:0-3224 GCA_043820455.1 bacterium | reverse complement strand
GACCTCTCCCTGTTTTATGAGATTGTTCTCTACTGCGGCCCTTACGACTGGGGCGGTCCCTTCCGGCCGAAGGGTTATGGAGCGATCGCCTTTATCGGTAAAAGCGTACATTTCTTTCCCCACGATATCGGTATCCTCTCCGATGCCGCGGGTAAATAATTCCGTTTGCTCGAATATGGGGGTCCTTATCTCGGCATAGTTGTAGCTCTCAAAAACAGATCTTGCTTTTTCTTCCAGGAACTGCCAGGTCTTTATTTCGCCCGGAAGTATGTCGCGGGTGCCTCGCTGTCGCGTATATTTCATAGCGGGGATTATATCATATTCACGAGCCTATATTCCAAGTATCCTCTTGATCACTTTGGCAGGTTTATGCTCGGGATCGGGATCTAAATTCCATTGTTCTTCGATAAACGCCTTCTCTTCATCAGTAAGAGCGTTAAATTTTTTATCGCCCAACTGCTGCCTGACCGTATCCCACAAAACATCCTTTTTAGGCTTAGCTTTTATGTCTTTTTGCGGAACCTGGGAAATTTTCAGATATTCATCGGCTTTTTGTATTTCATTATTTATAACGATTTTCTCTTTGTCGGAAAGGCCGCCGATGAATCTTTGATAAGCTGGCTCACCTTTTTGTTCTTTAAGTGCCTTAAAAATGCGGCCCAGAATAAAAACCCCCACATTTCTTGAGGCAGAAACCTTCGTCACAAGCATCGCCAGCGCCTTAATGATCTCCTTCTGGTTCTCGCCGCTTAACAGCCTAAAAAGATCGAGCCTGCCCTTGTGTTTTCCTATCGGGGTATTGATGAAATATTCCAGAAAATCAGATCTGCACTGGCCAAAATAGCTATTGACCACTTTGCAGGCCCCCTCAATATCTTTAAAAAAGACCAGAAGGGTCGCAAGATTGCCCAGTGTTTTCATGTCCCCTATTTCTTTTGTGGGGATATCCTGTATCTGCGCTTTAAAAATATCAAGCTTTTTCTGTAAGGCCTTGCCTTTCTCCGATAATTCGCCTATGCCGGCAAGAGCCAAAGCCAGCCCGGAAGGTATGCTTTTGGCCTCTCCCGCATAAAGCTTCTGCTCTTCGCTCAAGATGACCGCATATTCTCCCTCTTTAAGCAATGTTTCATTGCCTGTCATCAATCGATTCCCTTTTATGACCGGAACATTGCCTTCCTGATTCACGCCCACCAGAGAAACGATCCCGTGGGTGAGCGCGAACTCGGTCACATGCACGGCGGCAGAATGAAAACATAGCAAGCCGTCCATTGCTATGGTAACTTCTATCTCGGCAGGATAAAAGTTCTCTTGGACAAGAATGACCTTTTCCCCTCTGGCTTTTGCGTTCATGGCAGCCTCTTTTGAAAAATAGACGCGGCCGCACACATCTCCCATGGGAAGAACGCTTATGCCAGAAGCAACAGGTTTCATGTCATCGGATTTAACTATTGAATCAGAAAAGAGCTGTTTTAAATGGTAGGGCTTAATTATCGCCAGCAGGTCTTTTCTCTTTGCGATGCCTTTATTGAACAGATCGATCCCCACCTCCAGGGCAGCCAGCCCCGACATCGAGGTCGGATCGATCTGCAGGATGCCATACAACCCGTTTTCTTGCGTTATCTCCACTGTCACTGAAGATCTGTAATTTTCTTCCACACCTTTAAGATTTTTATAGACCGCCGAAATCCCCGGAAAATCGCTCTCAATGTTCTTTTCGGACGTAAATGTAAAAGTTTTTCTCGCCACCTTATCATCCATTATCTCTTCGCCAAAGGCATTAGACGCAATTATCAGCTGCCCTCCTTTTCCTTTCTGCGGGTCGCGCGTGTGTAGTACTCCGGAAAAAGAACTCCCGAATTTTCCAAAAACCATTTCCTGAATGATAATGGCCGGAGTAGTGTAGGTAGGTCTTACGAATGAACCCAGCATATCTCTATTGATAACGCAGTATTGAAGGATCCTGTCGACAAAATGCTTGAGGTGGTAGTCGGAATTATGGAAAGTGACAAAGCGATCGTTCGCAACGATGTTCTCCAGCTGTGCGAGCACCCCTGCCCTTTCATTCAGGGTTTTCGGATAAGGTGTGGTTAATCTTTCTAAAATATGTTTATATCTGACGGGATCGGCATCCAATATCAAGGTCTTAAGGTGGTTTATCCTTATGTCATAAGCCCCCTCTTGTCCGTACATGTTTATAAGACCGGGCATGGCTTTTTCGGTGGCGCCGATGTTCAAATAAGTGGGCATTAATCCCCCCGGCAGATTCTCCGGCAGGTCGGAGCGGACCGAAAAAATGAGCGGATCTTCGGGATCATCAATTTTTTTGCCAGTCAGATTTTCCAGGACATTCATGGCCTTGTTCAAGATCTCGGGCTTTTCACGCCAGGAAAGCTTTCCATACTGAGACGTTATTATGCAAAAGTCGGGCACCGGGAAACCGGAGCGATAAAGCCACTGCAGATTATGGCCTTTATTGCTGACCATCTCCGGCGGATAAATCGTGGCAGCAGTAGAAGGGGCCAAATAGGAAGAATCTTCTGGATAAAGCGCATTTATTTTAGCCGGATCAAAACCGGCATAATATCCATAATTTCTGCTTAATCGTTCATCCAGGGCTTGTTTAGCTCCCCTATCGCCGCTCCTTGCATCTAATATGAGTTCTAAATGCTGGCGGGCTTCCAGGCTGTGCGGGTTTCTAAAATAAACGCTGTCAACATCCCTGATCTCAAGGTGTTCCGGCCTTCCGTCTTTCTCATACCATACTGAAAAAGGGAATTTATGCACAGGGAACTGCTTGTTTTGCGCAAGCCGGTTATTAACGCTCAGGTATAATCTGGCATTAGAATAATACGGCCTGCTTATTCTAGATATTTTTAAGTTGGCCATTAATCGATCCTTTCAAAAAAGCTATATCGGATAGACCGGCAGCTGCTTTATCCACGATTATTTAGTTCCTTCATAAGATTTTTTCCATTCATTTATAATCTCATGAAAAAGTCTTGTCCAAGATTCCAAGCCTCCCTCAGAAATTGCAAGGATCCGATCTTTTATAATGTCCAGGTTCTCTTGCGGAATCTCTTTTCTTTTGTCGGTAAGGCCGCCAATGCCTGGTTCATGCCCGGTAAATCCAATTTTGATCTTATTCCTTAAGGCTTCATCTGCCAAAGCTAAGGCCGCCTCTTTTTTCACTTTGATATTGGCGCAACCCTCCAGAAAACCTATTT
>JBDRDU010000028.1:0-3149 GCA_043820455.1 bacterium | reverse complement strand
CGACAAAGAGATCGTTAAAAAGTCCAAGCTATTGTTCATTAATTATCCGAACAATCCCACGTCCGCCGTTGCAGGCAGGGAATTCCTGAAGGAAGCCGTGGATTTTTGCAGGAAGAACAACCTTCTTCTCTGCTCGGACCTCGCCTATTCGGAAGTTTCTTTCGACGGGTACAGGCCGATGAGTGTGCTGGAGATCCCGGGTGCTATGGACATTGCCGTGGAATTCCACTCACTTTCAAAAACATACAACATGACAGGATGGAGGATCGGGATGGCCGTGGGAGCAAGATATGCCATTTCAGCCCTATCTATAATAAAGACGAATATCGATTCCGGTGTTTTCAAGGCCATCCAGGCAGCCGGGGTCGAAGCATTAAACGGGCCTCAAAAAGAGATCGATAAAAGGAACAGGATATACGCGGAAAGAAGGAAGATCCTCATAGACGGCTTGAACTCCCTCGGATGGGAGCTTGAATACCCCAAGGCGTCGTTCTATGTCTTTGCGCCGGTCCCCAAAGGTTTTACGTCTGAAAGTTTCGTGAAGCAGCTCCTTGAAAAAACAGGGGTGCTTGTTGTTCCCGGCTCGGGATACGGCAGGCACGGAGAAGGTTATTTCAGGATCTCCACTACCACCGATAAAGCGAACATCAAAGAAGCCATTGCCCGCATGAAAAAAGAGGGCATCGCCTTCAAATGAAGCTTTTGATAGCCAAATACCTCGGATTCTGCACCGGAGTGAACCGCGCTTACAATCTGGCAGTAAAGACGGCAAAAAACGGAGAACCGGTCTATATGCTTGGATATCTCGTCCACAACCAGAAAGTCATTGACGAGCTTAAGGCGGTAGGCGTACAAACAGTAAAGGCATTGAAAGAGATACCAAAGGGTGCGTCAGGGTATCTGATAATAAGCGCTCACGGCCTGCCTCCAGATATGCATGATAAAGCACAGAGCGTCGGCCTTAAGATAATTGACACGACCTGTCCCTGGGTAAAGAAACCGCAGATGCTCGCAAAGGAACTTGTTGAAGAAGGCTATCATCTGGTGATCGTCGGCGACAAGAACCATACCGAGGTCGTGGGGATAATGGGCTGGGCGCACAATAAGGCTCAGGTCATAGAAAGCGTCAAAGACATCAAAAAAGTGGATTTCCATGACAAGATGGCCGTCATAGCCCAGACAACGCAATCGATGAAGAATTTCGAGGACGTGGTCAATGGTCTTGCAGGCAAGACGAACGAACTGAAAATGTTCAATACGATATGCGAAGCCACCAGCAAAATGCAGAGGTCCGCCGTGGATGTGGCAAAAAGGTCCGAGATAATGCTGGTCATCGGGGACGGCAAGAGCGCCAACACCAGAAGGCTGAAGGAGCTTTGCGAGGAAACCGGAGCAAAAACATATCAAATAGAATCCGCGGACGATCTCGACCTGAACTTATTAAAGGGGTTCGAGGTAATAGGGCTTACCGCCGGCGCATCGACGCCGGCATACGTCATAGAAGAAGTCATCAAGAAGCTGAGAGGCAGCTGAAGATGGTGCTTGATAATCGCGGAGATAAAAGAGCAGAGCTTGTCTCTGCGAAGTTGCTTGATATTCGCGGAGATAAACTCCGCTCTTCTTTGTGGATGTTCCTTTTGTTCTCTTTCTGCCTCTGTTCAACGGCAGGCGCAGCATCCCTCAATAAAATGACGGTCAAGGAGACAAAGGAAAAACTAAGCGTCGTTCTCGAATTAAGCGGAGCGGTCAAATACACGGTCAATAAGGGGAATTCGTACACTGTTATAAAGCTGCCTGGTCTAAAATGGAAAGGGTCGGCGCCAAAGAACATACCGAATTCCATCCTGGAAAGCTTGATGATAGAGGAAAAGAACGGTACCTGCGAAGTAATAGCGAATTTCAAGTACCTTACTTCGAGCAGCGTGCTTATTTTAAAAAATCCAAGCAGAATGGTGATCAATTTTGTTAAATTGTCCAAGATGGCCATCCCGAAGATAAACGTCCCCGAAATAGAAAAGATCGAGACAAAATCTCTCGCGGACAGGTTCAAGATAGTCATAAATCTTTCGAGTTTCGTTCCTTATGTCGTAAATCCCGCAGGGGAAGGCCTTATAATAGAGCTGCCGAACACAAATTCGATCATAAAAAGCCGGAAGATCGTGACGCGCGACAAACTTATCCCAAAAATAGGGATAGACCAGGCAGGGAAATCAACTTTGATAAGCATTTCCTGGAATTATCCATCCTTTTACCAGATCTACAAACTTGAAAACCCGGCGAGGCTGGTCGTTGAATTTGACAGGGCTTCAAAGTCGACCATTGCCGCAAAGGACATCTCCCCCGGATTAAGATATGTAAAGCTCCTTAAAGGCACCGAAGAAGGCCCCGTCACCGTCAATGGGCTGATCGCGGACCGGAACCTCCTTAATGTATCCCCTTATTTAGCGCGAGAAAAAGAGGAGCCGTTCAATATATTCGGCGCCATCGGCTCCCTCTTCACTTTTTGGGATGAAAAGGAGAAAACAAAATACCTTAAAGAAAAAATAAGCGACATGGTTCGGGATTCTGGCTCCGTTGCCGGCATTAACGGCACGTTCTTCGGCTCCGCGGGAGAGCCGCTTGGTGTTCTAATGATGAACGGGGAATTGATATCTTATTCTATCCACGACAGGACCGCCCTTATCATCGACAAGAATAATATCTCCTACATCGACAATGTTTCCCTTTCGGGCGAGGTTTCCATGGAAGGATCGCTTATCCAAATTTCAGGCATAAATAATAAGCGCCAGCCCGGCGAAGTTGTCGTGTACACGCCAAGATACGGTTCTCAGACTGATGAGGATAGCCCCGGGATCATATTCTCGATCGTCGGGGATGAGGTTAAAAATATCAGTAGGGTCCGCGCCTGGATACCAAAAGACGGCTATGCCCTGTCGCTCGATCCAAATTACTATGATGTTCTGGGGAATAAGGTAAAGATAGGAAGCAAGATACGCACGACCTTAAAACTGATGCCGCTTTCCTGCCTTGACAGCAGGCAGGCCGGCCTTGCGAACCTTGATCTCAAACACGTGATCGGCGGGGGCCCGAGGCTGCTTAAATCCGGTCAGATATACATTTCCGGGAACAGCGAGCGGTTCAAGAACGAT
>JBDRDU010000027.1:0-2007 GCA_043820455.1 bacterium | reverse complement strand
TCCACTTTCGGTTTCTCCTCTCTTACAACAGGTTTTGGCACCGGTTTCGGCGCCGGCTTTTCGGCAGCCAGCTTTTTAAATTCCTCGGAAATATTAACGGAAAGCTTCTGTGGGAAACTGCCGGTGCGATAAACGCCCGCGCTCTGCGACTTCACGAAATTCTCATAGCTCTTGTGCTGCGTGCAGCTGAGATTTAGGGACAGCACTGAAACTACCGCCTGCCCCAGTGTCATATGCGACCTCTTTAGAACATCCGCCGGCTTTTCATAGTTATAGTTGTCTTTCTTTAATATCTCAGCCAGCTTGGCCGCCTTGGCCTCGTCTATGTATTCCCCGAAAACATCCTTCGCGATGGCCTTGGCCGCCATAGCCCAATCCATCTCCAAAAGCCCGTATTCGGAGTCCTTATTGTTGTCCAGCAATATTTCCTTCATCCCCGCCGCCGTAAGATTCAAAACCTTTCCGTCCATAGTCCACTCATAGAGAAGCTGGTTGTGGACTTGAGCATCCCCTTTCACGACCTCTTTCTGCGCCTTTTTCTCCGGAACCCTGCTGCATCCCGCTTCCGCCGCCTTTGGTCCTATAAAATTGATGCCGCTCATTCTCCATCAACCCCCTTTTTTTCTTCTGGTCCTAAATCCTTTAATGCCGCTTCCGTTCGCTCAATGTCCGTCCTAACCTCTTCTATTCTTCGCTCCAGAGATTCCATCTCTTCCTTTTTATTTACCTTGTCGGCTTCAAGTGTCTCAAGCTCCTTTTTGGCTCGGGCGAGATCTTCATTTAGGGCCTTGCGCTTTTCAGCGCCAAGGGTCTCTATCCTTTTTTTCAAGTCAGCCGCTTCCTCCAGATTTTTTGCAAGCTCTCCTTTCAACCCCGCCATGTCTCCAGCTCCTTCAAGCTTTGCATCTTTCTCTGCGAACTGCCCCACAACTGCAGGTTCTATCACCTTATTTTCCCTAATTGTAGCAGGTTTTTCGGCTTTAACAGCTTCGGTTATGCCTGACGGTCTGAATTTCCGAAGAACGACTTTTCCGCCAAAATATAGAACATTGAGCTCGGAGCCCAAAAGAATAGTGCCAGCTTTGAAAGCGTTAAGGGTGCCGGGCATATTGCCATAAAACGGCGAGAACTGATCGAGCCCTGCCATTAATACTCCCGCACTCAGGCCTATTCCGCCGCCTATTCCGATATTCGTCAGCAAGTTTCTTTTTGTCGGAGGCAGGGCTTGCCATTTGATCTTTATCTTAGTTCCTACAGCATTGATCTTAGGGCCTAAAACTTTGATCCTATTTGGAATAATTTTACTTGCTATGTTTCCTATTCTGCCTATATTCATTTCTTTACTTCCCCCCTTTTATCTTTTCAGCCTGATCTTCAAAGGCGTATATATTATTCCCAAATATGTGCTTGACCCGCCCCGCATCCTTCAGCAAGCTATCGTTTTCCCACGAGTTGCCTACAGGCCTGCCTAATGAAAAATTGACTTTAAAATACGTGTAATCATCTTTCTTCGATCCGCCCGCATTCGTGACCTGCCGGCCTACGCTGACCGACGGAATAAGCTGCCCTGCGGCGCCCAGGGAACGGGGATCAAATTTAAGCTCGATCTTTTCCTGCCTTTCGCTCGGGCTTGTATTCCCGGTGTAATATCTGATCGGATTATCGGTCGCCTGGTAGCCCAAAGTCACTCCTCTCCAGGTCAGCTCATAAGCGCTGACGGACCTGGACCTCTGCATCTGGCTTGATTCTTTTAAGAACTCCGCTCCAAGCTTGAACTTTTCCGACAAGATATCAAGTTCGGCGCTGATGCCGCCGCTGACGGTGGAATATTCTATCGGTTTCTCGTTCTTAAGCGCCCCCACCATTTCCGCGATCGAAGGCCCGGATGCCACACCCAGCAGCTCCGCCCCTCTTTTATACGAGATCCACGGATACAGCTTGAAGAAGGGTATTCCCCAATCTTTTCCAAGAAGGTTCGGCGCATCTATCCTGCCCGCGACATCGTAA
>JBDRDU010000026.1:0-4456 GCA_043820455.1 bacterium | reverse complement strand
ACGAAGTTCGCTATTGAAGCTGATGACGGCTGCGACTCCCCAAGCCACACGTGGGTCAGCGCCCCCGCATCTATCAACGGATGGAACAGTCCCTCTTCAACGATCTTGTCTATGGGGTTCATTGGATGCGATACATTGAAGTACGTTGAATTCGTATAATATACTTCGCCTGTCGCCTGGTTGCCTTTTACCACCCGCGCCGCTTCATCGCCAAAATGCTTAAGATCAAGCTTCGCGAACCTGTATGCCGTGGATTCCGCAGGCGTCTGCTCAAGAACGAATTTCATGTTGTATTTCTTTGACAGCTCTTCCGATTTCAGCTTCATATGGGATATTATCCTCAATCCCAATTTAAGCGTTTCCTTGCTCTCATGAAGCTCTTTTCCTGTCAATATCTGGACGACCTCGTTCAGCCCCAGTATCCCGATGAGATAGCTTACCCTGTGCATCCTAAGGTACGGCTGGCCGTCCCTTTTCATCGCCAGCAGAGAGAGAGGCCCTCTCTGTTCAAGCGCCATTAGCTCCTCTATGAATTTCCTTTTTTCCTGATGAGCCCTTGCCGAAAGTTCCAGCATTTCATCAAGAAGTTTGAAGAAAGACGCTTCTTTGCTTTTTGCGCGATAGGCCGCCCTTGGAAGGTTTATCGTGACGTTCTGGAGAGCGGAATATCTCATCCTCCACGGTTCTTTTGCGTCGTCAAGGTCAGACTGCTCCAGTTTGAATGACAGTCTGCAGCATTCGGATATCTTTGCAGTCTCTCCTCTGTCGAACACATAATAAGTATTCCCCATTTTCGTGGAAACTTCCGCTATATGTTCCAGGAATTTCTCGTGCCCTTCGGTCTTAAAGAACTTTTCCGTCATGTGGACCAGCGGTTTCGGGAAAAAGAACGGCCGGCCCGATCCGTCGCCTTCCTTGTACACGTCAAAGAGCGCCCAAGCGAATTTCTGCGATTCCTTAAGGTAATCGGAATATTTCTTTCCGGTGTACTGCGCCCCCGGACCAAGTGCGGGGACATTCTCAAAATGTTTCGGCATCTCCCAGTAAATATTGATGTCGGAGAATATGGCCTGCCCGCCGCGCGCGACGGCCTGCTGCGAATACTCGTAGACCATCATCTGAGCCAGCTGCTTTATGTCCCTGTCGGACATTCCCACCAGGAACGGCGCAAAGAAAATATTCACCGCATCCCATCCTATGGCTCCGGCGAACTGGCCCTGGAGCGCGGCCGAGAATTTCACCATCTGCGCAAGGAGAACATCCGCGTGTTTCGCGGGTTTTGCGTTCGAAAGCGAGTTCGGCAGGTCAAGGCCGAACTTCTTGACGTACTCGACCGACTGGCCGCTGCAGTACGGCCTGTCCACAAAACCAAGATCGTGAAGATGCAGGTCGCCTATCATGTGCGCGTCCGCTATGTCCTGTGAAAAAACATGGAGCAGCGCGAATTCTTTTTTAATGTTCTCCGCAAGCGTCAGGTTGGTAGCTTCCGGGCCGTGAGGCACGTTCGCGTTCTCCTTGTTACGGTTGAAAATGATATTTTGCACGTCAAAAAGAGGGGCTCCGAGCCTTGTATGCTTTCTTCTTGCGTCCTCAAGGTTGTACTCCAGAAGCTTCACGTCCACAAGCTCCCTGATAAGCGGGGAAGTTATTATCTCGATGCTGAGGGACTTTATCTGTTTCTCGACCTCTACTCCTATTATATTTGCCATCTCCGACGCTATTCCTGTTTCCTTTATAAGCGCCTCGACTATCTTTGACCTGTCCCATTTCACCATGTCATCCGAGGACGTTCTTACGAACAAGGCCAGATCAGTTGAATCTGTTTTTTCTGCGATCGCTGGAGGGTTCATTTTATTCTCCTTTCTCTACACTTGCGGTCTTCGGCATGGACTTAACTTCATCGACAAAATCCCTTACATCTTCGAACTGCCTGTAAACAGATGCGAACCTGACATACGCTACCTTGTCGATGTCATGCAGCCGCTCTATCACTAACTCGCCAATATCTTTTGCGGGGACCTCTTCCTGATATCGCGCATGCAGCTGTTTCTCTATCTCATCTACGACACTATTGACGATGTTCATCGGCACGGGTCTTTTTTCCAGCGCCTTTACTATTCCGGAAATTATCTTTTCGCGGTTGTAAGGTTCGCGTCTTCCGTCGCGCTTTACGACCCGCAGCTCTACGCCTTCGATCCTTTCATAAGAAGTGTATCTTTTCTCGCATTTAATGCACTCTCTTCGTCTTCTTATGGCAGTATCGTCAAGGGTGGCGCGCGACTCTATGACCTTATCTTCCGTAAATCCGCAAAATGGACACTTCACCGTGGCTCCCCCTCAACCCCTATATCTAGAGGTAAGGGGGAGTTTATCACGCTACATATAGCTGTCAAGCGGTTTTTCTACGCTTTTTTGCTGATCGCAGATGTAGGGCAAACTTCCACGCATTTTGCGCAATCAGTGCACTTGGCAGGGTCTATGACATATTTTGAGTCTCCCTGGCTGATAGCAGAAACTGAACATTCCGGTTCGCAGGCTCCGCAGGAAATGCAGTCGTCAGATATCACGTGAGTCAATTTTCACACCCCCCTTTCAAGAAATCCAAAATCCAAAACTCAAAATCCAAATAAATCATTAAATCCAAATGACAAATTAACACTTTGTAGCATTTTTGTCATTTGTCATTTTGCTTTGATTTATTTGTCATTTGATATTTGTAATTTGTCATTATTTTTCTAATTCGGCAGGATGTCTCCTACCTTTATTTTATGTCCCATCAAAAATTCCCATGCGCTCATTTTTCTACCCGATTCAAATTGAACTTCGGTCACCAATAATGCCCCGTCACATACGCCAACGATAAAGCCCTTGTTTTTTCTGATCTCGATTATCCTGCCCGCCTCGCATCCCTGCCTCGCCAGCTCGCCTCGCGAAGCAGGCAGGCGGGTCGCATCTCCCGTTTCGCATTTCTCCGCCGCGAATATCCTCAATATCTTCCCATTATAATATGTATATGCGACCGGCCAGGGATCGAATGCTCTTATCTGGTTGCGTATCTCATACGCCTTCTTTTTCCAATCAATGACGCCGTCCTCTTTTTTTAATGTCGGCGCGTACGAAACTTCTTTTTCGTCCTGTTCAACATAGACAGCCTTGCCGGACTTGATCTGAGATACTGCCTTTACAAGGAGCTGCGCTCCCAGCTTGAAAAGTTTTTGCGTAAGCGCGGCCGTATTGTCAGTTTCATATATCGGGATGGATTCCTGCAGAATGATAGCTCCTGCATCGAGCGTTTCCGTGACCTTCATTATCGTGATGCCGGCAAATTTATCGCCATTCAAGATCGCCCTCTGAACCGGCGCGGCTCCTCTGTATTTCGGAAGAAGCGACGCGTGGACGTTTATCGTTCCGTATTTCGGGATGTCAAGAATTTCCTTCGGAAGTATTTTCCCGTACGCGACTATAACTATCAGGTCGGGCTTAAAGCCCCTTATCAGCTCGGGGACTTCCCTGTCCTTTAATTTTTCCGGTTGAAAGACCGGCAGATCGTGCAGCAACGCCGTTTCCTTGACCGGGGTCGGCGCAAGAAGAAGCCCCCTGCCCTTTGGACGGTCCGGCTGAGTGATAACAGCCACCAATTCTTCCTTGGCCCCTATTAACGCATTTAAGCATACCTGAGCCGGCTCAGGTGTTCCCATGAACAATATTTTCATTTTATTTTAAAATAATTCCTTAATTGTTAATTGTGTCATTGTTTAATTGTGAAATTATATTGCTTCTTCCTTTGGTGTTTTCGGCCTATAGCCGATCAGATTAGGATCGTTGACTCTGTCAACAAAAAGCCTGCCGTCCAGGTGGTCTATCTCGTGCTGAAAGACCGTCGCAAGAAGGTCGCAGGCCTCAACCTGTATCCGCTTGCCGTTAATGTCCATTGCCTTCACCGTGACCTTGTTCGCCCTCTCAACAGGAGCTTCTATCCCGGGCAGGGAAAGGCATCCTTCAATAAGTTCCTGTGTCCCGCTTTTTTTTACTATCTTCGGATTGATCAGGACATAAAGCCCGTCCCCGATATCGGCGACAATGACGCGGAGAAGTTCTCCCACCTGAGGAGCCGCAAGCCCGATGCCGGGAGCCACCCTTAAGGTTTCCTCCATGTCCGCGGCAAGCTTCCTTATCTCTTTTGTCACTTTTGCCACAGGCTTTGAAGTTTTGCGGAGCACCGGATTTTGACTGGTCAGGATCTTCAATACCGCCATTTTTTCTCCTATAACATATTATACGGGTCTATATCAATGCTTATCCTTACGCCGCCCAATTTTACAACATGCCCTGTGCTTTCAACAACAGCTTTCCTCATATTGTCCATGTTCATGCCCTTTACGATCACCTGGTATCGGTAATTATCCTTAAGCTTAACTATGGGAGCTTTCGCTGGGCCGAACACTTCATCGGCATT
>JBDRDU010000025.1:0-4885 GCA_043820455.1 bacterium | reverse complement strand
TCGCTGCCGTATTTTTTTGCCAGCACCTCGATCAGCTTGTCCTCGTTGTAGTTTCCGAGGCAGTATCTCTTGTCCATGGCCGATATGATATATTAAATAGAACAAAAGGTCAAAATGTTGTATAATTTTCCGTATGACAGTCACGGTTATAGTCGGTACGCAGTGGGGCGATGAGGGCAAAGGCAAAATAACGGACCTTCTCGCGAGGGACCTGGATATGGTAGTGCGCTATCAGGGCGGGAACAACGCGGGTCACACTGTTGTCATAAAGGACAATACGTTCAAGCTCCACTTGATACCTTCGGGGATATTCTACAAGAATGTCACCTGCATAATAGGGAACGGCGTGGTAATAGACCCTTCTGTCCTGATAGGCGAAGTGGGAACGCTTCAGGCGCAGGGGTATGACTGCGGCAACCTTAGGATAAGCAGCCAGGCGCACGTGATACTTCCTTACCACAAGCTTCTGGATAAGGCTCAGGAAGAAAGAAGGGAAGCCGGACGAATAGGGACGACGTGCAGGGGAATAGGCCCGTGCTATGTCGACAAATTCAACAGGCGGGGCATAAGGATAGAAGACCTCTTCAATGAAAGGGTTTTCAAGGAGAAGCTGGAGTGGAACGTTGCGGAAAAGAAATTCCAGGTGGAGAATTTCTACAAAATGAAGGCCGACCTGGATGTTTCAAATATCTACTCGGAATATCTCGGCTATGCCCATGCGATAAGGAAAATGGTGGTGGATAACTCGTCCGCGCTGGTGGATAAGGCTGTAAAGGCGAAAAAGAAGATACTTCTTGAAGGCGCGCAGGGGACAATGCTTGATGTGGACCTGGGCACTTATCCTTTCGTTACTTCCTCCAATCCTGTCGCGGGTGGGGCGTGCACGGGTGTTGGCATAGGCCCGAAAAACATAGACGAAGTGCTCGGCGTGGTAAAAGCTTATGTCACACGCGTGGGAGGCGGACCTTTTCCCACGGAAATAGCGGGAGAGCTCGGCGACACCCTGCGGGAAATAGGGAAAGAATACGGCTCGACAACAGGGCGGCCGAGGCGCTGCGGATGGTTCGACGGGGTGGTCATGAGGCACGCTTCGCGCGTCAACGGCCTCACGAGCCTTGCCATCACAAAAATAGATGTCCTGGATCAGCTTGATAAAATAAACATCTGCACCGCTTACGAATACGAAGGCAAAAAGATCGATGATTTCCCGTCCGACCTGGCAAAGCTTGAGAAATGCACCCCGGTATACGAGGAATATCCCGGCTGGAAGCAGAGCCTTGCCGATGTAAAAGCGTACAAAGATCTTCCGAAGAACGCCAAAAAATATCTCGACAGGATATCCGAGATAGCCGGAGCGAAGATCACTTTGATCTCGACCGGCGCTGAACGGGGACAGATCATCAAGGTTTAATGACAAATGTCAAATGACAAATATCAAATAAATTGGAGCAAAATGACAAATGACAAAATAACTCGTTTGTCATTTGGATTTTAATGATTTCTTTGTCATTTGCTCATTTGGATTTTGGGATCATCAATGAGCAGTAAAAACTGTATTGTTCTATTGTCCGGCGGCCTTGACTCGACCACAACTCTCTATTACGCGAAAAACAAAGGATATAATTGCCGCGCCTTGATATTCGATTACGGCCAGAGGCATGTCAAAGAGATCAGGTCGGCGGTTCGGATCGCCAGGGCCGCGAAAATCCCATATCAGATCATCAGGATCAAGCTTCCCTGGAAAGGATCTTCGCTTCTGGATAAAACAACAAGGATCCCTGCCAATCGAATTATCGGCAAAAAGATACCTTCGACCTATGTTCCGGGAAGGAATACGATATTTTTGAGCTTCGCCGTTTCTTATGCCGAATCGATCGGGGCGGACGCGGTATTCATAGGAGCGAATGCCGTGGATTTTAGCGGCTACCCTGACTGCCGGCCGGAATATTACAAAGTTTTCCGGACATTGATACAGAAGGGGACAAAGGCAAAAAGGATCAAGATCGTCACGCCATTGATTAAAATGACAAAATCGCAGATAATTAAGCTTGGCCTGAAGCTTGGCGCTCCGCTTGAGCTTACCTGGTCCTGCTACAAAGGCGGCAGGCATCCTTGCGGGGTGTGCGACAGCTGCAGGCTGAGACGGAAAGGGTTCAGGGAGATAAGGACCCGACACTGAACGTGTCGGCTCCCAATTAATTTTATGGGTGCAACTAAATCTGGTTGGACCGATATAGTAAGGTGGAGCCGACCTGCCTGCCCGCTTCGCGAGGCGAGCCGGCAGGCAGGGGCGTTCAGCCTCAGGCTCCAAAGTGGAACAGGTGGAACCATGGAAGATAGAAAATATTATCATTATGTTTTTACAACATATAAAAGACAATTTATATTAAATGAGGATATCAAGAAGTATCTTCAAGCGTGGTTTCATGATATAGCGAAAGAAAAAATGTTCAAGATCGTCGCGATGAGTATTTTGGGCGATCACGTTCATCTTTTAGTTGAGCAGAAAATCAATGATGCCCCAGAATATATAATGAAGTGCATAAAAGGAGCATCATCGCATCGATTGTTCAAGTTTTATCCGAATACCGATAGGTTTGTATACAGGAAATTATGGGGGAGCTCGTATAATTGCAGGGAAATACCGGAGCCCGAATTAAAAACCATCGTTAATTATATCGGAAATCAAACGGATAAAATGGGTGTAGATAAACGGTTCAAGGCGGGATATAAAGTGGAGCCGAGGCGTTCAGCCTCGGGAGGATAAAATGACGCCGTTATTGATCGTTTGCATACTTACAGGGGTCATACATTTTACCGAGACGATCGCTTCGTCAATGCGCCTTGCGGGCGTGCGCACCCGGAACATTGCCACATCGCTTTCTTTCGTTAACGCGACGCTTTTGATATCCAGGATGTCCAACATGCTCCAGGCGCCGCTGCTGGGCGGAATGGTGGACACCGCGATAATAAAGAACAATTCGTTCACTCTCCAGAATGAATTCCGTACCATCATCTTCGCGGCGTTCATAGGCAACCTTATCGGGGCTTTTCTTGTTCCTTTCTTTGTATCAGTGTTTACTCAAGGCATGTCTGAATTCGAGAAGATCGGCTCGCTTCCGAAATTGATAATATCCGCTTTCTATCCAAAGAACTTTATTCCGATGGTGAGCAAATTCAAGCTTCCTTCTAAGAAGACTTTTTCAAGATTAAGCCTTCAAGGCATCCCGAAAACGTTCCTTATCTGGAATGTCTTCATGGTCTCAATATACGCCATAGGAGTTCTCGCGTCGCTTTATGCGGGTGCAAGGGTCCCCGAATACAGAGTAACAGCTACTCAGCTCTCCGGAATAGTTAACGGCATGGCAACGATACTTTTGACCCTGCTTGTGGACCCGACCTGCGCGCTTCTTACGGACCAGGCGATCAAGGGCAAAAGGAAAGAAGATGATGTTCGGACGATGGTGTTTTACATAATTGCTGGAAGACTCCTCGGAACCCTCCTCATCTCCCAGCTGCTGTTCCTGCCGGCATCCGACTACATAATGAACGTCACGCTGCTTGTGAAGAGAATGTTCGGACAGTAGGCAGAACAATTAATAATTAACGATGACACAATTAACAACAAGGTCGCCTCGCTTACGCTCGGCGTTTATTATATAATTTGGCAATGAAATTCGATATTAGAGAGAGAGCTAAAAAGTTCGCAGTTAGAGTTATCGGATTGATCAATAAGCTTCCAAAGGAAATTGCCAGCCAGGAAATTGGCAGGCAATTGATCCGATCCGGCTGTTCAGTAGGAGCAAATCTTGAAGAGGCGGATGCCGCATCATCCCGCAAGGATTTCTTTTATAAAGTAGCGATCTCTTATAAGGAGGCCAGAGAATCCAGGTATTGGCTCGAAATTATCCTCGAAACAAAATTACTGCACAATCAATCAAACATCAAGGAAGCTGAAACGCTGCAAGTTGAAGCCGTTGAATTAAGTAAGATATTATTTTCGATAATGAAAGGCAGGAACAAATGACAAAATTAACAATGACACAATTAACAACAATGACAAGGGACAATATACAATATGTCGCGGAGCGACACTTTGTTGTTAATTATTAATTGAGAAATTGTTAATTAAATGAAAACAATCAAGTTTGATAAACACACAAAAACCAGTGCTATAGTATTGGTCCTCGGCAACTTCGACGGAGTGCATGTCGGGCACCGGGATCTGATGCTTGAAGCGCTGAAATACGCGAGAAAGAAAAAGCTTCCGTGTTTCGCGATGACCTTTGATCCTCATCCACAGGAAATAGTGTGCCCCGGAAGGGGGCTTTGCCTGCTGACCACTTTGAGTGAGCGCCTTGAATTGATGAAAAATATCGGAGTTGACGGCGTTATCGTCAAGGAATTCAACAAAGTGATATCAAAACTTCCTCCTGAAAAATTCATCTATGACTTTCTGGTGAAGCATCTTAAGGTGAAGAAGGTTTTTGTCGGCTACGATTTCGCGTTCGGCCACAGGCGAGCAGGGACGATCTCGCTCCTGAAGAAGCTCGGCAGCAAGTACGGTTTCGCGGTCAATGCTGTCAGGCCCGTTGCGGCTCACGGACATATAGTCAAAAGCTCGACTATCCGCGACATGCTTACCCGCGGAGATTTCAGCAAAGCGGTCAAGCTGCTTGATCATCCTTACACGATAACGGGAAAGGTGGTGAAGGGGAGGGGACGGGGAAAAGAGCTGGGTTTTCCGACGGCCAACCTGGAAATCGACAGCGATAAATTGATACCGAAACATGGAGTATACCTTGGAAAATCCAAAATCCAAATATCAAAATCCAAAACAAATCCCAAATCCCTGCCTGCCGGCAGGCAAGGCAAAATCCCAACA
>JBDRDU010000024.1:0-5632 GCA_043820455.1 bacterium | reverse complement strand
TATCAAATAGGTTTCGGGACAGGTGACGGAATGGCGAACAAGCCGATCATCTGGATATGGCAGAAGAGAAGGACTTCCGCAGGCGGCGAAATATTGGTAAAAAAAGATCTAAATCCGGTCGGCTATGTTCTTGAAGCGAAGATCCCATGGAAAGAGATCAGCTCCATCTCTCCGAAAACTGGAGAATCGATCGCATTTGACATAGCGGTGGACGATGCCGATCAGACATGGGAAAGAAAGCTTCAATTCATTTGGAGCGGGGATTACCTTTTCTATAAGGATCCGGATGTCTGGGGCGTTCTAAAATTTGAGGATTGACGGAACTCTCCGTGCGTGGTAAGATGACGCTTGTTTTTTTCGCTCCGATGCAGCGTCTGGTATAGGAGGCATATATGAAAAAGATTGCTAAATTGGCGGTTTTCGGGTCGAGTATTTTATTGCTTGCATGTTTGGTCTCTGGTTTTGGAGGGCCTGCTCCGGCAGGCACGGGAGGCAGAGGCGATTACGGTCCCAATGTTTATATGATCGATGATTTTGAGGATGGCGACTATACTTCAAATCCTGAGTGGTGGAAATTCGATAATGTTAATTTAAAGGTCGTGGATAACAAGGACTATCAGAACGGCGACCAGACCTCCCTAAATGAGATCAAAAAATACTCATTGAACGTATCTGGCACCTGCACCAATTGGTATTGCGGCGGCATGGGCACTTACGCTGCGAGAAAAGGTGTTGATTTTTCAAGGTACGATTTCTTCCAAATGGATGTTTACGGCAACGGCGCGGGAAGTGGAACGATAAAAGTAGAATTGAACGATGACGATAACGGTAACTGGCAGGTGGAACAGGACCCGAAAAAAGCGTTCGCGAACATATATGACGATAAATTTGCTTACAACGTGATCGTGGACTGGAGAGGATGGAAAAGAATCTCCATTCCGGTAGCGGATTTTATAGATGAGAATCCCGGCATTGGGGATGATATTTGGAATCCCGATCAAGAGGGCGGCTCCGGCGGGCTTATCCAGACGCAAATGATCTTTATCGGACCAAAGAAAATGGGGAACATCAGGTTCAATTTAGACAATATTTCGCTGGCAGTTAAATAAACGCGGTATTGATGTTATCTAAACCTTTTTATGTAATATTTGTTTTTTCGGCGTTTTGCGTGTCATTGATCCTGCCGTCATATTCCGCCGATTTTTCAGACAGATTCGCTGTTTCTCCTCCAGCGGTATGGTCGGGCAGTAACACCAACGGGACAGCGCGCACTATAACCGGCGTCCTTCCTTCCGATTTCAAGGAAAACGGAGAAATTGTCACTGTTGACGGCAGTTATTCCAACCGCGTGTTTTGCCGCGGACAGAATTTGCGCCAGTACCGCGCAAGCATCCGCCTTAACGGCGATCTGATATCCGGAGTGAACACCATTCCGGCGGCTAATTTAAAATATATGCTTACCTATACGAACGGGATCGGAACGGTCTATAACTATCAAAAGTATGTGGATTTTTCCACAGCTCCGAACACGGTCTATTTGAGCGGCCCGGTCACGATAGAATCTCCTTCTCCTGAACAAGACAGTGCGGAAAGAGAATTGCAGTTCAAGTATGCCGTCCAGGTCCCGAACGATCAACTCCCTGGCACATACACGGCCAACATAGAATATTCAGGAGAGGAGATCGGCGGAACCAGCGTTACCCGAACGGCTCAAATTTCGGTCACTGTGGGAAATTATTTCCGCCTTTCCGTGGATAGGAGCTCGATCGATTTTGAAAAGATGAAGCCGGGAGATGTGAAGGATAACGTGCCGGTCGAAGGCGTTATCGTAACAAGCAAAACGAACACAGGAAATCACTGGTATCTAAAAATATCAAATGACAGCCCGCTTAGCTCCGGACCCTATGTTATCCCGAACTCGAATTTCATATGGCACGGCTGGACGGACGGAGCGGGCGTCTGGTGCGGCGATGGGACGAACCAAATGACTTTTGTGCCTGAGCTTGTATATTCGAGCGGCATAACTGAAGGCAATAATCTGCCGAACGGAACGAACAACCATTTAAAGTTCAAGCTTTCGATCCCAAAAGGCCAGCCGGGCGGCAAATATCTGTCGACAGTTAAATTGACAATGACGGAGTAAAACATGAACAAGATCAAAATATTTTTTATCTTATATTTGGCATTATGCGCGCTGCATCTTCCCGCCTATGCCCTGCAGTCGACCGGCAGCATTACCGCAGTTGTCCTTGTTCAGGGAACATTTAACCTGATGGTCAACACGGATTCATTCGATTTTACGCGTCTTGCGCCGGGACAGACCGGAGGAATGACCAGATCCGAAGGGGTGGGTGTTACAGGAGCTTCCAGCGGCGGAAACCCTTGGTATTTGAAGGTTTCAGCTGTAAGGCCTTTGACCTCCGGGAGCAATTTTATTCCGAACGATAACTTCACCTGGTACGGCACAAGTGAAGGAAAGGGCCAGTGGAACGGAGCGGAAGAAAAGAACTTTGCCGATCCGAACGTTGCCGCATATATAAGCACAGTGGAGGAAGCGGACCAGGTTAGCAAGGTTATGAACAAGTTCAATTTTCTCCTGCATGTGCCTGAAGATACCAAGCCGGGCGAATATTCAACGTCTGTAATGTTCACAATGACGGAGTGAAAATAAAATATGAAATTACCAATTACCAATTCCCAATATCCAATTAATTTCCAATTTACCAATCCCAAATTGGGTCATTGGTTATTTGTCATTGGGATTTTATTTGTCATTTGCCATTTGTCATTTGTCATTCCTTGCTATGCACTTTCCATAAACATCGACCCATCCAACATAAAGGTCGTCTTAAGATCAAAAGAGACCAAAACAGGAGAGATCCTTGTCCAGAATCTGGGCGGAACCAGGTTGAAAATGAAGGCATATACGGAAGACTGGATCTACGCGCCTGATGGAAGCAAGGTCTTCATGAAACCGGGGTCATCTGTGTATTCCTGCTCTTCCTGGATAAAGCTGGATCCGGAAGACTTTGAACTGTCCCCAAAAGAAGATAAAAAAGTAAAATATACAATAATTGCTCCCGAGAATGTTTCCGGAGGGCATGTTTCAGTGATGTTTTTTGAAGCCCTTACGGAGAGGTTGGAGGGAATAGCCGTGTCCGGGAGGATAGGCTCGATAGTATATCAGGATACGGAAGGGGACATAAAGAGGTCCGGAGAGATAAAGGACTTATTTGTAATAGCTTCTGCAGAAGGGGATCCAGTCAGCGTCAATTTTTCCTTTAATAACAACGGAAATACGCATATATCTTCAAAGCCGATCATCAAAATACTGGACGGCGACAGGCCCATCGTTGAAAAAAATCTGATGAACCTGAACGCGCTTCCCGGCGACACAAAAACCAGCGTCATAACGATCGATGAACTGTTAAAAGAAGGCAGATATAAAGCGCAGGTTGAACTAAGCTTTGACAACAAAACACTTAAATCCCAGGTAGATTTTACCATCAAGAAATCCTCTCAAACAGGCAAATAACTTTCGCATAGTCTTTTGATATCCGCCTAGATCCTTTCAAATACCTTAAATAATTGAATATAACCTGAAATTTTTGGTCATTTTCAACGATAAATATATAGAAATAATTAAATTCTCTGGAGGTATTTTATGGGATCAGGCAGTGTGGCATTAGACGGGAAGCTGTTTATTATTGCTTATAATGGACCGGCAAAAAATGGGAATAAGCCGCAGAAATCCGCTGAAAAGGATGCAGGCAAGAACGAACAAGGCTGCTTAATAAAAGGGAAACCAGACGTTTATCAGGCAATGGATAAAGATGAGGGCGGATGGGAGGCAGCAAACTGGTCTAACGGGGGAGTTTTCAACTGTTCATGGAAACCGCAGAATATAACATTTAATAACGGCGTAATGACGCTGAATCTGACAAAAAGCAAGGATCCTTATCCATATGATTCGGGCGAATACAGGACATCTGCGGAGACATACACTTACGGATATTATGAGGTAAGAATGAAAGCGGCAAAAGGGGCAGGCCTTGTTGCCGGAACGTTCTTTACTTATACAGGCACCTGGGGACAAAGCGACCACAACGAAATAGATTTTGAAGTGCTGGGCAAGGACCCGACAAAGGTCCAGCTTAATTACTATTATGCAGGTACGGGGAAGAATAACGAACATGAAAAACTGATCGATCTTGGATTTGACGCATCCCAAAGCTTCCATAACTATGGTTTTATATGGGAAAAAGGTTCCATAAAGTGGTTCGTCGACGGGAAATTGGTGCACACCGCGACCAAAAATATTCCTCAGGACCCATGCAAAACAATGGTTAATTTCTGGCCGGGAACAAGTGAGGTTTCAGGGTGGCTTGGAGGGGTGTACAATGGTTCCGGCAGTCAAGTGCAATATGATTGGATCAAATACATAAAGCTCGATCAGCAGCAGGGCGTTAAAGAAAAAGAACAGCCGGCTAAAACCAAAATAAAGCAATAAAAAAGCATCCGCTTGAATTCACTCCGAAATTCATTTAATATTCCGTTATTGTGAATGCCGATCCCATAATCCAAGTGGACCTTCCCGGTATAAAACTTTTTAAGCGCGGAAAGGTGCGCGATGTCTTTGACCTTGGCGACAGACTTTTGATAGTTGCCACCGACCGCATATCCGCTTTTGATTCTGTCATTCCGACCCCGATACCCGATAAGGGCAAAATATTGAACATGCTCTCCCTTTTCTGGTTCGATCACACAAAAAAGATAATTGACAACCACATTGTAACGTATGATGTACGGGAGTATCCGAAGGAGCTCCGGAAATATGCTGACATCCTGGATAAGAGGTCGGTGATAGGAAGAAAGGCAAACCTGATAGAGATCGAATGCGTTGTAAGGGGGTACTTGTCCGGTTCAGCCTGGGCGGAATATAAGGAAAAAGGATCGGTCTCCGGGATCAAGCTGCCGCCGGGCCTTAAGGAATCATCCAAACTTGCCGAGCCGATATTCACGCCATCCACAAAAGCTGCCACGGGCCATGACATCAATATCACAGAGGCCGAGATGAGGAAAACAGTAGGGGATAAAGTCGCAGATATATTAAAGGCCAAGACGCTCGAGGTTTACAATGCTGTGTGCAAACATGCGGAGTCGAAAGGCATAATGATCGCTGACACGAAATTTGAATTCGGCGAGATAGACGGCAGGATAATTTTGATCGATGAGATACTTACGCCCGATTCTTCCCGGCTCTGGCCGATGAACACATATAAGGAAGGCGGGCCGCAGAAGAGCTATGACAAGCAGTTCGTCAGGGATTATCTTATCTCCATTAACTGGGACAAGAACCCGCCTGCCCCTCCATTAACTTCAGAAGTGGTAGAGAGAACAAGGGAAAAGTATCTCGAGGCTTATCAAAAACTTACGGGAAAGACTTTGTAGATCAATGAACAAAAAAATACTCATCGTCATATACCTCATCTTTTTTGCTTCTTGCGCCCATGCCGCTAAATTTTCCGGAAAAAACGTCCCTTATGACTCCTCTTTCCATCTTGGGCTTGTCAGCGGACCCGGTACAGGGATAAACATCGGGGCTGACATGTTTTTCCCGGTACAAGGCTTT
>JBDRDU010000023.1:0-2601 GCA_043820455.1 bacterium | reverse complement strand
TTAAAATCCCAATGACAAATTAACACTTCCGCATCCTTTTTATTATTTGTCATTCTGTTTTGATTCATTTGAGCTTTGTCATTTGACATTTGTCATTAAGAATCCCAATTAATTGCTTAGCAGATTTCGCGATGTCCCTGGCTCCCGAAATAGCTCTTATTACTGCCACTCTATTACATCCGGCGCTCAAAACCTGCTTAATATTGCGCTTATCTATCCCGCCTATGGCTACAACCGGAATCGTCACCTTCTTCATCACTTCACTGAGAGCATTGATACCCGCGGGTTTTACGCCAGATTTGATCGGAGTGCTGAAGACCGGTCCAAAGCCGATATAATCGGCCCCAAGAGCCTGCGCCTTCAGCGCTTCCTTCAGATTTGACGCCGATATCCCGATTATCATATCTTTCCCCGCATGTCGCATTTCATGTTCCGTCGCATCTCTAAAACCCAAATGCACCCCATCTGCGTTTACTTTCTTCGCTATATCCGCGTGATCGTTCACGATAAAGGTTATATTATGGCTTTTCGCCCATTTTGACATAGCCTTAGCGGTCTTGAGGTATTCGGATCTGCTCATGTTCTTATCCCTGAGCTGGACAATTTCAGCTCCGCCGGCCGCCGCCTGCTTCATTATTTCAAGGTGGCTTCTGCCGAACGACGGATCGGTGATAACACAGAGGTTAAATTCGAGTTTTATCTTTTTTTTTAACTTAAGCGCGGCTTTTTGTTCGATGTCGTAAAGCTCGAACCTTAGTTTCTTGAACTTGGGACCGAGTTTCGGGTCAAAGAGCTTGGATGTCTCCTCAAAAACCCTCACTGATTCTTCCGCTCTTTTAATGTTAGCCATGAAAACATCAAGGACATTTGTCCTTTTTGCCTCAGACCTTGTCGTCCTCTCTGCCCCAACATCCGAATGTACATTTCTGACAAACAACGATACGGGCTTCGGGCCCGACAGACGCTTAACGATCGCGACGATCCGGTGTCTGACATCCTTCAACTTAGAAGTTAACTTGCTGTCATCGAGGACGAACCGAACTACATCCTCCGCGACCCTCAAGCCCTCCGTCGCCCTATTCGCGTTCGCGTCGATCATTCTCAGTATCTTCTCTCTCATCTTAACTTCCCTACTTTTCACACCTCTCACTCCTCTAGCTCTTTTAGCTCTTCTAATCTATAACTATTCCATTCAGCCACTGCATCGGGTCCACCCTTAAGTTGTGAAGGCTGACCGCAAAGTGCAGGTGCGGTCCCGTCGCCACTCCGGTAGCCCCCATAAGACCGATAACCTGGCCTTTATTGACCCTTTCCCCCACCGTCACAAGTAGTTTTTTCTGGTGCGCGTAGTAAGTGAATATCCCCTGACCGTGGTCTATGACCACTGTATTCCCGTGCGCCGGAAGATATTCGGACAACCGGACAATGCCCGAATTGGATGCCACGATCTTTGTTCCCGCAGCATTCGCGAAATCAAGCCCCCGGTGCTTCCCAGATTCAGCGCCGTTGATCGTTTCGTTCAACCCGAAGGCCATCGATATTCTTCCGCTCGCCGGCCTTATGAAACGTCCCCGATAGTATTTTTCGGGATCCTTCTTTACCACTTCATCCTCTATTTTCTTCCAGTCCGCACGTATGACGTCCGGCATCAGCATCTCTATCTTTTTCGGCCTTAGAAAAAAGCTCATTTTCCCAAATTTCGTTTTTGCGACATAAACTTTGTAATGGTAATCGCTTATGTTCCCCGCGCGGTCTTTTGCCCTTACTTTCATATAATAATTCCTGTTGCCCGGATCGTCTATGCTAAAGCCCAATACCGCACGATACTTGCCGCGGTAGGGATACGCGCGGAATTCCTTGCTTTGGAAAACACCGTCGATATCGACGTCCAGCTCGCTGGATTTAAAATATAGGAAGGATGTTTTGCCCTGCGCGAATACTCCGCCGCCGGAAGCCAGTTCAAGCAAAGGAGCTGTGTTGTCTATATTGAACGATATCTCCTGCACTGCCTTGTTCTTGTTAATGGAAGAGTCGTCAGCGATGATCGTGAGCGTATGTTTTCCGTCATGAATTTTCTCGGAATCGAACATGTATGAGTTCTTTTTGTACCCGCCGCCAAAGTCCACATCGGAAGTAACATCCTTGTCATCAAGGTAAACTGAGACCTTTTTGACGGACGTGTCATTATCTTTGATAATAAAATGAATAGTAAGATTTCCCCTATAAGGTATCCCCACATTGAGATCACTGGATATTACAGGGCTTGTCTTGTCAGTAAAGTAGCCGACGAGGGACGCTTGCGAAGCCGAAGGAACACCGATCAGCAATACTAACAATATCAATATCAATGTTTTGGTCATTTGGTCTATTTTACCAAAAATAAGGCCATCAGTGAACCGATAAAAAAAGGCCGATCAGTCATAATGATTGATCGGCCTTGCCTATCTTTCGGATAGACCCTTCAAAACTAAACAGGCATCAGATGCGGACACCAACGACCTAGGAATACTAAAAGAAACTATTAGACTCCTTAGAAAGGAGGTGATCCAGCCACACCTTCCGGTACGGCTACCTTGTTACGACTTCACCCCAATCATCAAT
>JBDRDU010000022.1:0-3671 GCA_043820455.1 bacterium | reverse complement strand
ATCGACTGCCCCGGCCACGCCGACTATGTAAAGAACATGGTAATCGGTGCTGCCCAAATGGACGGCGCCATTCTGGTGGTTTCCGCAGCCGACGGCCCGATGCCGCAAACAAGGGAACACATACTTCTTGCACGCCAGGTCAACGTTCCATACATCGTCGTATACCTCAATAAGATAGACATGGTCGACGACAAAGAGCTGATCGAATTGGTTGAAGTTGAAACAAGGGACCTTTTACAGAAATATGAGTTCCCAGGCGAAAAGACCCCTATAATCAAAGGGTCGGCCCTTAAGGCAATGGAATGCGGCTGCGGTAAGCCCGACTGCGACAAGTGCAAGTCCATATTCGAGCTTATGAACGCCCTTGATACATATATCCCCGACCCGAAGAGAGACATAGACAAGCCGTTCCTTATGCCGGTTGAAGACGTGTTCTCCATAACAGGAAGAGGCACGGTAGGCACCGGAAGGATAGAGCGAGGCAAGGTAAAGGTCGGCGAAGAGATCGAGGTTGTAGGTCTTGGAGCCCACAAGAAAGCTGTTGTTACCGGAGTTGAAATGTTCAGGAAGACAATGGACGAAGGGATAGCCGGAGACAATGTGGGAATATTGCTGCGAGGCATAGAAAAAGAGGAATTGAAGCGCGGCATGGTCATTGCAAAGCCGGGAACGACAAAACCGCACAAGAAATTTGAAGCTCAGGTTTATGTCCTTACGAAGGAAGAGGGCGGACGACACACGCCTTTTTTCAGCGGCTACAAGCCCCAATTTTTCGTAAGAACGACCGATGTCACCGGAGAGATCAAGCTTCCTCAGGGCGTTGAAATGGTCATGCCTGGAGATAACATAAAAATGGAGATCACCCTTGTGGATGACGTAGCGATCGAGGAAGGCATGAGGCTGGCCATAAGGGAAGGCGGACATACGGTAGGGGCTGGAGCAGTAGTAAAAGTATTAGAGTAACTTGCGCTTGCGTGGAATAACAAGATATCTTGCGTTAGCGCTCCCCTGCATTCTTATATGCCTGGTAACCTGGGATTTTCTGTTCTGGAGCGGAAGGTTCCCCCCAAATTGCTATATTGAAAAAATAGATGTTTCCGGCCTTTCAAATCTGGAAGTTTTTGGCAAGCTAAGATCCGCCGATGTGGACAGGTCCGCTGCCAGCCCGATCCTGCTTAACCTGGAAGACCAGACCATCTCATACAAGCCGTCAGATATCGGGGCATTCATCTCTCCCCACAGGACCATAAGTAATTCAACCTCAATAGCTTACCGAAGCAATTACATAGCAGACCTGTCCAAAAGGGTTCTCGGAGCCTACAAAAAGCAGGTTATCCCCCTTGCACTCGAAGTAGATAGGGATACTGTTAAGGCGGTCCTTGAGGGGCTTTCAAATAGCATCGACTCCCCGCCTAAAGAAGCGACATTTAATCTGCTCGAGAATAGAAGGTATAAAATAACAAAGGAAAAGGCCGGAAAACGTCTGAACATAAAAAAGTCCATTGCCCGCCTGGAGGAAGCCTTAAAAAGGAACGAGAGGCAGGTAAAAGTAGAAGTAACTATCATTTATCCCAGGGTATACGCTAATGCGCTCGTAAAATATCCTCCAAAGTACCTGCTTGCGGAATACACCACATATTACGGCTCACATGATTCGCCCAATCGGCTGCATAATATCAAAGTTGCGACGGGCAGACTGAATAACCGCATAATAGTTTCCGGGGAAACCTTTTCAATGCTGGACAGCCTGGGAGAATTCTCTCCACAAAGAGGGTTCAAAGAAGCGTTCGTTCTGCTTAACAGCGAGCTTGAACCTCAATTCGGCGGCGGCTCATGCCAGATAGCGACCACTTTATACAATGCGGCACTGCTGTCGGGGCTCAATATCATTGAGCGCCATAACCACGGGATATATTTTACAATCTATCCTCTTGGCCGAGATGCCTCCATATATACGGGGACAAGAGACCTGAAAATATCTAACAACACGAACCATCCGATAATGATAAAGGGAAAGGCTGCCGATAAAAAGCTCACGTTCAAGGTCTACGGAACTCCGACAGGTAAAAAGGTCTGGTTTTCAAGGCCAATGATATTTTTTGAAGGGGAAAAGTTCAGGCCTTACAACATCATGTCGGAAGAAGCAAAGACAAAGATACGCAAAGCCTTGCTTTCCGGCAAGCCCTTTTCGACCTATGTTAAGGTGATCCAGAAAGAAGGTGGCCTTTCGAAAGAAAAGGCCATAACAAGCTATTATAAGCTTACCGGCGACAGGGAAAACGTAAAGATAGTGCGGCCAGAGCCTGAATAAATATGCTATAATTCCCTTTGGTGATTAATGTGCCAAAGGAACCGATCAGGCCAAATATAGGAAATATAAAGCCGTATATCTCTGGCAAGCCCATTGAGGAGGCCGAAAGAGAGTTACGGATCTCCGGAGTGATCAAGCTTGCGTCAAACGAGAACCCTCTAGGTCCGTCCCCAAAAGCCCTAGAAGCGGTAAATAAATATTCCAAGGACATCTCTTTATACCCTGACCAGAACTGCTATGAGCTGAACCGGCTTTTGGCCGAAAAACTGGGCATGCCGCCGGGGAACATCGCCATAGGGAACGGCTCGGATGAACTGATGCTCCTGATAGCCCTCGCCTACATATCCGCGGGAGATGAAGCGATAATATCATTGAACACTTTTTCGACTTACGAGATGGTATGCCGCCTTATGGAAGCGTCGATCACGCGCATAAACCTGAAAAATTACACCTATAACCTGGAAGAAATGGCAAAAGTGGCCGGGCCGAAGACGAAATTGATCTTCATCTGCAATCCCAATAATCCGACAGGCACGATGAACACCAAAAAAGAGATGGATGATCTTGTATCAAAGGTTCCCCAGAACACGATCATCGTGATCGACGAAGCTTATGGGGAATATGTCGCCTCACCGGACTATCCTGACAGCGTCGAATATGTTAAGAACAAAAAGAACGTGGTCGTGCTTAGGACCTTTTCCAAGATCTACGGACTCGCGGGTTTAAGGGTTGGATACGCAATAGCCCGCCCCGAAATAATAAAATACCTGAATCTGGTAAGGATGCCTTTTTCCGTGAACAGGCTTGCCCAGATCGCCGCGGCGGTCAGCTTGTCCGATACCGGGCATGTTGAGAAAAGCATTAAGAACAATTCAGAAGGCAAAGTATATCTGTATGCGGAGTTGGAAAAGCTTGGGGTATCTTTTGTGAAAACCGAGGCGAATTTCATATTCATTAACCTGAACAGCGACGCTGATATGGCCTTTATGGGGCTGATGCGGCGAGGCGTCATAGTACGTCCGTTAACATCGTTTGGAATGCCTGGTTCCATAAGGGTTACAATAGGCACGCCGGAGCAGAACAAGAAGTTCATTAATGCCCTGTCGCAGGTCGTGAAACCATGAAACATACCCCCTTTCATGACGCCCATCTTAAACTTAAGGCAAAAATGGTGCCTTTCGGCGGATGGGAAATGCCCATTTATTACTCAAGTATAATATCCGAACACAGGGCGGTAAGGACCGCGGCCGGGATCTTTGACATAGGCCACATGGGAGCGGTAAAGATCTCTGGCACCAATGCTCTGCCGTACCTGCAAAAGCTTTTGACGAACGACGCTTCCAAACTGGAGGTCGGGTCA
>JBDRDU010000021.1:0-10217 GCA_043820455.1 bacterium | reverse complement strand
ATGTCTTTCGGGAATTCCAAAAGATATATTTGCGATATGTCCGGCAGTTCAACGATCCGTCCCGACCTGATCTTTTTTGTCTTGCGTTCTTTTTTGACAAAAGACTTGATGTTTTTGACCTTATATTTGGCGTTAAGCGATCTTATCGTACCGCCTTTTATTTCAGCTTTGTCCAGAGAGAAAACGCCGACCCCTCCCTTTTCTTTGATCGTGACAACGTCCGGCTTGAATTTGACCAGCATCTGCCCGGGAACGAATTCCCCGAAACATGGCAGGCTTAACATTAAAAATAAAATTACTAAATATCTTTTCCGCAGCATTTTTTATACTTCTTTCCGCTTCCGCAAGGACACGGGTCATTCCGACCGATCTTGTCTATCTTCTTTACAGAAGATCCACTGCTTACGCGCGTCGGCTCACCTGCCTTGCCGGCAGGCAGGCCGTAAGTGACCTGGCGCTTCCTCTGGAGAAGCTGTTCCTCCCCTTCTTTAATTACCTGGACCTTGAATATCATGCTTATTATCTCAAATCTCGCGGCATCCATCATCTCCTGGAACATTTTGTATCCTTCGATCTTGTATTCAATGAGAGGGTCCCTTTGCCCCCAGGCCCTAAGTCCGATCCCTTCGCGGAGCACATCCATATTATGGAGATGCTCGATCCATTTTGTATCGATCTCCTTTAACATCACGAGCTTTTCTATCTCGCGCATTGCTTCTTCGCCCACGAACCTTTCTTTTGCCTCATAAGCGTCCTTTAGCAACTTCTCGATCGCATCTTTAATGCTTGCTCTGTCCCTGTGATCAGATAATCCGCTTATATTGCTGATGTCTATGGGAATGACTTCGGTAATAGCTTTCTTAAGACCTTCAATGTCAGGATCGGAAGATTTTTCGGGAACAAAAATATCCATCTGATTTTTAACGAGCTGGTTGATCATCTCAAAAGCCTTTTGTTTCAGGTCTCTTCTCTCCAGGATCCTGTGCCGCAACCCGTAAATGGATTCTCTCTGCTTGTTCATCACATCATCGTATTCAAGGACCTGTTTCCTGATATTAAAATGATATTGTTCAACTTTTTTTTGGGCGTTCTCTATAGCTCTTGTTATCAGCCGATGTTCAATGGGCGTGTTCTCCTCCATTCCCATCCTCTCCATTGCGCCGGCGATCCTGTCGGAGCCGAAAAGTTTCATGAGATCGTCCTCAAGCGCGGCATAGAACCTGGATGAGCCGGGATCCCCCTGCCTGCCGCATCTGCCTCTTAATTGATTGTCTATTCTCCGCGATTCATGACGCTCAGTTCCTATGATGTGCAGGCCACCCTGCCCGGCTACCCCTTCACCAAGGACAATGTCAGTACCGCGCCCCGCCATGTTCGTGGCTATAGTGATCGCGCTTTTCTGTCCGGCCTTTGCCACGATCTCCGCTTCCCTTTCATGGTGCTTCGCGTTCAAAACATTGTGAGGGATCCCGCGCCTTTTCAATATCTCGCTTATAAGCTCGGAGGTCTCTATGGAAACCGTGCCTACAAGGACAGGCCGCCCGGTCTTATAAAGGAGTGCTATCTCATCCGCGACATTCTTGAATTTCTCCTTCTTTGTTTTGTATATGACGTCATTAAAATCGTTCCTTATCATCTTTTTGTGGGTGGGGATCTCCAGGACCTCCAGCTTGTAAATCTTCCAGAATTCCCCTTCTTCTGTCTTTGCTGTCCCCGTCATGCCGGACAGTTTTTTGTACATCCTGAAATAATTCTGAAAAGTTATGGTCGCAAGCGTCTGGCTTTCTTCCTGTATCGTAACGTTTTCCTTTGCTTCTATCGCCTGATGGAGGCCGTCGCTGTAACGCCTGCCTATCATGAGGCGGCCTGTGAACTCGTCAACGATTATTACCTCTCCATCCTTTAGAACATAATCGATATCGCTCCTATATAAATGCCATGCTTTAAGGGACTGAAGTATCTGATGGGCTATTTCCATATTGGCTATATCGAAAAGACTTTCAACGCCAAGTAGTTTTTCCGCTTTTTTTATCCCCACTTCCGTCATGACCGCGTTCTTCGTTTTCTCGTCAACAGTGAAATCCGCGCCTTTTGAAAGTTTTTTCGCTATCTCATTTCCTTTGTAATATCCTTCTACACTATCCTCCACCATCCCGGATATGATAAGAGGCGTCCTTGCCTCATCGATCAAAATGCTGTCAACTTCGTCAACTATGGCGTAATGAAGAGTCCTTTGAACGCATTGTTCGATCGAAACAGCCATGTTGTCCCTTAAATAATCAAAACCGAATTCATTGTTCGTGCCGTAAGTAACATCCGCGCTGTAAGCATGTTTGCGCTGGGCATAGTCCATATCATGCTGTATCAGCCCTACCTCCAGGCCAAGGAATTTGTAAACGGGGCCCATCCATTCGCTGTCGCGCTTGGCCAGGTAATCATTGACCGTTATTATATGCGATCCTTTTCCTTCCAAAGCGTTCAAATAAACAGGAAGCGTTGCCACAAGCGTTTTTCCTTCACCTGTTTTCATTTCCGAGATCTTCCCCTGATGAAGGACTATTCCGCCTATAAGCTGAACGTCAAAGTGCCGCAGAGCGATCGTCCTGACGGATGCTTCCCGAACCGCGGCAAAGGCCTCTGGAAGAATACTGTCCAGAGCCGCCCCTTTTTCCAGCCTTTGCTTGAACTCCGAGGTCTTGGCCTTAAGCTGTTCATCGCTTAAAGCTTTCATTGCTTCCTCGAGCCCGTTTATTTGCTGGACCAGGGGCTGGATCTTCTTCAGCTTTTTTTCATCGCTTTCGCTTATCAGGTTAATCAGCCATTTGAATGCCATGTTTATCCTCGCCCCAAAACTAAAGTCTCGGGTCAAAACTCCGCTCTCAAAATAAAAAGGGAGACAAGCAGACAAAATCGCTTATCCCCCTCTATGTTAAACGGTCACTGCAATTCCGGTTCGATCAGCCCGTAATTGCCAGATCTTCTCCTGTAGATCGTGTTAACTTCCTCCGTCTTTGAATTCAAGAACATGTAAAAGTCATGCCCAAGAGCTTCCATTTGCTGGGCCGCTTCTTCCGGCATCATAGGGGTCATTGCGAAACGTTTTACCTTGACAATAACGGAGCCTGTCGGTTCTTTTGACTTTGTTTCTTTATTGATCATTTTTCTTATTTCCCCCTTTGCCTTTCCCGACTGCCTTCGCACTTCATGAACAAGCTTTTCCTTGTGTTTTTCTATCTGCCGTTCGATCTTCTGTAAAACCTGGTCGATCGCCGCATACATGTCCGAAGCGCCATCGGTGGCCCGAACGATCTTTCCCGCCGTCCACACCGTAATCTCCGCGACCTGGTTCCTGAATTGATTTTCGATCTTCCTGACCTCCAGCGTCACTTCCGCCTTCTGGATGTTGCCGAAAAATTCCTCGAGTTTGCTGAATTTCTTTTCCGCATAATCCCTGAGCGGAGCTGTAACATCTATGCCGTGTCCCCGAATTATCACTTTCATAAATACCCTCCTAACTTGTCAAAATTATATACTCTTTTCGATCAATCCTCAACTGCTCTCGCCAGCGTCAGAACATACACATTTTTCACCCCGGACCCTTTAAGAGATCTTGAGGCTTCGCATATTGTAGCGCCGGTCGTATAGATATCGTCTATCAAGAGAACATTCTTTCCCGTTAAAGGAGAAGAACTGAAAGCGCCTTTAATGTTCCCGAACCTTTCCTTTCTTGAAAGCTCAAATTGGGGAGCGACATCCTTGATCTTTTTTAGCGAGGAAACATCCAGATCAATCGAGTAATGCGAAGCTATTTCCTCCGCAAGCAATCTTGATTGGTTGTAGCCTCTTTGATTTTCCCTTTTCTTTGACAGAGGAAGAGGGATTATCAGGTCTATCTCCCGCATCGGAATATCGCCATGTTTTAAATATGATACGAGGAGCCGTCCGAGGAGGATAGAAAGAGCTTTTTTGCCGTTAAATTTGAACTTATGTATCGCTTCTTTTAATGTCCCTTCGTACAGAGCGACCGATCTGGCGACGGCAAAAGGAATATTCTCTTTATTGCAGTCTTCACACAAATCGGAAACAAAATAATTATCCTTGGGCTTGCCGCATATCCTGCATATCGGGGGCTTTAAACGGACTATCCTGCCCAAGCAGTCATCACAGATGATCTTCTGGTCCTTCTTCTTGCATATTGCACAGCACGGAGGGAACACCAGATCCACAAGCTGACCGAACAGATTTGACATGACGGGATTATAGCCACTTGCTTGATATTTTGCCACTACTATGGTATATTTTTCACATGACATGGGACGAAGTAATCCAGCTTCTCGATCAAGGAGAAGGTCAACAGGTAGAATTCGATAAAACGATCCCTTCCCCGGACGATGTAGCAAGGGAATATGTCGCTTTTGCCAATTCCGACGGAGGCCACCTTATTCTGGGAATGGACGATAAGAATAAGCATCTCATGGGGGTTGAAATAGAAGAAAGTACCATCGACAATCTTATAAAGATAGGCCGCGAGGATTGTGTCCCCCCCATAACTCCCCATATAGAAATAATGGAAAGAAGCGAAAAAAAGATCCTGGATATAACCCTTAACGAAGGCGATGAAAAGCCCTACAGGACAGCTGATATCTGCTATATAAGGGATGGCAATATCTCGCGCCCCGCAAGGGAGCGGGAGGAAGAAGAAATAAAAAGTCCCTGGGCAGGCAAAGACCTGAACAAGCGCCAGAAAAGGGCGCTTCAATTCATAACCGAACACGGCGCCATCACAAACAGAGAATTCAGAGAAGCATTTAACGTCTCTCATAAGACCGCCCACATAGAGCTGACGCTTCTTGTGGAGAAAAAGCTTGTCGAAGCGCAGGGAGCAGGGAGAAATACCCACTATGTCCTTCCGCCGCAGTAATTAGAAAGGAAATAAAAATTGAGAAAACCGATAATCGCCGGCAATTGGAAAATGTACAAGACCATCCTGGAATCGACGTCAACCGCCATCGATCTTAAGGCCAAGGTGTCCGAAATCTCCGACAGGGAGATCATCGTCTGCCCCGTTTTTACCTCTCTCAAATTCGTTTGCGACGCTCTGATAAATTCCAACATTAAAGTGGGCGCTCAAGACCTTTTCTGGGAAGAAAAAGGCGCGTTCACGGGAGAGCTATCCGCCGGACAGATAAAGGACTGCGGATGCGCCTATGTGGTGATCGGCCATTCTGAAAGAAGGCAATTTTTCCATGAAACGAACGAAACAGTGGGAAAGAAGACACTTGCCGCGCTGAAAGCCGGATTGACGCCCATAGTTTGCGTCGGCGAATTGCTCGCTGAGAGAGAATCCGGCAGAACATTCACGGTTATCGAAAAACAGATAAGAGAGGGCCTCAGCTGCCTCTCAAAAGAACAGGCGAAAATCATAGTAATAGCTTATGAGCCGGTCTGGGCCATTGGAACCGGCAAGGTCGCCACTCCCGCCCAGGCTGAAGACGTCCACATATACATAAGAAAAACTTTCGCGAACATGTTCGGCCAGGAGACCGCGGACGCAGTAAGGATCCTTTACGGCGGAAGCGTTAAGCCGGAGAACATTTCTTTCCTTATGGCCCAGAAGAACATAGATGGAGCGCTGGTCGGCGGCGCGAGCCTGGACGCAGAATCGTTCGCAAAGATAATTAGGTACTAGGAACCTGTCCCGACAGGTCGGGGCGGTTCCTTTTAACCGAGACTTTTAGTCTCGGGTTTTTATGTTGCATAGAAAGGACGAAAAAATGACAAATTACAAAGATATTGGTCTGGTCAATACAAAGGAAATGTTTGAGAAAGCGATGGCCGGCAAGTACGCCGTTCCTGCTTATAATTTCAACAACATGGAGCAGCTTCAGGCGATCATGGCGGCGTGCGCGGAAACGAATTCCCCTGTGATAATCCAGGTCTCCAGCGGCGCAAGGAAATATGCCAACGCGACGTTGTTAAGGTATATGGCCCGGGGAGCGGTTGAAATGACGAGGAAAGACCTTAAATCGAACATCCCGATATGCCTGCATTTGGACCACGGCGACACTTTTGAGCTCTGCGTTTCCTGTGTCGAATACGGATTTTCATCGGTAATGATCGACGGCTCCCATCTCTCTTACGAAGAAAACGTGGCATTGACAAAAAAGGTCGTCGATTACGCGCATAAGTATGATGTAAGTGTTGAGGGCGAACTTGGGGTCCTGGCAGGGATCGAGGACGAGGTCCACGCGGAAAAGCATACCTATACAAGGCCCGAAGAGGTCCAGGATTTCGTCGCAAAGACCGGAGTTGACTCTCTGGCCATCTCCATAGGGACATCGCACGGCGCGTATAAATTCAAGCCGGGCACGAACCCGGAGATAAGGCTGGATATCCTGCACGAGATCGAAAAGAAGATCCCCGGCTTCTCCATCGTTCTCCATGGTTCATCTTCCGTTCCGCAGGACATTGTAAAACAGATCAATTCAACGGGCGGAAAACTGAAAGACGCCATCGGCATTCCTGAGTCTCAACTAAGGGAAGCGGCAAAGTCGGCTGTCTGCAAGATAAATATCGATTCCGACGGACGCCTTGCGATGACAGCGGCCATCAGGAAAACTTTCGTTGAAAAGCCGGAAGAGTTCGACCCGAGAAAGTATCTGGGCCCGGCAAGGGACGCACTTAAAGAACTTTACAAGCACAAGAACATTAACGTTCTGGGTTCAGCGGGAAAGGGAGGATAAAAAAATGAGGGTTGGATTACTTACAGGCGGCGGGGATTGTCCGGGACTTAATGCCGTGATCAGGGCGGCGGTCAGAAAAGGCATGGATAAATACAAATATGAAATGATAGGCATTAAAAAGGGCTGGGCCGGAATGGTCGAGCCGGATGCGGAGCCGATAGATCTTAATTCCGTATCAGGTATCCTGCAAAGGGGCGGAACGATCCTCAGGACATCAAGAACGAACCCCGCGAAAATCGAGGACGGTTTCAATAAGTGCGCGAACGCATTCAAGGTGCTGAAAATGGACGCTTTGATCGCAACGGGAGGAGAAGATACTCTGGGGGTCGCGAACAAATTATGCAAGATGGGTCTGCCCGTTATCGGAGTGCCAAAGACCATCGACAACGACCTTTCAGCTACCGATTTTACTTTTGGGTTCGACACTGCCGTAAATATAGTTATGGAAGCCGTTGACAGGCTGCACACTACCGCGGAATCCCACGACAGGGTCATGATCGTGGAAGTAATGGGCCGGCACGCAGGATGGATCGCAACTTATGGAGGCATAGCCGGAGGAGCCGATGTAATATTGATCCCGGAAGAACCTTTCGACATAGGAGAAGTTTGCAGTATGATCCAGAAACGCCATGCGAGAGGTAAAAATTTCAGCATCGTCGTGGCGGCGGAAGGAGCTCTTCCGAAAGACGCTTCAACATTCATGACAAAAGGAGGGGAGCTTGATTCTTTCGGGCATGTCAAGCTTGGAGGCATCGGGGATGCCCTCGCAAAAGAGATCGAAAAACGAACGGGTTTTGAAACAAGAGCAACGGTCCTCGGCCATGTCCAGAGAGGCGGCTCTCCAACCGCTTTTGACAGGGTGCTTGGAACAAGGTTCGGGATAGCTGCCATCGACCTGGTCGCTTCAAAGAAATGGGGAAGAATGGTGAGCCTCTCCGGCAACAAGATAGTGGATGTCCCCCTGGAAGACGCGGTAAAACAGCTGAAAACGGTCGACAAGAGCTTTTTTGAAATAGCAAAAGTGTTCTTCGGCTGATTTTAGAGCCTGAGGCTAAACGCCTCGGCTCCACTTTACTATATTGGTCCAACCAGATTGAGTTGCACCCACAAAACTGATTAGGAGCCGACACGTTCAGTGTCGGGTCCTTTGACGTTTAGTCGCAGGTTCCAATTCCCTCAATATCTTTCGAATTTCTTCCTTCCGGACCGTTCTCTTATTGAGCTTGTTCTTCTTGGAAGGTATGACCTGGGTCGTAACTTTTCTGGTCGAAGGCAGCCCCCAAACCCTCATTTTCGGGACATTTCTACTTCGCTGACGCACCATGCGGCTGCTCCCCGTTAAATTCATACATAACAGCTATTTCATTGCATTCATCGGGGAATTTTATGCAGTGGATGCATTCGCCCCATATCTTCTGAGGAAGGCGTCTTTTCTGTATCGTTTTAAATTTGAGCTTGTTGAAAAAATCCTTTATCAAAGTAAGGGCAAAGACCTTCTTGATCTCAAGTTCCTTTGCTTCCTTCAGGCACTCTTCGACCAGTTTTTTTCCCCACCCCTGCCCCTTCACGGATCCATCCACTGCAAGGGCCTTTATTTCCGCAAGATCGTCCCAGACAATGTTCAGGGCAACGCACCCTTTTATTTTCCCGTCCAGTTCCAGCACATAGAAATCGCGTATATTATCATAAAGATTGTTCAGCGATCTCGGCAGCATCAGGTCATGTTCGGCATAATGGTTTACGAGTGAATGGATGAATTTTACGTCGCTTATTTTTGCTTTTCTTATCATAACGGCGTCAAAGTATATCAGGAAAGAGCGGACAATTCAAACGGTCAATGAAAAGCGGAGCCTGAGAGTAAAACTCCCTGCCTGCCGGCAGGCAGGTCGGCTCCTCATAAGAAAGGAACCGCCCCGATTTATCGGGGCAGGTTCTGGCACACCTTTTTGAGCCAAACAATACTTGACAAAGTTGAGCCACAGTTGTATCGTTTGCCTGAAAAAGTCCGATTGAGTATCAGAGTATATATATGTAATGAAAAGGGGGAGAAAAAATGAGAAGCAGAATAATGTTGTGTTTGGCTTTGGTTTGTCTTGTGGGTTTAAGTTTGGTTTCGGGGTGCGGTTCGGCTGCGACATCGAGTGGCGGCGGAGGAGGATCTTCAGTCACTTACACGGGGGATGCAGTTATCAGCGGAACAGCAACAGCGACCCAAGCTGATCTGTCACAAGTTGGAGCATCCACGCTGGCGCAGCCGGGAGCATACATGATCTCCGGGTCCAATGCAGCCGCGGTAGATGACTCTAATTATTTGCTGTCAAAAGGCGTCCGTTCCACAGTAGTAAGCTCGCTCTATCATCCAATGGCAGTGACCAGCGCCGAAGCGATCCTTTGCGTTATGAATGACGATGGAGAGCTGGTCGCCACCGGCATTACCACAACTGTGGGAATCGATGGCTCCTATACGTTCACCGGAGTTAAAGACGGAATGCAATTCGTCATAAAAATAATCAAAAAGAGGCAACGGCAAGGTTATGGAAATGACCTCTCCGGCCTATGTGCCATCCGGCTCAACGGAAGCTAGGGCGGATGTCAGCCCGCAGACAACGATGGTAGTCCGATCCGTGATCGACAAAGTTATTAAAGTCCTTAAGACCGCGAATGTTGACCCTACTGTGATCGAGCAGGTAAAAGCCGTTATAATCGACACGATATCGACCATGGTTTCCGCGGGGACCCTGCAGATCCCGTCAATGGTTTCGACTTCCGAAGTAATTAATAATATGGCAATTGGAAACGCGACCGACCTGGTCGGGGAATACGGCCAGGCAAAGAATGCTCTGGATGGATTGAGGATGGGAGCTGGGATGGCTGCAGGCGCAGGAGATACAACAAAAGCATCCGAATTCATCAGGGAAGTTTTCACTGTCATGACCGGGAGCGCGGATAATGTTCCGGAAGTAATGGTCCAGGGATTTGCGACAAAATACGCCGCAGGCACTACATATGAAATAGGCCTTATCGTCGGGGCAGCCAGCAGCGCTGTAATAAACAGGACCACGGGAGCTTCCGTTAATATGGTAGTCTCCACCACCGAGGTTTTAGCTAATGTCAACCAAAAATTAAATTACCTGTATACTTCTCTGGAGGCAAAACAAGCAGGCGCGACATTTGAAGTTGATATTCCGCCGGTCATCCTGGCGGTCTTCCCTCCCGCTCAAAAGTTGGCGCTGTATCCGGTTCTCGCAACCACTAAAGTAACAGTCCCTCAAATGCTCCTTATCGTCCAGGGAATGATGGATACGATCCAGGCACAAGGGTATGACCTTAATCCTGCAGTAATGTGCCAGGCGGCTGGGATCACTCTGTTTGATGTAGGTGCGGGTCAAAGCCTAGGGGGCTTAAAGATAATGCACGCGGAAGTCAGAACAACAAATTATGTCGCCTGGGGAGACAATGATACTGCTCCTGTCC
>JBDRDU010000020.1:0-6782 GCA_043820455.1 bacterium | reverse complement strand
TTAATATGGAAATAAACGCCTTACTTAAGATCGTAGTTGAAAAAGGGGCCTCGGACCTGATAATCGTGGCCGGGACGGCTCCCATACTCAAGGTCAACGGAGCTCTTTCCCCGATCGACTCCGCCAAGCTCTCTGAGAGCGACGCAAGATCACTGATCTACGGCCTGCTGAACCCAAAACAGATCGAATCATTTGAAAGCACCAAGGAGCTTGACTGCAGCTATGAAATGAAGGGCACAGCAAGGTTCAGGGTGAACGTGCACTATCAGAGAGGGACAGTGGCAGCGGCGCTGAGGCTCATCCCTTCGGACATCCCGTCCATTGAGGACCTGCGGCTGCCAAAGGTCGTGACTGATTTCGCGAACCTTGAACGGGGGCTTGTGCTTGTCACTGGACCTACGGGCTCCGGCAAAACAACGACGCAGGCATGTATGATAGACCTGATAAATCAAAGCAAGACCCGCCATGTGATCACCATAGAGGACCCCATAGAATATATCCACAAGAACAAAAGGAGCGTGGTGGAGCAAAGAGAGGTCGGCATTGACACGGACTCGTTCAATGCCGCGCTAAAACGCGTACTGAGGCAGGCTCCCGATGTGATACTGATAGGAGAAATGAGGGACCTGGAAACGATCCAGACAGCCATAACCGCCGCCGAAACAGGACATTTGGTCATCTCCACTCTACACACGAATGACGCAGTACAATCGATCGACCGCATTGTAGACGTTTTCCCTCCGCATCAGCAGGCTCAAGTAAGGATACAGCTTTCGCTTTCACTTCAGGGTATAATCGCTCAGCAGCTTGTCGCAAAACTTGACAACAGAGGCATGACGATCGCCACCGAGGTGCTTATCGCCACATCGGCCATCAGGAACCTTATAAGGAAGGCCTCGACGCAGGAAATATATTCAATGCTGGATATCGGCGCGAAATACGGGATGCAGAGCATGGACACTTCCCTTAAGAACCTTTGCAAGAGCAAGATCATCACATATGAAGAAGCCCTGGCTCACGCCATAAACCAGGAGCGTTTCGAAAAACTTTAAGCTAAAATAATAAGTACAAGGACGAGAACAAGGACAAGATTAAAAAGGAGGAGGTGAAAAAATGATAAAAAGCAAAGGCTTTACGCTTATCGAATTGCTCATAGTCATGGCGGTTATAGCGATATTGATCGCCATAGCGATCCCGAGTTTCAGAGGCATGCAGAACGAAGCAAGAAAAACAAAGGCGCAGGGTGATGTCAGGGTTCTTAAGATAGCAATTGAATCTTATTACAAGAACCACAGCAACCTGTACCCGGCAATTTCCAGTTATCAGGCAACACTGCTGGCCGCATCGCCAAGGATACTCGAAGCGAACCTTTATGATCCTTTTGTTGCCGGCGGAGCGACCGCGTATGTTTACGCTCTCAGCGGCACGGGACCTTCAGACTCCGACTATTACATACTCTACTCGATCGGACCTGCCGGGACCGGAACTGCTGCCATTTCAGCAGCTGGCACAGTTACTGCATCTAACGACGCGATATGGGAAAGTAACGGTCACTTGTGATGATATGATGTCTTTAAAGACATGTTGATTTAAAGGGAGCCGGCTAGTCGGCTCCCTTTTTTTATGCTACTATTTAAACATGAGATCAAAGGGTTTTACTCTTCTCGAGGTTTTGCTTGTATTGATCATTATTGCGGCGGTGCTTGTTCCGCTTCTCCAGGCATTCTCTTCGGGACTTATGGCAAGCAGTGAAGTAAAGGACACGAATACGGCGGCGGTACTCGCCCAGAAAAAGATCGAAGAAATAAAGGATACCGCTTTTGCTTCCGTAAGCAGCGAAGCAAAAACAACCATCTCGTCCTACCCCGCATACAGCAGCCAGGTCATAGTAAGCACGCCGCAAAACAACTTAAAAGACGTTCAAGTGATAGTCTTCTGGCGGCCCGGCACGGGAGGAGAAACAAGTGTATCGATCGAAACACTTATCTCTAATTTCTAAGGGGCTTGCCCCGCGATCATCGAAAGGGTTCACCCTTTTGGAATTGATCATTGCAATGGGAGTGCTCAGTTTTGCGATAGCCGTGGTCATTTACGCTTTCACTGCGTCAATGCATCTTTTCACGAACGAACTCTCTGAAGGGGACACATCTATAGAAATTCACCGCTCCCTCGAAAGAATGACGAACGAATTGAGGAACGCCCTCGAAATAGGGTCCGCAGGCACAACGAGCATCACTTTCTGGCATCAAGATACGAACAGCGACGGCATTATGGACGCCGGTGAAACGATAACATATTCCTGGACCGGGACATCGGAGGGATACATAAACAGGATCGTGCAAACTTCCACCCAAGAGATCGCGACCGGGATCAAGGGCTTTTCGTTCAGCTATAATGACCCTGCCAATATCAGGGTCGTAAATATTTTTATAACTGCCCAGAAAGGCTCTGTCGTAAGCACGCTCGAGTCAAGTGTGAAGTGCAGAAATCTATGATATAATCAGATCGTGCCGGAAAATACAGCTATTGGACTGGACATAGATGAAAAATCTGTCAAGTTCGTAAAACTAAAAAAAACTGACAGAGATGTGACACTTCTAAAATATGCGGTGCGCGAGATCCCCCTTTCAGATGATAAAGTTAAAGCGATCTCCATCCTCCTGAAAGACCTTTTCAAGACTGAAAAGCCGGAGACAGAAGTTTACGTCTGCGCATTTGGAACGAACATAAGTTTAAAGCGTTTAACGATCCCCGTAATGCCCGACGAAGAAATAGCTGATGCCTTAAAGTGGGAAGCCAAAAATATTGTGCCTTTTCCGATGAAAAATTCCGCGATAGATTTTTTCAAGATAGGCAAGGTATCCGACAAGGCTGTCGAGAAATATGACATCATGTTCGCCGTTGCAGGAGAAGAACTTCTTAATTTCCTCGCGTCTATCTCAAAAGAATCCGCTGTCCGATTTTCCGGAATATCGATCATTCCCCTTGCGCTCTGCGCCGTCCTGAACCAAAGCAAAAAGATCGAAAAGGACAAGATAAACGCCATTATAGATTTTGGAGCAGAAGCCGCCAGCATAAACATTTTCAAGGGCGACACTCCTAATTTCACAAGGGAAATAACCGTTGCCGGCGATTCCCTTACAAAAGCCATGACAGGATTGCTTGTGGCAGACCAGTGGCAGCTTAACCTGACCTATGAACAAGCCGAGGAAATAAAGAAAAAATACGGGATACCAAAAAAAGACACGGCCGAAGTCACGGACAGCGGCATCCCGCTGGTCCACATCCACGAAATGATGGCCCCTACCCTGCAAAGGCTGCAGAACGAGATAATCAGGTCATTTGATTATTATAAGGAAGAATTCCGGACGGAAAAGATCGACAATATATTCCTTACGGGGGGCGGCTCCCGGCTAAAGAACCTGGAAGAATTCCTTTCTAACGCTCTCGGGACCAAGGTTGAAATGATCGATCCTGTGGAAAACATCAAGGTCGATCCCGCATCAGGAATAGACGCCGCAGATCTTAAAGAAGCATCCTCAAGGCTTGCTCTTGCAGTAGGGCTTGCGCTGGAACAAAGCGAAAAAATAAATTTCCAAAGGACAAATGAAGCCCCTTCTAAGTTCAAAGGCCTGGAAAAGATATTCAAAAAGATCAATATCAATTTCAACGTGAAGGTCCCTGTGAATATCGCGATCTGGAGCGCCGCTGCGGTCATAGCCCTTGCTGTCATATATAATTTTTATCTGATAGGCGTGAGAGAACACTTTAAAAAAGAGATCGCGTCAAAGCAGGCGATCTTGACGGATGTTAAGGCCCTTGTTGAAAAAAGAGCGATCCTTGAACAAATATCAAGGGAAGAAACTCACATAAGAGAAACCTTATCGCAAATAACGCGGGCTCTTCCCGCGGGGATAGTCCTCACCAATCTGAAATACGACAATTCAAAACACCAGATATGGCTGACCGGCGAAGCAAAGACCACGAACATCGTAGGCAAATTGCTGAAAAATTTTGAGGATTCCCCGAACTTTAAAAAGACATTGCTCATAGAAGCGCGCAAAGCGGTCGTTGAAAGCGTTCAAAAGATAATATTCAAGATAACATTTAATCTGACCTGAAATAAGGGGAGAATATGGAAGAATTCCTGGCTAAATGGCAAAACCTGATAATAGGCATACTGATAGTCCTTGCCTTGATCTATGGGACATACAATTATCTTTATAAACCCAAGATGAAAGAGATCGGGAGCCTGAAAAGCTCCTTAAAACTGATCGACAGTGAAATAAAGATGATCAACGGCGGAGATCTCCTGCTGAAAGATCCTGCTGCGGCTAAATCGATGCTGAAAAAAGAGCTCGAAGATCTTTCAAAAAAGATCCCTTCGGAGGCGGAAACCCCGTATCTAATAAACAATTTCATTTCTGCTGTTGGCAAAGGATTGAATATAGATTATAATCTTATTCAGCCCTCAAACCTTGAGCAGGAGCAAAAATATAAAAGGCTCCCCCTTAAGGTGGAATTTGAAGGGAATTACGCTGACATCAACACGTATCTTGCGCAGTTAAAGAGGCTGCCGGTCACCATAAGGGTCGACTCCCTTGAACTTCGCAAGGTATCCGGGAAGGATAGCAGGCTCGGGGTAAGCATGCTGCTTGCCGCTTTTGTGATGCCTGGAGGAGGAGCCGAAAAGCCTCCTGGGACGGCAACAGGGTATTCGTACATGTACGATCCTTTTTATGCCGAAAGGGAAAAGACCGAAGAGCTGAAGCTGGAAGGTGTTCAGGGATTGCAGTACTCCGGTTACTTTCAGGGCAGGGAAATAAAGGCGATCATAAATGATGAGACTCTCAAGGCCGGAGAAAGCATTCAAGGGTTCAAGATACTAAGGATCTATAAAGACAGGGTCGTACTGATAAAAAATAAGAAATTGTACGAATTGACCATAAAGGGAAAATAAATGAGAACTATTGTTTGTTTTTTGATGCTTGCGACTTTGGCCTTTAACGGTTATTCCGCTTCGTCCAATGCCGCGCCAAAAAAAGCTTTGACATCATTACCCTCAAAAGAATCCGCATCAGTGACAAAATACAAGAGGGCAGAAGCTTATTTCGCCCAGGGATATCTGTACTATCTTGAGAAAAGTTACAATGAAGCAATACCGGAATTCGTAAAAGCGCTCCGGTTTGAGCCAAATATGGTCAAGTCCCGATATTGGATGGCAAAGACATATTACCAGCTGGGACGCTACAAGAACACTGTGAATCAGTGTGATGCGGCTTTATCCATCTTCCCGAATTACAAGTACGCAAAGATCCTTAAAAGCCGGGCGTTAAGTGAACTTAAAAAAAGCACTAAAACGAAAACTAATAAAATAGCCGCAAAAAGGCCTGTCGTTCAAACGGCCAAAGCCCCTTTGATCCCTTTAAAAACAGCAAAAAAAGAAACCAGAGATCTTATTTCTTTGGACCTGAGGAATGTTGATATAAGCTCCGTGCTCCAGATCTTTTCAAAAGAAACGGGAATAAGCGTCATTGCCGGACGCGACGTATACGGAAAAGTGACTGTCATATTGAACAACGTCACACCGGAGGACGCCCTTGATATCATACTTAAATCGAACGGCTATACATACACAAGGCAGGGAAATATCGTACAAGTTTATTCCTCCACCGAGCCGTCAAGGGTGGAAGAGCTCCCGGGAGGAGTGTTTGTGCGGACTTTCATCATAAATTACGTGGGTCCGGACGAACTTCTGGCGACCTTGACCAAGCTGATGCCCGAGAATACGAATATCTACACCACAAAAGGAAGCAAGACCGTGATCGTAAAAGGTTCAGCGAATGATATAAAGAGAGCGGATATACTGATAAGGAACATTGATATCCCTCCCCGCCAGGTAATGGTCGAGGCAAGGATCGTGGAGGTCTCCCTGAATGAATCACAAAACCTGGGAATGAACCAAGCTTGGACAAACCCGGACAATGCCACCCAGATACTTCAAACAAGAGGCCTTGCAAGCCAGCCGACCGCGACTGGAGCAACAGGACTTTATTACTCTATCACGAACCAGAATTTGACATCCCTTGTTGAGATGCTCTCCACGCGCACGGGATTCAACATACTTTCCAGTCCAAAGGTCATGGCTTTGAACGAGCAGAAAGCCGAAATAATAACCGGCTCGCGGCTCGGCTACAAGGTAAAAACTTATACCACGACCGGAATGATGGAGAGCGTGGAATTCCTGGATGTCGGGACCAAACTGGTGATAACCCCCAGCATAAAAAGCGACGGCCTTATCATGATGGAAATACACCCGGAAATAAGCGAGGGCGCCATCGTGAACGACCTGCCCCAAAAGAACTCAACGGAAACGACAACCCAGCTTATAGTAAGGGACGGGCAGACTATAATAATCGGCGGCTTGATAAGGGAGTCTTCAAAGAAAGAAGTAAACGGCGTTCCCATATTGATGGATATACCGGTCCTTGGCTCCTTTTTTAAAAAAACGGACCTCACATCGGAAAAAAAGGAAGTGATAGTCCTTATCACTCCTCACATTGTCAATTCCAAAACTATGTCGGACATGGAAGATAAATCTTCCGATATTGAAAAACTAAGAAAAGCATTAACCCCTTCCATGCCGGCCGACCTGCTAAGAAAGTAATTTTGGGATGGAGGTAAGAAGAAGCTTTGTGTAAGGATCTTTCGGACCGCTGAATATTTCATCTGTCTTTCCCTCTTCAATTATGCGCCCGCTCTTCATTACCGCAATCCTGCCG
>JBDRDU010000019.1:0-30448 GCA_043820455.1 bacterium | reverse complement strand
CCTGTTTGCGACCTGAAAGCCTGCGAAAAATGCAATGAAGGACATGTTTACTGCACAAGAGTGAGCTTCATAAAGAACATGATCCAAAAGGTCCTGCTTTTCTTCATAGGTTTTATCATTATTTCCGAATTATAAGAAAGTCCTCGCCTCCTCACATCGTAAACTTGACAAAGCAATATCAGGTGTTATAGTAAAAAAGATGTCTAGAATGAATTCTATTGCTAGATCGTCTGTCATCGGCGCGCTGCTCACTTTTGCAATAGTGTTTGTTGCGTCCTCTCATGCTTTTCCCAATGTTTACATGAATTATGTCGACCCAACTGATGTCGGGGTTTGCCCAAGATCGCTCGGCATGGGAAGGGCCTATGTTGCGGCGGCTGACGATGTGAATTCCATTTTCATGAACCCGGCCGGCCTGTCCTTTGCAAAGAACTTGGGAGCAACATACGGGTTCACTTCGGTGCGCTATGGCATTTCCAACTCTTTCTTCGGAGCATACTTTTCAAAAGGCGATGAGACTTTCGGTTTAGGCCTTGTGAGTTCCGCCACATCCAACCCTTTGACCGCTGCCCCCTCAAGGCAGTACGTAACAGGCAGGTTGATAACAATAGATGCCACCGCGGATACGTTCACAAGTTCTGTCGCCCTGCTTTCTTACGGCGTAAAGCTTGGAAAATATATCGATCTTCCCATTATCAACGACACTTCCTTCGGCATAAGCTTTAAAGGGTTCTCCCGGCAGGCAGCGACAACAGAGGAGGTCTTTCCGGCAAGCGGGCTGGATATTGACATGGGCCTTATTTATAAAGCTAATGCCTGGCTGAGGTTCGGGCTGTTCGGCCAGAACGTCCTTGGACAAGCGACCGGCGGAAAGATAGTTTGGAGCGACGGGTATGAAGAGTCGATCCCTGCCAGCATTAAGGCCGGCATCAGCACAAAGGTTCTTGGGAATGAGGGAATGGTGGGGTTTGGGCAGGACCTGTACTTGAACCTTGACGCTGAGCAGAGTTACTATGTTACCAACAGTCCCACTTTATATCACGGAGGCCTTGAATGGTGGCCAGTGGAGTATGCGGCGCTGAGACTCGGCGTTGACCAATTGCTGATCTTATCGTCCGGGAAGTACATCGCCGAAAACAATTACACGGGCGGCATCGGACTGAAATACGGCGACCTCGGCATTGACTACACATATCATAAATATGGGGAGATTATTGACGACATGATGCATTACTTGTCCGTGTCATACGCTTTCTCGGGGGCGGGCAAAGAAGAACAAGCGGCCACAGAAAAAGCCGAAGAACCTGTCACAAAAGAAGCAGCAGCGGAGGAATGTCTGGCGCTTAACAGCCCTGCGGACAAGTCGATCATTTACACGAATTCCGTGCTTGTCAGTTTCGAGGTAATAAACAATAAGGTCGCGCAGTTGGAGATAAACGGGAATAAATTCGCTGCCACCGGCGAAGCCTCGCCAAAGGCGGGCGAAGCAGGGAAGCTGATAAATGTGAAGATAAGCGTGCCTTCCGCCGGCAAATTTGCGGTGAAAATAAAATGCGCTGATGAGGCCGGCATTATTTTAAAGGAAGATAAGATAAGGCTGTTAATGCTTCCTGTTTTCAAGGATGTGTCTGAGGGTTTCTGGGCGCATGACAAGATAGCCGTTCTATCCGCATTGAAGCTTTTTAACGGGTATCCCGACGGCACATTCAAGCCGAACAAGACCATAACAAGGGCTGAGCTTATAAGCATCCTGGTAAAATCAGCCGAGGATCCGACCATTGAGGCAGTTGGAGCGACCTTCAAGGACGTGAAAAGCAATAATTGGGCGGCTCCCTACATTAAAAAAGGCGTGGCCCTCGGGTTCGCTTCTGGATATTCCGACGGCACTTTCAAGCCTTCAAAAGCCGTGACCAGGGCGGAAGGAGTATCAATAATCGTCAGGGCTGCCCACCTTAAAGTATCTGAGGAAGCAGGGGCATCTTTGTTCGATGATGTCCCGGCAGACCATTGGGTCGCGAATACCCTTGCGGCGGCAAAGGCCGGCGGCCTTCTTGATTTTATAAAGAGCAAGACATTTAATCCTAACAAATCAATGACAAGGGCCGATGCGGTGGCAATACTGTCGCAGACAAGTTCTGTCAAAGAAAAAGCAGCGGAACTGTTGGATTGGGAAACGGGATTCGAATAAGCGGCCGATTACCTTCTGAATATCCTAAATATATCGTTCACTGTCACAATGGCCATTAAAGCAAGCAGCAGCGTTAATCCGATCTGATGTATTTTGTTCTCAAGTTTTATATCGATAGCTTTTCTCCTGATCCCCCCTATGACGATGAAGACCAACCTCCCGCCGTCAAGCGCCGGGATAGGCAGAAGATTTAAAAGCCCGAGGTTGATGCTTAAAAATGCCGTGAACGAAAGCAGTGGAATTATTCCATCCCCTGCTACCTGCCCCGTAAATTGCGCTATCCCCACCGGACCGGCAAGGTCAAAGAGGGAGAGTTTCCCGATAATGAGAAGTCCCAGCGTATAAAGGATAACGCTTGATGTAACTGCCACCTGCTTTAGGCTCTCATAAAGAGCGCCCACGGGGTTTGTTTTGGTATACAAGGGTTTTAAGGAGAACCCTATAAGCCCTATCTTCAATTTTTTGTTCAGCCGGGGGGCGGCTTTGACTTGCAGTATTTTCCCTTTTCTGTCGATCGTCAGGACAAGGGTTTTTCCTGCGCTTTTATGTATCTGATCGACAGCGTCGGTTATCTTGACTACTTTATTCCCTGATATGGCAATTATTCTGTCGCCCGACTTGATGCCGACGGCCTCCGCGACCGAGCCCGGCGCGATCGTGGCGATCTCGCTGGAGATGCCGCTCGGCACTCCGGTAAAGACGAACATCACATAGAAAATAATGAACGCGAGGATAATATTGAACAATGGCCCGCCGAACACTGAAAGGAATTTTTGAACGGGTGTTTTGCTTACATAACTTTCTTCCTCGGGATACTTGTCGTCCTTGCCCTCTTCCGCCGCGTCTATTCCGGCTATCCGTATAAAGCCGAGGAACGGGATCAAGTTCAATGAATAAAGCGTCCTGTTCACGACGAATCCGTATATTCTTGGGCCGAAACCCAAACCAAGTTCGAGTATTTTTATTCCGGCACGGCGGGAGAAATAATAATGGCCGAATTCGTGCGCCAGCGTTACTGCGCTGAAAACAACAATAAAGGATATGATCGATATTAACATGATCTCAGAGCCGCCTCCTCGATCTTGTTCGCTATCTCAAGCGCCGAAAGGCCGTCCTCGCCGGTAACGGAGGGCTTGCGTTTCTTGATTATTGCGTTGACAAAATCTTTCAGTTCAAAATTAAGCTGGTCGAAAGGCTTTACGCCGATGTTTTTTGACTTTCCGGCCGTTGATATTTTCAGGCTCCTGCCCAGAAGGTCGGCTTCAAAGATCCCTTTCATGCCGGCAACGGTCACTTTTCTGATCTTTTCGACATGCACCCTGTTCGTTTCTATGTTCGCGACAACACCGTTCTTGAAGACGAGCACCGCGAGCGCCTGGTCAAGCCTGTTGGTCCTAATTTTCTTTCCGATGACATTTATATGCTTCACTTGGGAGCCCGCGAGATGTCTTGCAAGGTCAATGTCGTGTATCATCATGTCGATGACGCAGGAAGCGTCGGTTATGCGCGCGGGAAAAGGCGAAAATCTTTTGATGTCGATGAGGTCCGGGATTTTTTTGCCAAGCTGCTCCGCAAGCGCCATATATGCGGGATTGAACCTTTCTATGTGCCCGACCGCGAGGACCTTTCTTTTGGCTTTTGCCTTCTTGATAAGTTTTTTCCCCTGGTCAGAGGTAATTGATATCGGTTTTTCAATAAGGACATGGCATCCGGCGTCAAGTGCGGCCATTGCAACATCAAAATGCGTTGATGTCGGGGTCGTTATTGACACTGCATCGGTGGCTTTGAGCAAGTCCTTGTATTTATTGAAGAATTTGACGCCTTGCGTCGCTCTGGACGGGTCAACATCAGAAGTCCCGACTATCTCAACTTCCGGGATGGTCCCGTATTGTTTCAGGTGAAAGCTTCCCATGACCCCGCATCCGATAATGCCAACTTTGACGCGTTTCATTTTTTGAAGAATTCCTTGATCGCTGATGCGACTTCGTTCACCTGGGCTTGTGTAAGCTCCGGAAAGATTGGCAGCGACAGGACTTCATCCTGCGCTTTCTCGCAGTGCGGCATGCTTGCTTTTTTGTATCCGAGGTGTTCATAAACCTTCTGGAGGTGGAGCGCCAGGGGATAATATACCATCGCGCCTATGCCTTTGGATTTAAGGAATTCCTGAAGTTTGTTCCTGTCCGCCGTCTTGATAGTGTACTGATTATAAACATGCCTCACATTCGGGGATTCCTTGGGCGTTTCAACAATGCCGGCAAGCAGTTGGTTGTAAAGCACCGCGTTCTTTCTCCTTGCTTCCATGTAACTTTCAAGGTGTTTCAGTTTTACGCGGAGGACTGCCGCCTGGATCTCGTCCAGCCTGCTGTTATATCCGACCATGTCGTAATGATATGTGATCCTGCTTCCATGGCCCCTTAAAACTTTGACCGTATTGTAGATCTCTTCATTGTTCGTGATGATCATTCCCCCGTCGCCGAAGCCCCCCAGATTCTTTGTTGGGAAGAATGAAATGCATCCTGCGTCGCCGATGGTCGAGACGTGCTTTCCGTGATACTTGGCCCCTATTGCCTGGCAGGAATCTTCGATGACCTTGATGCCATTATCATTTGCTATGGCCATTATTCCGTCCATGTCCGCCGCTTGGCCAAAAAGATGAACAGGGATCACTGCCTTTGTCCTCTTGTTGATCTTTTCCTTGATCTTTGCGGGATCTATATTGAATGTGCCGGGGTCGATGTCAACGAATACGGGCTTTGCCCCGATGTACGAGATGACTTCGGCTGTCGCAACAAAAGTGAAAGGCGTGGTAATGACCTCATCATTTTCTTTTATTCCGGCGGCCTTAAGGGCAAGATGAAGGGCATCTGTCCCTGACGCAACGCCTACGGCGTATTTTGCATTGTGATACGCGGCCGCTTCTTTTTCAAGCTCTGCGACATTTGTCCCGAGAATGAAATGGGCGCTGTCCACGACAGCGGATATCGCGGCATCTATCTCTTTGCGGATGTTTGAATTTTGTATCTTCAGATCAAAGAACGGAACTGGCATAGAGGGGAATTATATCAGAACCCGCGGATGCGGGCAATGCGAAGCTATCACAAATTCACTATATCTTCATTATGATACAGCGCCAATGCCAGAAGAATATAATCCTTTAAATGTCTTGTTATAAGGAAGTTGTTTTTAATGTGTTCCCTTCCGTTCTCGCCGAGCTTCTTTGCGTATTCAGGGCTGTTCAGAAGCTGTTTTATTTCAAAGGCCGCGCCTTCAATAGAATGGCATAAAAGGCCGGAATATTTGTGCTTTATCTGAAGCGGGATACCGCCGACATTCGATGCGACTACAGGCTTAGATTTCCACAGGGCTTCTGCGACAGTCAACCCAAAACCTTCTTTTAATGATTTCTGTAAAATGACCGTTGACGCACGCTGCAAAGCGTTAACTTCGATATCATCATAGGGCAGCAGGAGCACATGAATATCGGGATCCCCTTCCGCCTTTGCTTTTACCTCTTCAAGTATTTTAGTCCCTTCCGGGTCGTCGCTTGCGCCGCCGCCGGCAAGCACAAGCTGGCAATCGTTATACCTTTTAACAAGTTTATATACTTCGATCACGCCTACAGGGTCTTTAAGCTGATCGAACCTGGATATTTGCGTTATTATGGGCCTGTCAGGAGTGATATTATATTTAACCAAGACCTGTTCGATTATTTTTTGAGGCAGTTCTTTGTTCTTATCGCTTAATGGGTCTATCGAAGGAGATATAAGGAATTGTCTTGTTGGCAGGTTTTGGGAAAAATTGGGCGCGGAAAATATCGTAGCATCATATGATGATATGTAAGGTTTCAAAAATTCCCATGCCTGATGGTCCGGCATGGACACGTCAATATGGCACCGCCATACCCATTTGTTGGCCGTCTTCTTTTTTATCAATGTTATCGGCTGCGGATCGTGAACGAATACAACGTCCCCTTTTATGTTGATATCTTCCGCATTTTTTTCTCCTGTACTGATAAATACTTCGAAATCGTTCTGCGTGAACTCCTCTTTATTGCCATGCAGGGCATTATGGAACCGTTTTGTTACCTGGAAGAACTGCTCCCCGCCCTTGATCACATCCCAGCTTGTTTCTATGCCTAGTTCATTTAAAAACGGCACCATCCTGCTCAGTATCTCGGCGACCCCGCCTCCCACGGATGTTGAATTTATATGCTGCAATCTTTTGCCTTTCAATTTATCCGCAACAAGCCTGAGTTCGGCGATCACCGATTCGCCGACAATAGGCATATAATCATCGAGTTTGGGCATTTTATTTTGACCTGCCTTCAATGAGCCTTACTACTTTATTCCTTAGTTCATCCAATGTATAAGTGTATGGGTCAAGCGCTGATATTTTTCTTGCCAATTCTTTTTCGCCGAATGAAGATTCTATCCATGCTGAAAAATCGTTCGCTTTTCTTCCAAGTCTGAGTCGGGATTCGAATATGTGAAAATAAATCGAATCAAGAGACATCTTCTTTAAGATCTCTGTGAATTCTTTAAGGTCATTTACAACTTGCCCTGTTGGTATCAAAAAGCTTATCGATTTCATAAAGTGGAATTCTTCGCCGAACCTTGCGAAGCGGTTCTTTGAAGGCGGCTCCTTTTCAATGTGTTTTTCAATGGTCGATATTATTTTATCCCTTAATGACCCTAGTGATGAAAATTGAATGGTGTCAATACTTGCCAGCTCCTCCCCCAGCTCATCGTCTCCGAGTATATCGGATACCCAGTATGCAAAATCATTCGGCGGTTCAGGGGAAAGATACTGGTGCTGCTGAAGGAATCTGTGCGTATGATGATATATGCACGAATCAGGCACCTGTTTAAGCTGCGCTAAAAGTTGTTCAAGCCCCGATGCTTTTAAGCCTGTTAGCTCCGTCAAATGCAGCCTCGTACAAAATATAAAAGGCTTGATCTCCATTATTGCCTCCTGTAGAGCACCAAGAACAATGTTAACACATATATCAAATAAAACAGCAGCAAGGTTAATCCGTTCGCTCTGTTGAATCTGCCGCTTTTCATGCCAAATAACATTATAAGCGCGGCAAAGAAGATCGCTACCGGTATATTGAATAACATTGTTTGGGCATCTATGTTCACCGGCCTGACCATTGCGGCCGCTCCGAGCACCCAAAGAACGTTCAAAATATTGGCCCCGACCACATTTCCCAAAGCTATTTCACCGTGGCCTTTGCGGCTCGAAACTATGGCGGTGAACAATTCCGGCAATGAGGTCCCTACCGAAATAAGCGTTAATCCTATAAGGATGCTTGGGACCCCAAGGAAATTCGCTATGTTTATGCCTGGATTCACGAGCCCATAACGCGCGAGCAGGATCGTCAGGAATCCCCCCGTGAATATCTTTAACAGGCTTTTAAAGATGTTGTGCTTCGCCTTTCCGTCTGTTATTCCCTGCTCAATGCTTTTTCTTTGCTTTACCGCTGCCTGATAGTTGTAATACATGAAAAGCACAAGCAATATGAAAAGCAGGGCCGCCCCATTCCTGCCGATCGTACCGTTCATGCCCAATAAAAGGATGACCATTAAAGAAGCGAGCAGGATGAATATTTTTCCGAACAATTCCTCTTTATCGATCTTAATATTTTTTATGATCATGCCAACGGCAAGGATCAATCCGATGTTGCAGATGCAGGAGCCGATGGCATTCCCTACTGCCATGCCGGAATGGCCCAAAAGGCTGGATGATACCGAAACGATGAATTCGGGCGTGGTCGTGACAATGCTGACTACCGTTGCCGCAATAAGCACTTTTGACAGCCTTAAGATCAAAGAAAGCTCGACAGCTCCGTTCACGAGCAGTTCCGCTGTCTGCATAATGCAGAGACCTGAACCGATCAATATAGAAATATCAATCAAGATGTTCATTCAGTTGACTTCTTTCTTTACCCATAAAAGGAACTTTCTAACATCGTTCGTATCCCTTAAATAATAATCTGCGCCATATTTCGCTTTACTGCCAACAAATACCGTAAGTCCTCTGTTTTTTAATGCCTTGAATGCGTCCCTGTCCGTTTCGTCGTCCCCTATATATATTGGGAATACATTTTTCATTGAAGATCTCTTCAGCAGCCATGTTACCGCCTTCCCTTTATCCCAGCCAATATTCGGACGGGCTTCGCGCAGCATTTTTCCTTTTCTAATAATGATCCGATCTTTCGGAAGATACGGCGCCGTCGCCCGATAGAACGCTTTTTTTATCGTATTTTGGATCTTTCTCTTCACCATCCGATAATGAACCGCCAGTGTAAGCCCTTTATCTTCGATCACCATGCCTTTAACGTTCTTCGTTCTTGAGCGTACGGCTGTCCTGATCTTTCTTTTTGCTTCAACAAACCATCTTGGGACCTTTATTGTTCGTTCAATGCCTTTGCCTTGGATCTCCATTCCATGGTTCCCGGCATAAATGATCTTATTGATCCCGACCATGTGCTTGATGTTTGAAAGCTTTCTTCCGCTTATTACGGCCAATTTAACCCTGGGGCTTTTTGACAGTTCCTTTATTATCTTTTTCGTTGAAGCCGGCAAGACTGCCAGGTCGGGTGTTTTTGCAATGGGAGACAATGTCCCGTCAAAATCAAGAAAAATAAAATAAAACTGATATTCCCCAAGTGTTTCAGTGATCGGCTTGTTTAATAAAAATCGCATATGGTCAATGTCAAGTTTTTTTCAATGACGTAAGCTCAGTAATGATATTGCCTGCCCAGCGGTAAATATTATTTTCGGTAACGTTCCTTCTCATGTTTTCCATCCGTTTTCTCTTCTCAAGCGCCGGCATTTCGATAGCAGCCTTTATTGAATCGGCAAATTCTTCTATCGAATAGGGATTTATCAATAAAGCATCCGTTAGCTCTCTGGCTGCTCCGGTGAATTGGCTCAATATTAAAACCCCCTTAAGGTCTTCTTTAGATGCAACATATTCCTTGGCAACAAGATTCATCCCGTCATGCAAGGAGCTTACTATGCACAGGTCGGCAAGGGCGTAGAAGGGTTTTATTTCCTCCGGCGAGAAGTATCGTTTAAGATAAATTATCGGCTTCCACCCGCCTTCCGCATGTTTCCAGTTCTTTCTTTCAATAAGCTCATCAATTTCGCCCATAAGGTCGTGATAACGTTTGATATGGGTCCTGCTTGGGGCCGCGATCTGAATGAACACAAATTTCCCGATATATTTCGGGTTTTTCTCAAGGAATCTGTCTACCGCCAACATCCTTTCAGATATCCCTTTTGTATAATCGATCCTGTCCACTCCTACGGCGATTATCTTGTCCTCGAGTTCATACTCGCTGACGATCTTCCTTATTGTATCCGATTCAGTGTTGCGGATGTCCTTATATAATGAGGTTTCTATGCTTATCGGGAAGGAGCGGATCAATGTTTCTTTTTCATTCCTTGTAACGCTGAATTTTTCAGTGTCAACTCGCGCCTCAAGCAGCCTGTTCACTGTATCAAGAAAATTATTGCAGTGGAACTGCACATGGAATCCCAAAAGGTCGCAGCCAAGCATTCCCTCCAATATCTCTTTCTGATACGGGCATATAGCGAATACTTCAGGGTTAGGCCACGGGATATGCCAAAATAATGCGATCTTTGCGTCCGGCCTCTTTTCTTTTATCATTTTTGGCAATAAAGTGAAGTGATAATCTTGGATGAAAATAAAGGGATCCTTTGCCGGAAGTTCCTCTAATATTGAATCGGCGAATTTTTGGTTCACGGCTTTATATGTTTCCCAATCGGTTTCCCTGAAGATCGGGCGCGTATGGGTTATGTGACAAAGCGGCCACAATCCCTCGTTTGAGAAGCCATAGTAATAACCGTCTTCTTCCTCCTTGGAAAGCCATACCCTTTTTAATATATAACGGTTGTCTTCCGGGGGCACCCCAAGCTTATTTTTTGAGTTAACGAACTTCCTGTCAGCATTGCCGCTTCCATGCGCCACCCATGTGCCGCCACACGCTTTAAGTATCGGGTCAATTGCCGTAACTACTCCGCTCGCAGGCCGTATGCACTTTGCAGCACCGCTTGGTTCCTGTACAACATGCATATAGGGCTCTCTATTAGAGACTACAATAAAGGCGTTGTCGCCCAGTTTTGCATGGATCAGATCTCTCAGCCGAGCTTCTGTCCATTGTTCCTGCTGTTCTGTCCTTTCCTGAGCCTCTTCGGTCATCGCTTTGCGGGCCACCCTCAGGCTTAAGGCTACCTGCTCTACCTCGCTGGCTAATTTCCCAAGCTCCCCCTTATCTTGAATGGGCGCCTGCCCGCCGATCTCGCCTTTCTGGAAATGCAGGAACCATTTTGTAAGTTTTTCGACCGGCATAGTGAACATCCGGTGTTGAAGAAAATAGGCAAGGATCCCGATAAATATGGCCAGAATTACAAATGTGATGCTTATCCTTCTCCAGAACTCCGCAAGAATAGCATAAACATATGACGTGTCATAAATGATCTCAACGAGGCCAAGAGCATTGTTGTTGTCATCTACCACAGGAAGAACATAGCTGTATACGGTTGTTCCCTTGAACTTGGCTATTTTCCCCGCTGGCATTTTGTTGCTCAGTGCTTCTTTTATATAAGGCTTATCGATCTGCTGCCAGCCCGAGAACCTTTCTGTTACCGCCAAAACACGTTCATTCTTGTCATAAATTATGCCGCCCTGTATCCTTTCTCTTTTCTGGAACCGTTCAACAATGCGTTTGGCAGTGGCAATATCGTCATTTATGAGAAGCGCTCGCAGGGAAAAATCCATGCCTTCGGCGACAGCAGAAGCTTTCTTTTTAAGGTCGTCCATCAATCTTTCTTCCTGAAAGCGCACCTGAAAAAAGCCGAATGCCATGAACGCCACGGATATTATGAACAATATGGGGAGGATGAACGTTAAGACCCTTTTCATTTACTCGCTCTCCTTTTTTTCCTGCTCATAATTTATAGCTCTTATCGGATAAGGGATGACAATGCCTTCCTGCGCAAAACGCTTATGCAGCTTCTTAATGAATTCATGCTTGATAAGGTACTGGTCGACATATTCTTTCGCTCTTAATATGACTGTAAAATTTATTGAAAAATCCCTAAAAGCATTATATCTGATGAACGGGGTAAAATCGGGAACTCCGCCTGCAACATCTTTCATTGTCTGCTTTCCTACTTCACAGGTTATCTTTTCAGTTTTTTCCAAATCACTGCCATAATGAACTCCAACGTCCACGAGGACCGCCAGCTCCTTCTCGGGGAGATAATAGTTTTTTATAACGGTCCTGATGAGCTTGTCGTTCGGTACCATCACAATGTTGTTAGGAAGCATCCTTATCATCGTGTTGTGCCAGTTGATGTCGGCTACGTATCCGCTTTCCCCGGATTCCAGCTCGATGTAGTCTCCGATCTTGATGTTTTTTGCAGCCATGATATGGAACCCGGCGAAAAGGTTCGAGAAGGTATCCTGCAACGCCAGAGCTCCAGCCAGGCCGCCTATGCCGAGCGTTGCAAGTATCGGCGTTATGGATATCCCAAAATAATTGAGAATTATCAGGGCGCCTATCACGCAAAGCACTATCCTGGCGATATTCTGTGTAAGGGTCGTGATCGGCACAAAAGCGTTTGCCTTGTTTGAATAGGCCGAGATCAGCTTTGAGAATATGTCCGCAATGACCAGCGTAACAGATGCAATTGTGAGCGCGACCAGGATCTTCTCCATCAGCAGAACGTTTTGCCGCGGCAGTTCTATCGAGTTGCCCGCAAAATAGAAGCCCAGGATGACGGCCCACAAGATGAACGGCCCCTTGATCGAATCTATTATTATGTCATCTGCCCTGGTCTTTGTTCTCTTCGCCCAGGCCGTCAGATGTCTGACTGAAACAAGCCTGAGTATATATCCGGCAACAAGGATGCAAAAGAATGTCAGCAGAGGGACAAATAAGCCGTACGTTCTGGTAAATATGGCTCCAAAAAGGTCCGTCATTTTATCTTCTCTCCTCTCAGGGCAAAGACATTATACTACTTATAATTAACACAACAATGAACACAATAACGATGCTCAATGCTGGCCAAAATCGGATGTTTCATATTAAAACCTCTCCGCTATCATGTAAAATTACATTTTTTGGCTTTTTATGACGCGATACAAACAATATCCCAACATACCTATGATAAACGACCAATACGATATCATGAAGGTCCATCCTAATGGTGTCATAAATTTATCCTCTCCAAAAAGAAAACCGCCATCTAATACTGTCAACGCTTAGATGGCGGCCCGACCATCAATTATCTAACCTCCAGGATAAATCCTGGACCCGAATACGTTCAAATTATATCAGACTCCGCAGGTGCGGACAATGTCAGGTTTCTCCGATCTTTTTCCCCAATGCGTCAAGGATCTCCACCATCGCCATGGTATCTTGCCTGCAGTATTCTTCAAGGTCGGCCCTCACTTTTGTCTTCGTTTTTTCGTCAACTTCCTTGAAAGTGATGTCCATGTATTTTTTCATCGCGTCCCCGCCGTCCGCTATCTCAAATCCCTCATATCCTTTACCGCCTGCAAGTACCGGATAAACTGTTTTTATTGAAGTACTCCCTTCCTGCTTTGGGTCATAGTAATAGAATTTATCGAAAGGCTCCTCAAGGTCGATCATTCGATCGCGTATATTATTGTTGAACCATTTTTCATTTTCCGCATTCCCCAAGCAGGCCTCTTCGATCCGGCCCCTTTCAAACGACACGTTATATGCGAATATCGAACCCTTGTCGCCAAGCAGTTTTTTTAGTCGTGACACTATCTCGGGTCTGTGGTCCGCGTCCCCGGGGGCCAGATAGCCGTGATGCGCCGGTTTTTCGCCTTTCTTCTCTACAATATGCAATGAGAATTGGAACGGGATTTGCTGATATGTGTGGGTCTCGGCATATCTCGGCACCGCGGGGGCGATGGTCTCAAAATCAAGAAAATATGCGGGATACTTCGCCTTTTTCAGGAATCCAACCAATGATTTATTTTTTATTTTCGGGCATCCGTCCCTGTATGCCTCTATCTGCACCCGCTTCGGGCCCTCGATGTCCGGTGTAAGCGGGATATCCCCTATCTTATATATCTTTTCTTCAAGCATCTTGAAGCGCAATCCTTCCCTGTCCATACGCAGGCGCATCACGCTCCCTTCCGCAGGCAGCCCGAATTCCTTCTCGCATTCCCTTTCAAGCGGGCAGCTTTTGCAGTAGCGCCCGAGCTTCACTTCCGGCGGCTTGCTTTGGGCGAGGATATTGAGCAGGGATCCGATGTTGCTTTCAACGTCCGGAACATGCGCGTTTATCCCCGCGTACGCGTCTTCAGCCTTGATAAGTTCGTTGAGGATGAGCTCCCTGCCGTCATATATGTAATCCCTGTTGAGATGCATTATGCTGAGCTTCTTTATTTTTATCCCCGCTCCCGTATAAACATATTTTTGGAAGGCCACGTCAGCGTAATAATAATTGAGGCTCCCGCCAAGGACGCAGTTGACTGTCTTTTTGTCGATCGAAGTGGATGCCTTGACCTCGTAAAGCTCCCATTCGTCTTTCCCTGCAGGGACAAGGATATCAGCAAGGGCGTAGCCATTAGCATAGACAAATCCTGCTTCAAAAAGCGGCTTGCGCAGCTTCAATGCTTCCATCGATCTGGCGTGCATTTCTTCGGGGTTTGATTCTCTTGCGATCCTCACGCCGTCGGGATACAGCTGCCTGGCTTTCTCCCCGACAAGCTGGCCGTCGTCCTTCCTTATCCTGTCGATCGCCGTGTCCTGCGGGATCTTTGACGGTTCCTGTATCTTGTGCCACAGGAACTTGGGGCATTTTATCCCTTCTATGTACGAGGTCTTTGTGATGTAATGTGGTGCGGACATATCCGGATTTTACGCTTCCCTTTAAATATAAACAAGTTGCTTCTCTGTGTTATAATCTTCAGCCTAACATGGCCAATAAGCATGAACAGCCCGACCTTAACGACCCCTATTTTCATTCCCAGCTTATCACTTATATCGGCAACAAGAGGCGGCTTCTTCCTTTTTTGAACAAGGGCTTTCGATATGTAGCAGAAAGGATCGGCAAGGACAAGCTGGTCGTGCTCGACGGCTTCTCCGGCAGCGGCGCGGCAGCAAGACTTCTCAAGTATTATGCCAAAAAACTCTACGTCAACGACCTTGAGAACTATTGCTATAAGATCAATAAGTGCTTTCTCCCCAACAGGTCGGATGTCGATGTTGACAAGGTCGAGGATCATATCGACTGGCTGAATGAGCATAAGCTTGCGCGGAGTAAGCCGGGCTTCATCGAGCTCAACTATGCCCCTAAGGACGATGATCGGATCCGTCGCGGCGAAAGGGTTTTTTACACGAATCGGAACGCGAAGATAATCGATAATATCAGGAGGTTGATCGATAAGAAAATCCCCAAAAAATACCGGGGATTCTGTCTGGGGGCCCTTCTTGTCGCCGCTTCCGTGCATACCAATACATCCGGGGTTTTCAAGGGGTTCCATAAAAAGGACGGCGTCGGGCATTTTGGCGGCAGGGGCGAGAACGCCCTCTTGCGGATAAAAAGCGAGATCGTCCTTAAGGTTCCTCTTTTGTCCGATTGCGAGTGTGATGTCCGTGTTTACAAGGAAGATATCAATAAGCTTGTGAAAAGCCCGAAGCTCCCTGATCTTGATCTCGCCTATTACGACCCTCCTTATAACCAGCACCCCTACGGGTCTAATTATTTTATGTTGAACCTTATCAATGATTATAAGAAATTTGATATCCAGGATGGCGTCAGCGGCATAGCAAGGCGCTGGAACAGGTCGGCATACAACAAAAGAGAGGCCGCTGAGGCATCGATGGAAGACCTTATCGGGAACACTAGATCGAAGTACATATTGATTTCATATAACAATGAAGGGATCATTCCTGCCGACCGGCTCCGGGCCATTTTCAAGGGGCACGGGAAGCTTCGTCTTATGACGCGGGATTACAACGCGTACCGCGGCTCAAGGAACCTCCGCAACAGGAACATCAAAGTAAAAGAGCACCTTTGGATACTTGAAAAAGATTGACCCTCCCTCTTTTCTTTCAATCGCCCTTGATTTTATTTTTCTGTATAGTAATATTACTATATATGGGATACCCTACAAAGATGCAGGCTATTAAGAGAGGCGGAAGCTTTCAGTGGTCAGTTAATTTCCCTGCGGCGATAGCGGCAGCGATGGACTTCAAAAAATCAGAAACGGTTGAATGGGAGATCGAGGACAAGAACACTTTGAAACTTAAGAGGAAAAAGAGGAAGCTTGGACAGAAAAAGGACCTACTTGGACGCGGCCTTCAAAGTATTTTTCAATAGCATTGCGATCGTCATCGGCCCCACCCCGCCCGGGACCGGAGTAATAAATCCGGCGACTTCTTTTACTTTCTCAAAATCAACGTCGCCGGATAATCCCGCAGCCGTCCTTACCGTGCCGACGTCGATAACGACCGCTCCAGGCTTTACCATATCCGCGGTTATCAGTTTCGACTTCCCGATTGCCGCCACAAGGATATCCGCCTGCCTTGTCACCGCTCCCAAGTCAACTGTCCTGGAGTGGCATTGAGTTACTGTGGCGTGTTCTCTAAGCAACAATATCGCTGCCGGCTTGCCGACCAGATTGCTTCGCCCAACAACAACGGCGTGCTTTCCCTTGACTTCGATCCCTGTCGAATGGATCAGGTCCATGACGCCCTGTGGGGTGCAAGGGATCAGGGGATCCCCCTCCCCTTTTACAAGCAGTCCCATGTTCTGCATTCCCAGCCCGTCAACATCCTTTGAGGGCAATATCGAATTAATGACGTTTTCTTCGACTATGTGGTCAGGCATCGGCAGCTGGACAAGTATCCCGTGGACCGTTTTGTCTTTGTTGAGCTTTTCGACAAGCTTAATAAGGTCTGATTCCCTGGTATTCGCCGGCAGTCTATGCGCCTCAGAAAGTATGCCGACCTCAGCGCACGCCTTTTCCTTGTTCGACACATAGATATGGGAGGCCGGGTCATCCCCGACAAGCACTACCGTAAGCTTTGGGTTAATGCCTTTTGCCTTAAGCGCAGAAACCTCGCTTTTCAGCGTTTCTCTTATTTCTTTCGCCCTCGCTTTTCCGTCAATCAGCTTAAACATTGGTTATCCACACCTCTTGTCCACAAGTGCATAATGTTTCACGCCCGCCTTGCCGAGCCAGAAAGGTTAAATGTTTCACGTGAAACATTTCGGGTGGCGAGGCAGGTGAAACATTTTTACTTGCCGACGCAAAACTCCTCAAATATCCTGTCAATTACTTCCTCGCTCACTATTTCGCCTGTCACTTCGCCCAGGGCCGCGATCGCCGCCTTAAGGTCTATGGACACGAAATCCGCCTGCATCCTCTTTTCCGCTGATCCCAGGCACCTTTGAAGGCATTCCTTCGCTCTTATCAGGGACTCTTTCTGCCTTAAGTTTACCATTACTTCGGGGTTCTCCGCCACTACTTTATTTGACCCCACGGTATCGAATATCGCTCTTTCGAGCTTCCCTACCCCGCTGCCGTTCAATGCCGAGACTTCGACAGTTTGCGCGCCGGCAGCCTTTAAGGATACCTCTTTGGGTTTGAGCCTGTGGGGCAGATCCGCCTTGTTAAGTACGATCATCCTTTTGTTGTCTTTGGTTCGAGCTATCAGGTCAAGGTCTTCCCTTGTCAACGCCTGGGATATGTCGACAAGCAGAAGGACCATGTCGGCGGCGTCGATCGCCTTAAGCGCCCTGTCTATCCCGAGTTTTTCGGTCTTGCTCCTGGAATGCCTTATCCCCGCGGTATCCAGCACCCTGGCGGGGATCCCTTTGATGTTAAGCGTTTCCTCGACAATGTCCCTTGTGGTCCCCGGCTCATCGGTAACTATGGCCCTTTCCTCCCTGATCAGGGCGTTCAGAAGGCTTGATTTCCCAACGTTTGGCTTCCCGACTATCGCAATAGATACCCCTTCCCTGTAGATCTTTCCCAGTTCGGCGGTATCGATGAGCTTGTTTATGGTGTTGATGGCTGACTTAAGCGTTTTTCCTGCCTTTTTTGTGTCAATATCCGGGACCTCATCCGGGAAGTCTATGGAAGCCTCTATTTCGGCCAACAGGCCCATAAGATCGCCCCTGATCTCTCTTATCCTTGATGACAGCGACCCCTTCATTTGGGAGGCTGCCAGAAGCGATCCCTCCCTGGTTTTTGCCTTTATAAGGTCAATAACAGCTTCCGCCTGGGCCAGGTCGAGCTTTCCGTTCAGGAAGGCCCTCTTTGTGAATTCCCCCCGCACGGCAAGCCTGGCCCCTGCTCTTACGACCAGCTCAAGGACATGCTTCAAGACCGTCCCTCCGCCGTGGCAGCTTATTTCAATGACATCCTCGCCTGTATAGCTTCTGGGGTTTGCCATATAAGATACCACTACCTGGTCAATTTCCCTGGATCTATCGAGTATCCAGCCGTGGTATAGCTTATGGCTTACTAGTGGTTCTTTTTGCGCCAGAGGCGCACTCGCCTTTGGCGAGGATGATGGTTTGAATATGGACCTGATGATCTTGAGGGAGTCCGGGCCGCTTATCCTGACAACCCCTATGCCCCCCTCCCCGCCAAGCGGCGTGGCAATCGCTGCAATTGTATCCGGGAGCACCTTTTTCGCTCTCCTCAGCCCTATTTCGGCTGTTCAGCGGTCTTTTGCGCCGGAGGCGCACTCGCCTCTGGTGAGGGAGCGATTACCAGCTGCCTCCCCTGCCCCTCACCCCTACTGAATGAGGTCAGGTTCGGGAAGTTTTCCTGTATATACATGTGGATAACTCGCCTGTCGGCTGCCGACATCGGCGGCATTGGCTTTTCGCTGCCTGTTTTTTCGACTTCTTTGGCTATTATATCAGCATCCTGGGTGACCACTTTCTGTCTCTTTTCCCTGTACCCTTCGGCATCAACCAGCGCCCTTACTCTTGTGGAGTGCTTCTTGCTCAGGATGAGCGACGCGAGGAACTGGAGCGAATCCAGGGCGGCCCCTGCCCTTCCGATTATCCTTCCCATGTCCTCGCCCTTTATGTCAAGATGGATCGTATCGCCTTCCTCTTGCTTAATGGAAACCAGCGTCAAAAAGCCCATCTTGTCCAGGATCTCCTGAACAACGGCTCTCGCTTCCTCTCCCAAGGCCCCTTTTGGGGAAACTTCTACCTCTGCCTCTTTTCCCCCGAAAACGCCCAAAACCCCGCCTTCCGCTTCGGTCAATATTTTAATGTCTACCTCTTCCCTTGTTTTCCCCAGCACCTGCAAAGCCATTGTTATCGCCTCTTCTACGGATTTCCCCTTCATTTTTACGCTTCCTGCCATGCTTAACCCCCCTATTTCCTTAAAATATACATCTGCTGAGCCACTGTCAGCAGATTTTGAACGACCCAATACAGCTGAACTCCAGCCGGGAACGAGACGCTTATGAACGCTATGAATGCCGGCATGAAATAAAGCATGCCCTTCTGCTGTTTTGCCGCACCCGGCATAGTCAAAGATGACCAGTATGTCGAGATCCCGACCAAAAAGACCAGTATATAAGTTGTGTCAGGCTTGGCCAGGTTGGTTATCCACAAGAATTGAGCCTTTGCCCCGGCTGAATCAAGTATAAGCTTAAATTCCGGGCTTGTTAAGGCAAAAAACAAGGCTAAAAAGACAGGTATTTGAAGGAGCATGGGCAGACAGCCCCCCAGCGGGTTTACCCCTTCGCTCTTATATAGTTCCATGGTTTCCTTCTGGATCTTGTCCGGCTGGCCCTTGAGCTTCTTCTGGAGAGTTGCCAGCTTCGGTTGAAGCTTTTGCATGGCATCCATCTGCTTTGTGGACTGTAAGGTCAACGGATAAAGGGCTATTTTTGTCGCTACGGTAAGGAGAATTACCGCGAAGCCCCAGTTGCCGCTTATGGCAAAGAAGAACTTTAGCGCCTCCAGCATCCATATAGATAAAGTGTGCATTATGTTCATGTTAATTTAACCCTGAAATGTTTCACGCCTGTCCGCCCCTGCCCGTCCGGCAGGCGGGGAAGCCACAAAATGTTTCACGTGAAACATTGGCGCAGGCGGATGAAACATTTTCCTACTTGACCGGGTCGTATCCTCCCTTAAAGAACTGGTTACATCTTAAAACCCTTAATAGCGCCATTTTTAGCCCCTTTAGGGGCCCGTATTTCTCAATTGCGACCATTGAATAATCCGAACAGGTCGGATGGTACCTGCAGGAGTTTCTCAATAGGGGAGAAACAAGCTTTTTATACGTTAAAACAACAAAAATTAGAGCTTTTTTTACCAAAAACCACCTGGCTATATAATGCCTGCCCTATGTACAATAGAGCTTAAATCTTTTACTATTTCGGGCGTTCTCGCTTTTTTTACCGGCCCTTTCGGGATCGCCACGATTTCCACGCTCTCCGTGAAGCCATCTGCAACCGACCTGAACGCTTCCCGGATCTGCCTTTTTACCCTGTTCCGTGCCACTGAGCCGCCGAACTTTTTGCTGACTATAATTCCCATCCTGGACGGTCCGGCAGCACTCGCTACTATTACGGTCAATAATTCTCCGTGATATCTTTTTCCCTTGTCAAAAACCCTGTCGAACTCGTTCTTTTTCTTTAAGCTGACAAGCCGCATTTACGGCACCAATCTTTTTCTTCCCTTGCGCATCCTTCTTTGCAGTGTTCTTTTCAGTCTGGACCTGTACCCGTGGCCTCTTTTCTTTCTTATATTGCTGGGCTGGAATGTTCTTTTTGTCATTGTAAATTCCTCCGTTCAAACGTTTTGCGATTATATTGCATCGCCAACAAATTGTCAACGCACAAAGACGAGATGCGAGACGTGAGATGTGAGATGCGAAGGGGAGGGGTCTTATTTTCTCATCTCCCATCTCAACTTCCCCCTTGCTTTTATCCACAGGTTCTGATAGAGTTCAAAATGATAAGGCGATTTAACCTGGCGTCACTTACAGCTTTGATGGGAACGCGCTTTAGATACTTATCCACAACAGGTCAATTTCTGTGGATAACCTTGTTGGCTTTGTTTTTGTTGCCCTGTCGGCAAATATTAGGCGTTGTGGCTTGTTGTTGCGAATGCTTGTGTGCATAAGTTGTGGAAAGGGTGTCTTCTGATCTTATGGAATTAAACTCTTTGTGGAACGATCTCCTGGTATCGGTTGAAAAAAAGGTGAGCAAGCCTATCTATGGCGCGCTCCTTTCTTCAGCAAAACCATTATCGGTTGTTGGCGGCAAGCTTACCGTTGCCGTACCGAACGAGGTCTTAAGGGACTGGCTCGCCGAAAGCGCGGCAAGGTCCATGCAGACGACGCTGAACAAGAACGGCATTCTGGAGCTCATCTTCGTCGTGGGGCCAAAAGAGCTGTTCGTAACTCCTCCGCTCGAGAATTCCGGCTACCAAATGGCCCTTCCTCCCGTTCCTCCCGTTTACACCGGGAATATTTATCTGAACCCGAAATATACTTTTGATACTTTTGTCGTCGGCCATGGGAACCGGTTCGCTCACGCCGCGGCGCAAGCTGTGGCAGAGGCCCCGGCAAAAGCTTACAACCCCTTGTTCATATACGGCGGCGTCGGCCTTGGGAAAACGCATCTTATGCAGGCGATCGCACATTACGCCATCGGAAGCAACCGCGCAGTCCATGTCCTTTACGTGACATCTGAAAAGTTCACGAACGACCTTATCAACTCGATCAAAAGCAATACAATGGAAGCGTTCAGAAAAAAATACAGGTCCGTTGACCTTCTTATGATCGATGATATTCAGTTCCTGGCGGGAAAGGACAGGACGAAGGAAGAATTTTTCCACACGTTCAACACCCTTCACGAGGCCAGCAAACAGATCGTTATCTCCAGCGACCGCCTTCCGAAGGAGATCCCGACCCTTGAGGAAAGGCTTTGGTCCCGTTTTGAATGGGGCCTTATCGCCGATGTGCAACCTCCGGACCTGGAAACAAGGATCGCCATCCTAAGGAAAAAGTCCGAAACAGAAGAGCTGGCTATTCCACAGGAAGTTCTCACTCTGATCGCGACAAAAATGGTGTCAAATATCAGGGAGCTGGAAGGGGCTTTGATCAAGCTTATCGCATATGCCTCTCTGACAAGGGAAGAGGTCACTCTGTCCCTGGCCGAAAGCATCCTTAAAGATATAATCGCCCCTGCCAAAGAAGGCTCGCACGTTGACATAGATCTGATAAAGAAGGTTACCGCAGAATATTACAGCATAAAGATCGACGATATGTCGGCAAAAACACGGACAAGGGAGATAACGACCGCCCGGCAGATCGCGATGTACCTGGCAAGAACCTTGACCAACGCGTCCCTGCCAAAAATAGGGAAGGAGTTCGGGAACAGGGACCATACGACCGTAATGCACGCCAACAGCAAAATAATCGAGGAGCTTAAGTCTAATCCAGATATCGAAGAGGCTGTCAAATCCATTTCAGAAAACATTAAAAAGTACCTTCCGGCCGGCGGACGGTAAAGCAGGCTAAGGGCTTAGCTTCATGGCGGATAAGCTGTTAACAATCTGTTGAAAGCTGTTTGGTTTTGATCTGAAAGGTTTTCAACAAATAAACTAACAGACAAACGGGGAAAAATTTGATAAAATTCTGGCTGCTGGATGGGTTAATACGGTTGATGTTAACATATTAAGCCTTACTACTATTACTGTATTTATATTATATTAATATAACACAGTAATACTAATAGGTTGATGTTATGGGTAAAAAAGAAACGGGGGAGTAAAAATGGAATTTAAATGCGACAAAGAAAGCTTATATCAGGGAGTTCAAAGGGTGGAGAGGATAGTCTCCACAAGGAGCACACTCCCGATCATAGGCAACATATTATTGGAAGCGAGCAAGACAAAACTGAAAATATCCGCAAATAATCTGGAAATTGGGATGGAAGTTTTTATACAGGCGAGCATAGAAGAAGAAGGCGCAGTGCTTGTTCCGGCCAAGATCTTTGCAGGCATAGTGTCAAAATTACCGGATACGGAAATAATAATCAAGACGCTTGAAAAGGGAATAGTAAAGATCTCGTATAAACAATCTAATTTCAACATAAATGGATTATCACCGGACGAATTTCCCGCGCTTCCGAAGGTAAAAGAAGGAAAAAGCGTCATGATCAATGCGAAGCTGTTATCGGAAATGATAGATCAAACCGTATTTTCGGTGTCCATGAGCGAAGATAAGTATGTTCTCAGCGGCGTTCTGACGGAATTCGGCAAATCCCACGGAGCCGGCGACGCCTCGAACTTAAGGATGATATCAACGGACGGGTACAGGCTGTCGAAAAGGGCAAGCAAGATAGCCGGCATTTCATTTGAATCAAGCGTGATAGTTCCCGCGAAGGCCCTGGCCGAAGTAGGCAGAACGATACAGGCCGATCCGTCCGGGGAAGTCGAGATAACGCTTGGCGGGGACCACATAGCGTTCAAACATAAGGATACATTGATAGTATCAAGGCTGATCCAGGGGCAGTTCCCGGATTACAGGCAGGTAATACCTAAGGGAAGCGAAATAAAGATCAACATGAACCACAAAATGTTCCTTTCTGCGGTAGAGAGAGCGGCGGTCATAGCCTCCAGCAGCGCGAACATAATAAGGCTTGAGGTGAAGGGCGGGAAACTGCACGTTATCGCCAGCGCGCCCGATGTTGGGAACGTTAACGAAGCCGTAGAGGCCGAGATAAAAGGCGGAGAGAGAGCCCAGGTCGCGTTCAATGTGAGACTGATCATAGATGCGATGAAGGTGATACAGGAAGAAAAAATAGTGCTGGAGATTTCCGGACCGCTCAGCCCGGGGCTCTTGCGCCCGGTAGGCGGGGACGATTATACTTACATAATAATGCCGATAAGGGTCGCGGAGACATCGGCTTAGCCAGAATGCGAATAAAAAAGCTAAAACTTAATAACTTTAGGAATTTTGCGGAGGGTGAAGTAGCCATCGGAGAGGGGACGACAGTTTTCTATGGCGGGGTAGGGGAAGGCAAAACAAACCTCATAGAAGCGATATTCCTTCTTTCGGTGGGCAAGTCTTACAGGGCATCGGAATCCCACCAGGTCATAAGTTGGGGCAAGAATGAAGCTTATGTTAGAGGCGAAGGAACGGGAAGAGCCGGGGACATGGCAGTTGCCATTAAGGTCACAAAGACAGGGAAAAAGATAGAGCTGAACGGCGAGAACAACAAAAGATCCATAGACCTGATGGGGGGCTTAAGGTCGGTCCTTTTTCACTCTGAAGATACGGAGATCGTCAGCGGGGGTCCGCAGGCAAGGCGCAGGTACCTTGACATTGCCATATCCCAATCAAGCAAAAATTACGCTTATAACCTTAGGGAATATTACCGGATCTTAAAACAGAGGAACAGTGCGCTCTTAAAATACGCGGGCGCGGACATGACCGCGTGGGACGACCAACTGGTCAAGACAGGAGCCTGGATAACCCAGGTAAGGGAAAATGTCATTTCCGAGATCGCCCAGGTCGCCGACCAGATCATCAAATCCCTCGCAGGAGAGAACCAGAAGCTTGAGATAAGATATGTTCCTTCCGGCGAGACCGATCCGGAAGCATTTAAATTCAGGCTGTCGAAAGCCATCGACATCGACGTGGCCAGAGGAACGACGACAGTGGGCCCCCACAGAGATGATTTTAAACTTTTACTCTCAGGAGTGGATGCCAGGTATTTTGCATCGTCGGGCGAGAAAAAGACGATAGTTCTTGCGCTTAAGCTTGCCGAGGTCGAATTTATAAGGGAAGTGACAGGGGAAAAACCGGCGCTTTTGCTTGACGACGTATTCTCGACCCTTGATACGAAGCGAAGCAGGGCGCTTATCAGTGCAACTGGCGACGGATCTCAGTGTATAATAACACTGACGGACCTGGACATATTAAAGGACGAATTCAGGTCCGGAGCAAAACTGTACGAGATAAAAGAAGGAAAGGTAAAACAGGCCCTGTAGAGGATCCTGCAGGACAAAAAACAAAGCGATGGTAAGTCAGATCAAAGAGATATTGGAGCGGATAATCGAAAGAAACGCTGAAATGCCAAGGGTTTTATGGGAATTTAAGATCGCCGGCGCGTGGGGAAAAGTAAATCCCGCGAACGTTACCGAGAATACCGCCCCCGACAAGCTGGTGGACGGGGTCCTATATGTGAACGCGAAAAACTCGGCATGGGCGCAGCAGATCAACATCCTGAAACCGGAGATCATACTAAAGCTTAACGCGTTCCTTGGAGAAAGTGTGATAAAGGACATAAGGATCAAAGCTGGCGTTGTAGGCGAAACAATCGGCTCGCCTCGCGGCGGAGCGGGCAGGATAAAGGAAAAAGAAAAAAAGAACTGCGCTAATTGCGGCGTTGAATTTTTCCTGCCTGCCGGCAGGCACGGCGGCGAAGAAAGTCTGTGCGCCTCCTGCTTTAGACAAAAAAAGCAGGAGAAGGGGACAGCGCTTATAAGGCTTGTCCAAAACAACCCTACGATAAAACTGGAAGAAGCAAGAAAGTTCGTCAACGTTTCGGAAGCAGAGCTTAGCAGGGCCAGAAGGGACACTATGGCAAAGAAGGCGGATAAAGATTGTAAAGCAAGGGGGCAACGTGGCCGTTAAAAAAGTTCCGCCAAAACAAAGCGCGGGGGAATACGATGCCTCTAAGATAAAGATCCTGGGGGGCATTGAAGCGGTCCGGAAAAGGCCGAGCATGTATATCGGCTCCACAGGGAAATCCGGGCTCCACCACTTGATCAGCGAGGTCGTTGACAACAGCATAGACGAGGCTCTTGCTGGATATTGCGACACGATCGAAGTGACGGTCCACAAGGACGAATCGGTCACTGTCGGGGACAACGGCAGGGGCATCCCTATCGATATGCACAAAGAGGCAAAAAAGCCTGCCGCGGAAGTTGTTTTAACGACCCTGCATGCTGGAGGAAAATTCGGCACAGGATCATATAAAGTGGCGGGAGGGCTGCATGGAGTAGGCGTATCCGTGGTCAACGCTTTGTCAGAGTGGATGGAAGTTGAGATAAAAAGGGACGACAAGATCTATACTCAAAGATTTGACAGGGGCAAGGCAAAAACACCGAAGATAATATCTTCTAAAACGCCCGCGAGCGGGACAGGGACCATCGTTACGTTCAAGCCGGACAAGGAGATATTCGATGCTGTCGATTTCGATTATTCCACGATCAAACACAGGCTGCAGGAAGTTGCGTACCTCAACAAAGGGACGAAGATAATATTCAAGGATGAAAAAGAGAAAAAAGAGGATACATATAAATACGACGGCGGAATAATTTCATATGTGGAGCATTTGAACAAGGGGAAATCCGCCCTGTATGTTCCTCCCATATATACGTCGCAGGAAAAAGACGGGGTTTTCATTGAAATAGCCCTGCAGCACTGCAAGGAATATTACGATGAGAACATCTTTTCATTCGTTAACTGCATAAATACCAAAGAGGGCGGAACGCATATGGTCGGGTTCAAGACCGCCCTTACAAGATCCCTCAATAATTATGCAAGGAAGAACGAGATCCTCAAGGCGGACGAATCCCTTTCCGGAGAAGACGTGCGCGAGGGGCTTACCGCCGTGCTGAACCTGAGGGTCCCGAATCCCCAGTTCGAAGGCCAGACAAAAACAAAACTGGGGAACAGCGAGATCAAGGGCGTCGTTGACTCCATAGTTGACACCGAAATGGAAAGATATCTGGACAAGAACCCGTCCATTGCAAGGTCAATAATAGAAAAATCGCTCATCGCCTACAGGGTGAGGGCGGCGGCGCGCAAGGCGCAGGACATAGAGAGAAAAAAATCCGCGCTGGACACAGCAACTCTCCCGGGCAAATTGGCGGATTGCAGCGAAAGGGACCCGGCAAAGAGCGAGCTTTTCATCGTTGAGGGGGATTCTGCCGGAGGAAGCGCAAAACAGGGGAGGAACAGGGAGTTCCAGGCCATACTTCCGCTTAAAGGAAAGATCCTGAACGTTGAAAAAGCCAGGCTGGACAAGATCCTGGCCAACGAAGAGATCAGGATAATGATAACGGCGATAGGCCCGGGCGTAATATCCGGCATGAGAGGCGACGGGAACGGAGCAAAAAATGAGGAGCTTTCCATAGAGGAGATCGCGAAAAAGCTGAGGTATCACAAGATAATAATAATGACGGACGCGGACGTTGACGGGGCACACATCAGGACGCTCCTTTTAACTTTTTTCTACAGGTATGCAAGGGATATCATCGAGAACGGCAACGTGTACATAGCCCAACCGCCGCTTTACCTTGTCCACAAAGGAAAAGCGCAACATTGGGTCTACAATGAATCCGATCTCGAAAAGCTGCTTAAACAGATCGGCAAAGACGGGATAAACATCCAAAGATATAAAGGCCTTGGAGAAATGAACCCCACACAGCTCTGGGAAACAACAATGGACCCGGAAAGAAGGACACTGCTAAGGATAGAGATAGAAGACGCGGAAGAAGCGGACGACATATTCAAGGTGTTAATGGGCAGCGAAGTTGAGCCCAGGCGGGAATTCATAGTGGAACACGCAAAGAAAGTGAGATGGCTTGACATATAATGGCGGATCCTGAGCAGAACGAATTAGATTTTACATCCAGCCCGAAAGCTGGAGACAGAAAGAAGAAAGAAATGCCCAAAAAAGACCCGCCTGCCCGCCTGCCGAAAGGCAAGGCTGAACGGGCAGGGAAAAAAGGCCGTGCCTGCCGGCAGGCAGGCAAAAAGCAAAAACCAGGCAAACCCGGCAAGCCTGAGCAGGCCGCATCTCCTCCGCCCAAGGGCCCGAGGATCGTCCCGACAATGATCGAGGGCGAGATGAGGTCCTCTTACATCGATTATGCGATGAGTGTTATCGTTGGAAGGGCACTTCCGGACATAAGGGATGGATTGAAGCCGGTACATCGAAGGATCCTTTTTGCGATGGATGAGCTGGGGCTTCGCCCCGGAAAGCCTCACAAGAAATCCGCCAGGATCGTCGGGGAGGTCCTTGGTAAATACCATCCCCACGGCGATACGGCTGTGTATGATTCCATGGTCAGGATGGCGCAGGACTTTTCCCTAAGATATATGCTGGTCGACGGCCAGGGAAACTTCGGATCGGTTGACGGCGATTCTCCAGCGGCAATGAGGTATACGGAAGCCCGCCTGGCGCACGCTGCAGCGGAAATGCTCGCGGACATAGAAAAAGAAACGGTCAATTTTGTCCCGAACTTTGACGAATCGCTTAAAGAGCCCTCGGTCCTTCCATCAAAAATCCCGAACCTTATCATTAACGGCTCATCCGGCATTGCCGTTGGCATGGCGACGAACATCCCGCCGCACAACCTCTCTGAGGTCGTTGACGGAACGGTCGCATACATTGACAATCCGGAGATAAGCATCAAGGAGCTCAACGGCTTCATAAAAGGACCTGATTTCCCGACAGGAGGCATAATCTGCGGGCATTCCGGCATTACGGACGCCTACGCAACAGGAAGGGGCCTTCTTACGCTGCGGGCAAAGACCGATGAAGAAAAGACGAGAACAGGCAAAGAAGTGATAATCATAAAAGAGCTTCCGTATATGGTGAACAAAGCCCAGCTCGTTGAAAAGATCGCGAACTGCGTAAAAGAAAAACAGATCACAGGGATAACGGACCTGCGCGATGAATCTGACCGTGAAGGAATGAGGGTTTATATCGAGTTAAAGCACGGAGCGAACAAGGATGTGATCCTGAACCAGCTCTTCAAACACACCGATATGCAGACGACATTCGGGGTGAACCTCCTGGCGCTGGTGGGAGGAGAGCCGAAAGTTCTGACCCTCAAGGACATGATCGTAGAGTATGTTAAGCACAGGGAAGAGATCATAACAAGAAGGACCAGGTATGACCTTAGGATAGCGGAAGAGCAGGCCCACATACTCGAAGGGCTTAGGATAGCCCTGAAGAACCTGGATGCCGTAATAGCACTTATCAAAAAGTCAAAAACAGTTGATGAAGCCCGCGAAGGATTGATGTCCCGCTTCAAACTTACAAAGATCCAAGCCCAGGCGATACTGGACATGAAGCTCCAGAGATTGACCGGACTTGAAAGAGAAAAGATAGAAGAGGAATACCAGAAACTTAAAAAACTTATCGCGGAATTGAAAGACCTGCTTGCGAGCAAGAAAAAAATATTGGGCGTTGTCAAAAAAGAACTGCTGGAGATAAAAGAAAAATACGGGGACGCGAGGCGCACGAAACTGGCGGCAGCCGCCGAAGACATAGAGGAAGAAGCGCTTATTCCGGACGTTGAGGTCGCAATATTGATAACCAGGGATGGCTACATAAAGAGGATGCTGGTCTCCGCATTCAGGGCCCAGCTCAGGGGAGGGAAGGGCGTTACCGGAATGGCAACAAGGGAAGAAGATGAAATAGACAAGATAATTGTTGCTTCAACGCTCAACTACATACTCTTCTTTACCAATAAGGGCAAGGTTTACAAGACGCGCGTTTATGAGATCCCCGAAGCCGGACGCGCCGCAAAAGGGCAGTCCATAGAGAACCTCCTTGAAGTGGGAAAAGAGGAGCACGTAACGGTCGCGATCCCGGTGAAAACTTTCGAAAAGAACAAATTCCTGTTCATGGCGACGAGGGAGGGAAAGGTCAAGAAAACATCCCTTGATGATTTTGAGAACGTCAGGAGGACAGGGATAATCGCCATCAAGCTGAAGGATGGCGAGGAGCTCGGATGGGTAAGGGAGACCGACGGAAAGCAGGAAGTGATACTTTCAACAAAAGGCGGGTTGCTGATAAGGTTCAAGGAAAAGGACGTAAGGCCAATGGGGCGAACGGCCGCCGGAGTAAAAGGCATAACATTAAGGAAAGGCGACAGCGTGGTTGCCATGGACATAGTGGCGGAGAAGATGGACCTGCTTGAAGTGAGCAAGGACGGCTACGGCAAAAGGATGGAAGTAAAGGAATTCAGAGTGCAGAGGCGCGGGGGCAAAGGGCTTACGGCAATGAAGCTGAGGAAGGGCGATGAAGTGGCGCGGGCCCGCCTTATTGAAGAGGACGATGAGCTTCTTTTTGTTTCGGCGAAAGGCACTATAAGCAGGCAGACGGCAGCTGGCATCTCTACGCAGGGCCGCTATGCAATGGGGGTCAGGATCCAGCGGCTCGATAAGGACGATTATGTCGTTGATATCGCAAGAGTGGTAAAGAGCGAGGAAAAGCCTGGATGAAGGCCCTCAAACTGATATTATTCGTTATCCTTTTGGCCGGCCTTTGCGGCTGTTCTGTGCCGAACAAGGGCGTTAAAGTATATTTTTTCCAGGAGGGCAAGCTTGTCCCTACCGAAAGGGCGCTCCCCACGATCGAAAATCCGGTCGTTGTAGCTATAGACCAGCTTCTTCGCGGCCCGAACGAACAGGAAGCCGCGAATGGATTCACGACAAAAATACCGGCAGGGACCCGCTCAAGGGGTGTGGACGTGGAAGGGCGCACAGCCATCGTCGATCTAAACAGCACCCTTCTTGAATACGAGGGAAGCAGCAGCAGGGCAAAAGACATGGTTGCGCAGATAGTTTACACGGCAACAAGCGTAAGGGGAATAAAGGAAGTAATACTCAAGCTGCAGGGAAGCGACCAGTTCGTCCTCGGGCCGGATTATGTGATAGACCATCCGCTAAGCAGGGATGACATCAAAATATAAATACTATAAATACTGGATACCGGCCATTTTATACATGGCCCTTCTATTCTACCTTTCTTCCAGGCCCGCCCCGGCAGAACTGGACCTGATCCCGGTCATCGCAAAACTCAAACTGGTGCACATCATCGAATACGGGATCCTGTATTTCCTTTTATGGTATGCCATAACAAAGACAACGGCCTACAGCAAGATCGAAGTGTTCATCCTGGCGCTTTTCGCGACGATCCTGTACGGGTTGACCGATGAGTTCCATCAGATATTTGTCGCGGGACGCTCCGCGAAGCTGATCGATATCGTGGCAAATGGGGTAGGAGGGGTTTTAGCCGGCTTGGGAATAAAATTAAGAAATCAGAGCAATTAGCCTATCTATATCCGCCTTCTTTATCATTTCAGTTATACACAAAAGCATATGGCCCTTTAATTCCGGATAGTCCCTGCCCAGATCAAGCCCGCCGATAATTTTATTCTC
>JBDRDU010000018.1:0-5599 GCA_043820455.1 bacterium | reverse complement strand
AGAAATGATTTCAAAATTGCGTCACTTTTAGCTCGTTGCTCATATAAAAAACTGCAAAGGATTAAACTTTGGGCTTTATGGAGGGAAATTCTTACATACAAGGCATTTAAGGATGAAAGAGTATTAAATTGGGTAGTATGCAAAATTGAGCAAAAAGCCCCTAAAACTCGAAATGAAGCACGTCCATTTCTCAAGGCCGTTTCTTTGCGGCTAAAAAAGATTGATACTTCTATTTTGAATGACATAGAATTATTTGATAAATTAGAAGATGTTGCAATCGAAGATTTAGCTGAATGACCCAGATGATTAAACAGAGAAAAGGAGAGTGCTATATGGCAAATTCTAATGAATTACTTAATGAGTACCTAAAAAAGGATAAGGATTATAAATTGCAATTAGATAAATTGATTTCAAATGAGCCCCCTCGCAAGATATTTTCTGGTAAAGAGATAGGCAAAATTAAATTAATGGGGGATGAGGCGGAACTGGCAAGACAAGCATGGACTAAGTCTTATTGTTCGAAATAATCGAGCCGGCAAGCCTATCTATATCCGCCTTCTTTATCATTTCAGTTATACACAAAAGCATATGGCCCTTTAATTCCGGATAGTCCCTGCCCAGATCAAGCCCGCCGATAATTTTATTCTCAAGAAGCTTTTGATTGATCTGCTCGACCGGCTTGTCCAGCTTTATCACAAATTCCTTGAATGACGGGGATTTGAAGGCGACCAGTTTTGACAGTTTCTTCTTCGCATAATTGGATTTTTGCAGGCATTGATTAGCCACTTCCCTTAAGCCTGACTTGCCCATCGTTGCCAGATAAACTGTCGCGGCCAGTGCGCAAAGGGCTTCGTTGCTGCAGATATTGGAAAACGCTTTTTCTCTTCTGATGTGCTGCTCCCTGGCCTGAAGCGTCAGGACATATCCGCGGCGGCCTTTTGTGTCGACAGTTTCCCCCACGATCCTGCCGGGCATCAACCGGAGATAATCTTTTTTTACCGCGAAGATGCCGAGATACGGCCCTCCGAAGTTCTGTGGAAGCCCGAGCGATTGTCCCTCCCCAACGATGACATCAACACCAACATCACCGGGCCGCTTGAGCATGCCAAGGGATATCGGATCAACGGAGGCGATCGATAAAGCACCTTTGGATCTGGCAAGAGCCGAAAATTTCTCAATGTCTTCCAGACAGCCGAAGAAATTGGGATCGGATAAGATCAAACAAGCTGTTTTGTCAGATATCTTTTTGGCCGCATCGTCAAAGTCAGAAACCCCAAAGCTTTGCTGATACCCAAATTCGACGATCTTCCAGTCAGATCCGGCCGCATAAGTATTAAGCACTTTCCTGTAATTTGGGTTCACGGCTTTTGAAACGAGTATTTCGCTCTTTCCGGTGAAGTGGACCGCGAGCGATGCCGCTGCTGCCAGCGCGGTCGCCCCGTCATACATAGAAGCGTTCGCCGCATCCATTCCGGCGAGGGAGCATATCATGGACTGATATTCGAAGATCGACTGAAGCATCCCTTGGCTGAGTTCCGGCTGGTAAGGCGTATAGGCCGTATAGAATTCGGACCTGCCGATCAAGTGTTTGACCGTGCTTGGAATGAAATGGTTGTAAGCCCCGCCGCCCAGGAAAGAAACAAGGTCCTTGGTGTTCAGGTTCTTTTTGCTTAAGTTTTCCATCGACTCCTTAAGTTCCTGTTCGGATATGCCGGAGGGAGGAACCACGCCGATGCTATTGATCCTTACTTTCCCCGGGATGGCGCTGAAAAGAGCTTCCATGCTTTTTGCGCCTATCTGTGAAAGCATCTGCTTTTGTTCGGCTTTAGTGTTCGGGATGTATCGCATGCGGGGGCTACTTTTTCAGCAACGCTTCATACTCTGTTGCGGAAAGAAGCTTGTCCACTTCGGAAGGGTTAGACAGTTTAATCTTTATTATCCATCCCTGGCCGTATGGGTCATTGTTTACCGCTTCCGGCTTTGAAGAAAGGCTTGAGTTAACTTCGAGCACCTCTCCGGATACCGGGCAGTAAAGGGTGGAGACGGTCTTTATGGATTCAACGACGCCAAATTCCTTCATTGCGCCGAATTTCACCCCAACCTTCGGAAGCTCCACGTAAACGATGTCGCCAAGTTCACTTTGGGCGTGAGAGGTTATGCCGATAGTCGCAGTGCTGCCGTCAACTTTTACCCACTCGTGTTCCTTGCTGTATTTTAAATTCTCAGGATACAAACTAGATCTCTTTTCCTTCCAGTTCCCTTATGCGGAATCCGGCGTAAGAGAAGATAATGCCGGCAACGATTATCCTTGCGGCGCTGTCGCCCATCCTGTCAAAGGCCATTCTGCTTTGATAATATTCATCGAAAAACGGCTCAGTTATTCCTGCCTTTCCCTCGGCGCCGGATGGCGCTCCGGCAGAAGCCTCAAGGCCGACGGAAGGGGGCTTAAAGACCGAGAGGCTTAGAGCGGAACTGATTATGTCAACAGCTCCCCACATCAGGACAAAAAGCGTTACAGCGCATATGACATAATAATAAACCTTTTTCATATAAAATCTTTCAAAAGCCATATAGATGCCTCCTTTTCGCTAACAGGGATGATTTTACACTTTCAATGCCCCTTAAGTCAAATGCATATAAGCCTATTAACGAATCTGCGCTAATAGCAGCCCATGAGCCACAAGCTTATTGCCATTACTATCATTCCGGCCATCAGCCCGAGAATGCTGAGATGCTCTTCGCCGTAGGACTTTGAAACAGGGACAAGTTCGTCGATCGATATAAAGACCATTATTCCGGCCACAGATGCAAGAACAAAGCCGATCACATTCGCCTTTAAGAAAGGCAGCAAAAAGACCGCGGCTATCAGAGCTCCCAGCGGTTCCGCAAGGCCCGACAGCGCTGACCATAGGAACGCCTTTCTTCTGCTGTGAGTGGCGGCATAAACAGGGACTGAAACAGCGATCCCCTCAGGGATATTATGGAGCGCTATTGCTATCGCGAGCGCTATCCCGATCTTAACGTTTGTGAGCGCGCCGGCAAAAACAGCTATCCCTTCCGGAAAGTTGTGTATGGCTATCCCAAGAGCTATAAAGAAGCCGGCACGGCAAAGATTGACGTTCTTGCATAATTTGCTGTCAACATTATGTTCTGCCATGTAATCGTGCGGGACCAGGTTGTCAATGAGGAACATCAGCCCCATACCGATAAAAAATGCTATGTAAGCGAGCGGGTGGCCTATAGATTTAATGCCTTGAGCGAGCAGTTCCACAAAAGAGACAAAGAGCATAACGCCCGCTGAAAAACCGAGCGAAAGGGTCAGGAATTTTTTGCTTGGCTCCTTTACCATCAGGCTAAGGATGCTTCCGATCATCGTGGCAAGTCCCGCAAGAAGAGATAATAGCAGCGCGTGTCCGATGTTCATATTATTTTAACTTAAATCCGCCGTGCTTCTTGAAATGTTCGACCAGCCCGCCGTCGCCGAGCAGTATCTGCATCGTTTTCGGTATCGGGCTTATCTTGATGGCCGTGCCTTTGGTCTTGTTCTTAATGGCCCCGCTGTCCAGATCAAGCTCAAGGTCATCGCCTTCGGCTATCCCGTCCGTATCGCACTCAATTGCCGGAAGGCCGAGGTTGAAGCAATTGCGGTAAAATATTCTCGCAAAAGACTTTGCAAGGACCGCGGAAATGCCGGCGTATTTTATCGCCATCGGCGCCTGCTCGCGGGAAGATCCGCAGCCGAAGTTGCTGCCGGCGACAATAAAATCGCCCTTTTTTAACTTTGAGTAAAAATTCGGGTCCAGATCCTCCATGACATGCTTCGCAAGTTCAACGGGATCTTGTATCTTGAATTTGTAGCGCCCGGAGATAATGTAATCGGTATTTATGTCGTCATTCTGGGGAAGACGATGCCCTTTTCCATTCAATATCATAGCGAAGATATTATATCATTTTATGGGGATCATGTCCCGACCCTGAAGCTTAAAATATCGCCGTCCTCGACAAGATAATCGCGGCCTTTTAAATTGAATTTTCCGAGTTCCTTCAATTTTACTTCCGATCCCGCGGCCATAAGGTCGCCATACTTGAACATCTCGGCCCTTACAAAACCTCTTTCAATATCAGAGTGGATGACAGAGCCTGCTTCGGGGGCCAAAGCGCCCTTCCGCACCGGCCAGGCTTTTACTTCGTCCGTCCCGACGGTAAAGAAAGAGATAAGGCCAAGGCCCGAGAACGCCATCTGGTTCATCTTGTTCAGCGCGGATTCTTTTATTCCCATTTCCTTCATGAAAACTTCATAGTCGGCTTTTTCCATCCTGCTTATTTCCTCCTCAAGGGCTGCGCTTGCCTGTATGCACGGATAGGAGAATTTATCGCTTATGGAACTTGATATTGAGACGTCATTTATCTTGTCCTCGGGGACATTTATGACGAAAAACAGCGGCTTCATCGAGAGGAATTGATATGTTTTCAGAGCGGTCAGCTGGTCGGAGGTGAATTGCAGCTTGCTTAAGGGCTTTTCGGCGTCGAGCTGGGCCTTGCACATCTTTATAAGGGCTTCTTCTTTTACCCTTGCTTCAAGGAATTTCCTTTTCTGGTCCTTTGCCATGTTCTCCAGGCGTTTTTCAACCGCCATAAGATCGAAAATTATCAACTCGGAAATGAACGACGCGATATCTTCCTGCGCGGTCTCATGTCGGCTGACCCAGCAGATCTCGTCGGAATTCTTCAGCTGGTTGAATATCATGTCCTTTAGCGGGCCGATAAGGTTGAAGTCGGGGAGCAGGGAATATTCTATGCGCGCATACGTCTTTTTTGCGGGAGAGTACATTTCGATCAGCTTTGTCACCCTGGGGTCCTTGACCTCGCATATGCCCAGCTGCACTTCCATGGGCTTCTGCTTAATATTATCAAGGGGGACCCCGGTAAGAAGGCTGAACAGTTCCTGCTGTCCGGCCTGAGGAAGGCCCAGAATAACTATCTTCATTTTAACGGATACCTGGAAATTTCTCTCATGACTATGCTGGAGGACCTTGCTCTGGAAATGGCCCTGAATATGAAAAATATAATGATTATCCCGATCAATCCCGCCAGCGCGGTCGAAAATGACGAATGCGATATGAACGATACCGTGTAATCAACAAAAGCTCCAGGAGTGGTAGCGGCTTTGTGCTCAAAGCTAAGATTCCCGGCCACTTTCTCAAGCCCATCGGGGGAAGCGGAGGCAAAGAAGCCAGCCAGCGACGCAATAACAGCCGAGATCAGGGTCACCGTGAATACTGCTCTATTGCTCATTTTTTACCTTTCCGTCAAGGCCGAACTTAATGCTTTCCAGGGCCTTGACGGCTACGATAGTGATCAAGGCCTCGGCGATGCCTATTCTTGCGTGAATTGATGCCATTGCGGGAAGGATCCTTGAAAGTTCGATAGTTCCCGACATCGCCACCTCAAAGGCGCAGGCGATCGAAGCGAGCAGTACGGAAAAGAAAGCAGACAGGAAAACGCCGGCATATGCTCCAACCTCGTTCCTGAACATCTTATTAATAAAATAATATATGTAATAACACGCGAGCGTTCCAATAATTGCCATGTTCAATAT
>JBDRDU010000017.1:0-2396 GCA_043820455.1 bacterium | reverse complement strand
TTTGAGAAAGTCCGTGGTGAGCGATCCGTTCTTGAGGAAAAACTCGAATGACAACACTCCGGCCCTCATCCACACGCAGATGGTCCCGGGCGACAGGATCAAGATAATTTTCATGGCAAAAGGCGGCGGATGCGAGAACGTGGGCGCGTATAAAATGTTCAAGCCGGGGGCAAGTAGAGAAGATATCGAGACTTTCGTCATTGACACGGTCAAGGCCGCGGGGCCTAATCCCTGCCCTCCCGTGATCGTCGGTGTAGGGATAGGCGGCAACCAGGAAAATTCCGCTCTTCTTTCTAAAAAAGCGCTCCTTCGCGAAGCTGGAAGATCGAACAGCGACAAGGAAACAAACAAAATGGAGAAGGAACTATTAACAAAGATAAATAAACTCGGCATCGGCCCGGAAGGACTGGGCGGGACGACCACCGCATTGGCCGTGCACATAGAAACGGCTCCCTGCCACATAGCAAGCATTCCTGTTTCGGTCGCCATAGACTGCCATGCTCATAGAGTAAAAGAGGCGGTCATTTAAATGATCAAGAAAATAACGGCTCCGTTAACTGATAAAGCGATAAGGTCGCTGAAGGTCGGCGATCATATCCTGATATCCGGCACTATCTATACGGCAAGGGATGCAGCCCACAAAAGACTTGTCCGCGACATCAAAAAACCTCCGCTTAACTTTAAGGACCAGATCATCTATTACTGCGGACCCACCCCCGCCATGCCCGGAAGAGTAACGGGATCGGCAGGGCCCACGACCAGCAGCAGGATGGATGGCTTTACCGAGCCGCTCCTGAAAGCGGGCCTTAAGGGGATGATAGGAAAAGGCCCCAGATCAAAGGAAATAAGGGGCATTGATGAAAAAATATAAAGCCGTATATTTCGTGGCGACCGGCGGAGCAGGCGCATTGCTTGCCAGGCACATCAAGTCGTCAAAAGTGGTGGCCTATCCCGATCTCGGCCCCGAATCTATCCATGAATTCAAAGTGCTGGATCTTCCGGTGATCGTCGCCAACGATATAAAAGGCCGAGATATATTCGAGAAAGGCAGAAAATAATGAAACTTAGGACATTTGTCATTGGGGTTTTATTTGGATCTTGGATTTTGACATTTGGATTTTATTCTTTCGCGCAAGCGAAAGAATATGATGGGGTATGGTTTTTGGGCTTTAACCTTCGCACGAACCTTTTCGGCAACGAGAACGGAAAGCTTGTGCGGCAGGCGGTCGCGACAGCCATAGACAGGGATAAGATCGCCAAAAAAATGATCGGCGACGATGTGGTGCCGATCGGCGTTATCCCTCCCGGAATGGAAGGATATGACCCAACTCTCACCCCCTATCCTCACGATTATGCCCTTGCAAAAAAGCTCATGAAGTCCGCGGGCTATCCGCTGTACGACCGAAGATTGAAGCACATATCTTTCCTGATGACCGACGGAGAAAAGACAAAATTGATAGTTGATGAGATAAAAAGGGACCTGATCAATATCGGCTTTGACATAACTACAATGGTCGTAAGATACTCAGACACGAAAAAATGGGAAAAAGAGCTTACTTCGGGCAGATACGACATGTTCGTGATGGGGTACAAGGCGGGGAGCGTAGGCGAGATCTTCATCGCCGATAAATCGACCGGTATTTTCCATAAATTCACCTGCTTCAAAAATTCAACGAATGAGGCCGACCAGCAATACCTGGAAAGATACAGCGACGCGGTGTCGGCAGATTTCTTCCCCTGCCAAATATGCAAGCCTGAGCCGGAAAAGCGGCCAACAACACTCGCGCTGCTCACGCCCCTCTTTTATTCCAAGGAAACGGCAAATATCACTTATTTCCAGAACAAAAGAGCCGATATCCTGATCGAGGAACTTTCCGTTCTGGATGAAAAGCTCAGAGCGTCAAGGAAGGACAAATTCGAGGAGATCGGACGCATCGTATGGGAAGAGCTGCCTGTTGTTCCGCTGTTTTACATAACCAAGCTATGAACCAGCTGGACTATTATTTTAAGGTCAAAAAAAGCGATGTTTCCTTTATATGCTCATATCTGGAGGCATTTGAGGGAATGTGCGCCATAAGGACACCGAACCCGAAGATCGGGGAGGATACGGTGCTTCACATAATGGTATCGCCGGACTTTAACGGCCAGTTCGAAGATATTATCGGCAAATTAAGCAAAGGAATACCCATGGAAAAGGCGGAACCGTGAAAATATTCCATCCGAAGGCGCATTTCAAGACAGTGCAGGCAATAGATCTTTCAAAGCTTCAATCTTTGGGTATCCATAATCTGATCGTCGACCTTGACGAGACCTTAAGAAAAAGAAATTCAGACCACATACCGGAAGGATCCGTCCAATGGATAGAGGACGTGAAAAAAAGAGGGTTCAATGTCTGC
>JBDRDU010000016.1:0-4491 GCA_043820455.1 bacterium | reverse complement strand
ACCCCGCAACTCTTTCGCTCTTCCTCCGTCAGCTCGTATACTTTCCTGAACAGGTCTATATCATCCTGGCTCATCTCGATGTCGCGCCTGGACATAACGACTTGAGCTGTTTTGACAGCTTTTTCGGGATCATGTTTTATCAGATTAAGCGCATCGCCCCATGAAAACGATGGAATGAACTTTTGGGTAAGCCCTCCTCCGTATATGTTTGACGCCGCACCGATCACAGCACCTGTAACGATCAACGCCCCTATCCCGACCTTCGTATGGTCCGCTACGGCGCAACCGAGGAACATTTTTCCGGAATCGATCTCGTCTTTCATGTAATGTATCTTTATATTGCCATAATTGTTCTTCAAGTCCGAATTGGTAACACCCGCCCCCATATTGACCCATTCCCCCACATAGCTGTGGCCAAGGAAGCCATAATGCTGCTTGTTCGAAAATCCCTGAAAAACGGTCTCCTCCACCTCGCCGCCTATCTTGCAGCCGGGACCCATGCTCGTTCCGCCCCTTATGTTGGCTCCCGTATTGATAACAGACCTCTCCCCGATAAAACAAGGGCCTTCCAGCCTTGAATAAGGCTGTATCTTAACGTTCTTGCTCACGTAAATAGGGCCGTTCCTCGCGTCAAGGGTAGCGAACGCCTCAATGTCCGCGCCATCGTCAATGAATATCCCGCTTCGCTGGAAAACAGCTACCGTCTGATGAAGCCTGCCTCTTGTAATGCCGCCTTTCGTAAGATAAGAAAAATCTGTTTTGATCTCCTCTTTATTGTGTTCAATAAGATCAAAAAAGTGGTTTATCAGCCTGACAGGTATCTGGGTAGTTCTCGCAGTTTTGCAGACAGGAGAAAAATATTTTTTTGCATTGGCGTTAAAAGGAGAGTTGGCCACAAGTTCAAGATTACCCTTGGAAAGCCTTGCCGCAACGATAGTCCCTTCGCATTCGAATATTTCGTCGCTGCCCGATACAGGTATTTTCTTTGCCGTATCTGGATCGCATAAAATCCGGCCATTAATGAAAAGGACCGAAGATTCTTTTGCCGGCTTTCCCACGAACGCGCCCGGGTGGCTTTTTTTTGCCAAAGAAGAAAGATAGTCCCTGCAAAGTATGCAGATATTCGTCCGCGGATAGTTCCTCTTTATCTTTTCGAACAAGGTCGTCATTCCGCAGCGAAGGTCCATTACGGGCCTGAACCACGCCAGCGGCAGGAGGCTCTTATACCCTTCATCTTCAAAAATGCAGATGCTGCTCATCTGTGAACTATCTTCCTTTTGAATTTCGGGTCCTGAAAAGAATAATTGAATTTAGTATGAATGTCGTATCTTTTCTCAAGTATCGCCGCCACATCCTCAACAAAGACAAGCTCTTCGTCCGTAGGGATCACAATGACCTTTACCCTGGAGGTATCGGCCGATATTATAATTTCCTTTTCCCTGCTGTTTACTTCCTTATTTCTGGCCATGTCAAGTTCCACTCCGAGAAATTCGAGCCCGTCCAGGACCCTTTCCCTGAGCAAGTGGTTCAGCTCCCCCGCCCCCGCCGTAAAAACTATCGCATCCACACCTCCCATTGCAGCGGCATAGGCCCCGATATACTTTTTCAGCCTGTAAGATTCCATTTCCTGCGCGAGCTTTGCTCTCTCATCCCCCGATTCCGCAAGCTTGTCGATGTCCCTTCTGTCAAAATATTTGCCCGTGATGCCCAAGAGCCCGCTTTTATTGTTCAATATCATGTCAAGCTGATGAGCGTAAAATCCTTCCCTTTCGATCATGAACAGGATTATGGCCGGGTCTATGTCCCCGCACCTTGTCCCCATTATCGCGCCTTCAAGAGGAGTAAGCCCCATGCTTGTGTCGATCGATATGCCCCCCTTCACGGCCGCAATGCTCACTCCGTTGCCAATGTGCATTGTTATGACATTTATTTCCTCAGGTTTTTTCCCTATTATCGCCGCAGCCCTTCGGGAGACATAAAGATGGCTTGTGCCGTGAAAACCGTACCTCCTGACACCGTACATCTTGTACCACTCGTAAGGCACAGCATACATGTAAGTATAAGGAGGCATTGTCTGGTGGAATGCCGTGTCGAATACCGCTATTTGCGGAACAGAAGGAAGTATCGACTTTGCAGCTTCTATTCCGGAAATATTGTGCGGATTATGCAGCGGCGCCAGGTCCGCAAATTCTTTTATAGCAGAAAGCACCTTGTCATCTATAAGGACAGAGCTTGAAAAATGCTCGCCTCCATGAACGACCCTATGGCCTACGGCAGATATCGCGCTGATCTCCTTTATCACGCCCACCTCCTTATCGGTAAGCGTGTTTATTATGAGCTTGACGGCCTCTTCGTGGTTCGGGCAGTTATATTCGGCCTTGTAAATTTCCTTTCCAGGCTCCTCATGGGTAATGAAAGAATTATCAAGTCCTATCCTTTCAACGACACCCCTTGTCATGATCTCATGCTTGCTCCAGTCATAGATCTGATATTTAACGGAAGAACTCCCGCAATTTAACGCAAGTATTATCATAGCTGCCTTTCTAAATTAAGTCCTGGTGACGATATCACATTGCCGTCCTTATCTATTATCACGGCATAAACATTTTTGAACGAGTTCACGAGATCAAGCCCTCTTTTTGGGCCCATTACAAAGACAGCCGTGGAAAGCATGTCTGCCTGCATAGCATCATCCGATATTATCGTGACGGACATGCACTCATCCGCCGGCATATCAGTGCCGGGATCAAGTATATGGTGAAACCTTTTGCCGCCTATTTCGAAATATTTCTCGTAATCCCCTGATGTGGAAACAGCCTGGCCGCCGACAAGGGAAATAACCCCCACGGTTTCATCCGGGCGCCTTGGGTCTTTTATCCCGATCTTCCAAGGTTTTCCTTTGTTGCTGCCTATCACGGCTATGCTTGAGCCGGCGCTTATTATCGCACTTTTTATCCCTCTTTCAACAAGTATCGATCTTGCCTTTGATATGGCATACCCCTTCCCCGATCCGCCAAGGCTAATTTTCATTCCGGGATACAGCAGCTTAATTGTCTCATTCCGCAGATTTATCATGACATTGTTGTAGTTGACGAGATGCTGAGCGTAAATAAGTTCGTTGCCGGAGGGGACTTCGGTATGTGTCTTTGCATTAAAGTTCCATATATCGAAAAGAGGGCCGATCGTTATGTCAAATGTTCCGCCTGTCTGCCTGCAAACTTTCAATGCCTTATTGATCATATCAAAAGTGTCGTGGCTCACCGCGACCGCTGATATTCCAGCCATGTTGTTGATGGCAGAAACTTCGCTTTTTTCGTCATAATAATTTATCAGGTCCGAGATCTCTTTTACTTTATCCAGCGCAACCTTAACATGCCCGCCGGTATTCACGCCGTTCACTTTTATCTCAAAAATGGTACCCATTGCGTAAGAAATTTCGCTTGTCCCGCTGTATCGCGCTGCTATGGACCTGTAGCCGATGTATAAAAGCATAAGAAGCATCAATATAAGAAGCGCGGCTGCTGTATTTGATATTATGTTTCTTATTTGTTCAGGAAGGCTGCTTAAGATATTCGAACCGTTCTGTTCTTTCAAGAGAATCCTCCGAAAAGTTATGATATAATACCGCAGTTATAAAATCAACCCTGAAGTTAAGCCTTTAGTATGCTTCAGGGTGAAAGTGTTACATATGGCAAAAAACGTCACCTTAAGTCACAAAAGTCTCCTTGGGCTAAAGACCCTCTCCGCCGAAGAAATCAATTTGATATTGGACACTGCCGCCGGAATGGCGGAAGTAATGAAAAGGCCCATCCCCCGCGTTCCCGCACTTAACGGTAAGTCACTGGCCCTCCTTTTTTACGAGCCTTCCACCAGGACAAAGACATCTTTTGAAATGGCGGCAAAAATGCTGTCGGCAAGCACAACTTCAATGGCCATGTCCGCAAGCAGCGCGGTCAAGGGCGAAACGCTCATTGATACGGTCAAGAACATCGAGGTAATGGGGATCGATGCCATAGTAATAAGGCATTCCGCTTCAGGAGCTCCTGCGCTTGTTGATGAGAACGTTAAGTGTTCCGTCATAAACGCCGGCGACGGCGCCAATGAGCATCCATCCCAGGGACTGCTTGATATATATACGATGCGCGAGAAAAAAGGAACGCTGAAAGGCAAAAAAGTTGTCATCGTGGGTGATATTGCCCATAGCCGGGTCGCGAGAAGCAATCTCTGGGGGCTTCTGAAACTCGGCGCAAAAGTTTCCCTGGTAGCTCCGCCGACATTGATGCCGCCGGAAATAGAAAGGACCGGCGCAAAGGTCTCCTATGACCTTGATGAAGAGATACGCGACGCTGATTTCATAAACGTTCTAAGGATCCAGCTTGAGCGCCAGCAAAAGGGCCTTTTCCCGTCAATTGAAGAATATATCAAGCTTTTCGGGATAACTTCGGAGCGGCTTAAAAAAGCGAGGTCTGATGTCATCATAATGCATCCGGG
>JBDRDU010000015.1:0-8910 GCA_043820455.1 bacterium | reverse complement strand
AACGGCCGCAAAGATGACTTTAGCCGGGAAAAAAGAAGTCATCAAGACCGCCTGCAAACACATGGAATTCTATGATGCGAACCTTAGGGAATTTGAATTTGCGAATCTTACGTTCGATCTTGCGATATCCGCTGCCTGTTTCGCCCAGCTGAAAAGACATAGGACAGCCACTATAACGTTCCAGGATTATGATCCGTCGCTTGGAGTGACCATTCCGCAGGCATTGAAAGAGGTCAAATTGGATAAGGATTTTATGGAAGTGATCGGGCGGACAGAGGATTTTTACTTCAAGATCAAGCCGAAGCTTGGTATTCACGCCCAGTATATATTGACCAATGCCCACAGGCGCAGGGTTTTGCTGGGGGTCAATGCCAGAGAGCTTTATCATATATCAAGATTTCGGGAAGATGCGCACGCGCAGTGGGATATCCGGGGTGTTTCGGCCGAAATGTCAAAGCTTGCTAAGAAAAAGATGCCGCTCACTTTCATTCTTATCGGTGGTAAGGACAGGTATCCGGAGATATACAAAGATGTTTACGGTGTCCCGCCGAAATTAACGCCGCCTATTTGATCCTTTCCGCCAGATCGATGATCTCTTTAGGCAGACCTAATTTTTTTGCTACATCAATGGCATGGGACAGGTCGTGGCCGTCGGCCATTTGATAATCAAAATGCAGTTCTCCGTTTTCATCAAAATGGGTCTTAAAGTGATAGGATTTAATGAGATCCGCCTGTACTTCCTGGAGGACGTTCAAGGCGTCGTGATTATGCGAAGCCAGGGCCATATACTGGCCCTTTTTCAACAGTTCTATGGCCATGGCAAAGGTCAAAGCCGACTGGTACTTGGGAGAAGTGGTGGAAAATGCCTCATCGACTGCGGCAAAAACAGACGCGTTATTTTGCAGGAGGCCTAAGAAGCCTTTCCAAAATTGTATTTCATTGCCGAAAGCGCTCAAATTGCGGTCGTTTTTGGCGTTGACCCTGTCCAGATAGGCCACGGCGTCAAATATCGGCATGGTGGCAAGAGATGCGGGAGCGTGGCCGGTGGCCAGGGCGCATGAAATGGCAAAGACAAGCGACTTAAGGTAATAAGTTTTGCCTGACATATTCGTTCCCGTGACCAGTTTCGTGAATTCATCCTTACCGAAAGTGGCCGGATTGGAAACCTGCTTGTTCTTCGGCTCGACCATGTTCCATAGGCCGGTAATTCCCAATTGGCCGGTGGAGTTAAAATCGACCCTGGCGAAACCATCCTCCCTGACCATATGGCCGAAAAGTCCCAGCGCGCTGATATGAAGTATTTCATTGTCCAGGTCTTTGTTGGCGTTCGAGATATCCTCAAATAATCCGTAAACCTTTTCCTCGAAAGTTCGGTTAACAGCTTTTGATAAGTAGTATAAGTTTCCCTGCTTGAAATATTTAGAGTCATCTTTCTCTGCGAATTTTATCCCGAATTTCTCCATAAAAGACCGGCCTTCCTTCACCATCCGATCCGTCTTGTTCAAGATATTCTCTATTTCATTGAGCAGGCCGGTCTCGATTATCTCTTTCTGACAGAATTCCCGGAAGATCCGGACTTTTTCCGGCATGGTTTTGGCGCCACCAAGGGTTTCCCAAAAATGCTCATAGCGTTCATGGGTGTAATTTTCCAGGTTCCGCGCCAGTTCGCGCATTATTTTCTCGTTTCTTTCTTCGTTGAGATTGGCCTTGATAAAACGAATGTATTCAAGACTGTAATGGTTTTTGAAACAAGGATACTTAATAGAAATGTTTTTATAAGCTTTTTCTATTTTGTAATATTCTTCCCAAATGGCTTTAAAGTGACTATCGTAAACAGCTCCGAGAATGCGAAGAAGATCCGGGCTTTCTTTGAATTCATATTTTTTCAAAAGGGACAGAAGGGAGGCGCTTTTCCCTTGTTTTAAGTCAGCTTCGATTTTATCTGATTGCTGTGGAGGACAAAGACGTTCCAATTGTTCTTTTTTGTCCTTCCAAAAATCTCTAGCATATTTGGTGTCTTCTTTGATCTGGACGATCTGCGGCTTTTTATGTTCCCCTGCTAAATACCAATCATAAGAGCTTCTATAAACAGAGAATAAACCGGAGCGTAATTTTTCCAGGTTATTGGCGATCTTATGAAGGTGGACGCTGTCGTAGCCGCGCAGAAGATCTATGAGTTCGCTGAAATACGGCCTGTCATCAACGGACATCTCCAGAACCAGCGCCAGAAGCAGCTTCTTCGGCCAGCGGGAGTAATATTCAAAATCCCCTTTTTTATATGTTTTTTTGTAGTTTTTTATGAGCGCTTTTAATTCGCCGGCGATGTCTGTTAGATTTACCTCAAAGACGGGCTTGTTCGGCAGGTGCTCAAATTGCTCTCTTACGCGTTCCATAAAGGCTCCTAGGCTGCTTTTTATATCATCCGCCGTAAGACGAGCAAATATCTCTTTGGCATCTATTTCAGGATTTATCGATATAAAAAGTTGTTTTATCTCTTCATCTTTTATATCCAATTCTGCCTGGGCTCGAGCGATTATGTGCAGGAGATGATCCAGTTTTTCTATGGCCGATCCGTAATGTCTTGATCGTTCAAGGTGTTCTATATAATCTGCGATCCTCTGGCGACAGATCAAATCGCCCCACTTTTTACTGTCAGGTTCGTCTGTAACTAATCCCAAGAATTCATCTTTGATCGCTTGAGCCGAAAAATCAAAATCGCCATAATCGGCGGTCAAAGGCCAAAGCTTGTCCCGCACAGCTGAAAAACGGGAGGAATCTTTATTATTGAGCCAATCATAATATTGCCTGATGCGCCGGCGGGTGACCTTGCCGTTCCATTTTTTTGAGCGAGGTTCATTGGTGGCTATTTTTAAGAAGATATTAGCTTCTTCCGGTGCAAGCTCCTCATTTGCTTCTTTATTTTCTATGGCTTGAATATCGAAAATATCCTGCTGGCTATCGATATTCGATAGTTTGATCAGAATGCTGCGGTAAACCCCCACTTTGTTGATTGTCGCATCGAATGCAAAATCCTCTTTTAGGACCTTTTTATTTAATTTAAGATAAGCCAGTACCAGATCAATATCTTGGATAGTGTTCTGAGGGGATCTTTCTGTGAAAGGATTAAGCTCGACATTGAAGGTCAAGAGTTCGTCGACTATCCTGCGGTGCATGGGAAGGAACTTTAATGTCCAGGTTAGCTGGTCACAAATCTGGCGGACATCTTCATAGCGGTCATTCTTTGCCAGCTGGGCGAACATCTGCTGGCGTTCCAGTATTTCCTCGGAGGTCAGCCGGCCGTTCCGGGTGATAAGACCTAAGATGAGAGCCCTTCTGTGGTCAGCCGGCCTTTTGCCCCATCCGCCGAAGGTGATATTACCTGCGTCTTCTTCACCCGTATAAATGTTGCTTCCAGAAAACCAGTGAACCTTGAAATCAGAGTCTTCGCTGAATAAATGCAGAAGGTGGTCGTCTTTTTTCTCCACAAAAAGATCGGACGCGCTCATTTTGCTTTTTTTCAGACTCGATCTTTTCTTTTCCGGATATTTTGTGATAGCCTTCCAGTTATGCATCACGGCTTCTTTGACCTTTTCATGGATCCCTTTAAGGAAATTTTCCGCGTATTTTATCGTTTCCGGCGGAAAGCCGAGATTTGCTGCCACGGGCAGCGCCTTGGAATCATCTGGACCGGAAGTAAGGACATATTTATAAACCACGTCCCCTTTGTCATTGACATCCGTTAGAAGATGGTAGATACCCATCCCTGCGTCAGCGGTGCGACCTTCAATGAACTTCTCGCTGTGGCTGGCCAGGTACATTTTGGCTCCGCGGTCTCGCAGGTATTGGCTGACGGCGGTCAGCAACCTGTATTGATCTTCCGGGGAAGTAGTGGAAAAGCCTTCATCAATGAATAAAAGGGGTTTTTTGCCGGAGCAGGCAAAAGCTTCATTCCAGTCTTTAACTTCCCGGCCGAAAGCGCTCAAGTCGTTGGAATGTTCAGTGGAAGCCCGGTCCAGATATATGATGGAATCATAAATATCGAAGTTCCCGTCCTGACAGGGGACGTAACCGAAGCTTTGGGCCAAGAGCTGAATTATGGTGTTCTGTTTCAGATTGTACGATTTGCCGCTCATGTTACTGCCGGAGAGTATGGTTATGGTCTTATCAGCCGCTGAATTATTTAAAGTTTGCCCTTCTTTTTTCCTGGTGAAAAGCCAGCCGTTCTTATACCCGAAAGGCCCGGAAAGATCAAAACTTGCTTTTGTATAGCCGTCTTTTGCCACCAGCACGGCGAAACTGATAAGCATGCCTAGGTTGACGATATTTTTAAGTGTTTTCTGGTTCAAGGCTTCTGCCTCTTCCCGGTCATAAGCCTGTTCAAGAAAATAGTTGTCGTTAAAATGGGCAATGCTTTCCAGATTTTTTTGAAGATCATCGATAATGCTTTGCATAAGCGGCGTATTCATTTGATGTAAAAGCTCTATGAGTTGGGCTAAAGATTTTTTGCCTTTTTCAATCTTGGCCAAACAGTCCATAATGTACCCCTCCAGCTCTTTGTTGCCCTGGCGGTAAGCTTCGAGAGCAGGGAGCATGGCGTTGCTGTATTCATTTACCGATACCAGGGCGAACAATTTCTTTATCCCCGCGTTGATAAGATATGAGGCATTTTTTGCTTTCTGCAGTTCATCCAGAAAACTGCAGGATAAAAATTTATCTATAACAGCCTGTCTCTGCCGAATCTGCTGAACATCCGTGGAGAAATTCCTGACGAATGCCCACATTTCTTCCTGCTCCGGCAGGGAGCGCAGCGGTTCGGGTATGAATGGTTTTTCATCGTGCCGGGGCGAGATCTCTTTTTGGAAGCCCAGTTCAGGGTCGCTGCTGCGCAGAAAAAATTGTTTGATCTTTTCTTTGGCGAAAAGGCTCTTGAAAGAAATACAGTTGCCGACAGGCGGTTTAAATTCCGGGCCGTTGAAACCAGAAGCGGCGCCCATGGAGCCGCAGTAAGCCATGTTATGGCCAATAGCGCCAGTGCGAGTATTTATGACAAACTCGCCATTGTTGCGCATAAAGCGGCCAATGCCGAGCGAGAACGGCCGCAGATGAGAACCGCCGGAAATATAAACAGCCATTGAGCCTCCTAATAGGGGATACGAAACCCTATTATTTATCGTGAAAAGGAATGTTTGATTTCAGTGAGGATCTAAAATAATTTAGGAAGGTTTCAGATAAGTTTTATGATGCTTTTTATCAACTCCTCCATTCCTTCGCCCTTCAGTGCCGAAATTATCACGGCAGGAGAGTATTTATTAAGGAGGACTTTTGGGTTACCCGTATATCTGTCGATCTTATTGAATACGGTAAGCATCGGCTTGGTGATAGCCGACAGCTCTTCCAGCACCTTATAAGTCGAACTTATCTGCTCGATGAAATTCGGATGGGAAATATCGACGATATGGATCAGGAGGTCAGCTTCCGTTACCTCCTCAAGAGTTGCCTGAAAAGCCTCGATAAGGTCGTGCGGCAGGTCCTGGATAAAGCCCACGGTGTCGGTCAGAAGCATCTCTTTATTTCCCGGGAGTTTCAATATCCTGGTAACGGGGTCAAGGGTGGCAAAGAGCTTGTTTTCCGCGGAAACCCCCGCCTTTGTAAGCGTATTAAGCAGGGTTGATTTGCCGGCATTGGTATAGCCGACTATCGCTGCCACGGGCGTCTTTGACTGCCTTCTTCGCTCTCGTCTTCGCGATCTGTGAAGCCTTATTTCTTCAAGCTCATTTTTCAGCGCGGCTATCTTGTTCCTGATGCGGCGCCGGTCCATTTCGAGCTTTGTTTCACCGGGGCCCCGCGTGCCGATGCCGCCGCCAAGACGCGAAAGCTCAATGCCTTTACCCGACAAATGAGTGAGCGTGTAATTGTCCTGGGCAAGCTCGACCTGCAGCTTTCCTTCTCTTGTGTGGGCGTGCTGGGCGAAGATATCCAGTATAAGACCGGTCCGGTCTATCACCTTAAGATGAAGCTCATCCTGGAGGTTCCTGATCTGGGAAGGGGAGAGCTCATTGTTGAAAATCACAAGGTCCGAATTTGTCGATGCGCAGAGGGCCTTAAGTTCGTCCACCTTGCCTTTTCCTATGTAGTATCTGCCATCAGGCGATTCTCGCGACTGAACGATCTCGCCGACCGATCTGGCTCCTGCGGTTTTTGCGAGAGCTTCAAGCTCCACGAGATCATAAGGGTCGATCTTTTCTTTGTTAATGCTTACATCAACAAGAACGGCGCGCTCTGTCTTATTCATCCTTCAGTTCACGCTGCATAAGTGAGGAAATGGCTTTGAAGGGATCCTTGCCTTCGTAGAGGACAGAATAAACTTCTTCGGTTATCGGCATCTCGACCTTCAGTTTTCTTGAAAGCTCTCTTGCGGCCTTTGATGTGGGAACGCCCTCTGCCACGTCGGACATTTTCATTATTATGTCGTTAAGGCGCCGGCCTTTTGCGATCTCAACTCCTACCTGATGGTTCCTTGATAAGGGGCTTTCGCAGGTGGTCATAAGGTCTCCGATGCCCGAGAGGCCGCTGAAAGTCTCGTTTTTCCCGCCCATTGCCGTGCCCAATCTCATTATTTCGGTGATCCCTCTTACCATAAGCGCGGATTTGGCATTATTTCCCAGCATAAGCCCGTCCGCCACGCCGGCGGCTATCGCGATTATGTTCTTTAAGGCGCCCCCGAGCTCGACGCCGATGATATCCGTATTGGTATAGACCCTGAACCTGCTGCTGTTCAATATCTTTTGAACAAATTTTGCCATTCCTACGTCCGTTGATGCGGCTACCGTGGCCGCGGGAAGGCCCCTGGCTATCTCTTTTGAAATGTTCGGGCCGGATATAACGGCGATCTTCCCGCAGGGGAGCTCCTCTTTTATCACCACGGACATCCTTTTTTGCGTTTCTATCTCAAGCCCTTTTACCGCACTTATGATGATCGCTTCTTTTTTCACGAATTTTGACATGTTCCGGAGGGTCTTCCTCAGGTATTGCGAGGGAGTGGACAATATTATGATGTCGCTTGAAACGGCCGCCTTCAGATCGGTGGTCGCGTCAATGTTCTGGGGAAGCTGGAAACCGTTCAGGTATTTCTTGTTTTCCCTCAGTTCATTTATGCTTTTTGCCACATCCTCTTCATATGACCATATTGTGGGAGAATGCCCGTTCTCAGCCGCAAGTATTGAAAGGGTCGTCCCCCATGCGCCTGCACCGATTATTGATATTTTGTTCACTTTATCCTCACAATTTAGATTTTAATTTCCAATTACCAATTCTCAATTTCAAATAAATGTCCAATTATCCAATTTCCAATAATTGTTTTATTGGTCATTGGGATTTTATTTGACATTGGATATTGGGATTTGGTCATTTTTGAGAGCCCCATAACTTTGGTTCTGACCTGGAGATAAGCCTTTTAATATTCGGGATATGCTTATAGATCACAAGGACCGCTACGATAACGGCTGCCACAGAATATTCTATCGGCTTGTTGAATATGAACATCAATGCTGACAGGAGTATGACCCCGGTTATGGAAGCAACGGAAACATATCTGGTAACGGCTATTACCGCGATAGTATATATCATTGTGATGACGAATAAGTCCGGCGCTATGCCGGCAAGCACTCCAAGGCCGGTAGCCGACCCTTTGCCGCCCTTCCCGCGAAGATAGAACGGGTACATGTGGCCTATGATCGCGGCAATACCGGCGATAATGATATAGAATTCTCTGGATAATATGACAGGTGAAGAGGGGAGTATGATATTGGCGGCATAAACGGCAAAGGTGCCTTTTAAGAGATCGAGGGTAAAAACGATGATCGCGGGGAGAATACCCAGGGCCCTGAATGTGTTCGTGGCCCCTATGTTGCCGCTCCCGACCTTCCTTATGTCAATGCCGCGCAGCCAGCCGGCGACCATGCCAAAGGGAATAGAGCCGATAAGATATCCTATTATTATTGGTAGGATCAGTTTAATGACCATTCGCGGTATATTTTACGACAGAAAACCAAACCTTGCAACAGGTCCCCGTTTCCTGTAGGATGACCGAGTTTTCATTGGAGGGATAAATGGTAGTAATAGCTATAACTGAAGCGAAACCCGGCGTGTCAATAGAGACGAATGACGGGCTTTTCCAGGTCATTGACTATAAGCACATAAAAATGGCCCAGCAGGCCGTTGTTAAGATAAAGATGAAGAACATGATAACGGGCTCTATTACGGAGCGTTCCTTCAGGGTCAGCGAAAGGGTCGAGAAGGCCCACATTGAACACAAGAACATGCAGTATCTCTATCAGGCCCAAGATGAATTCACTTTTATGGACCAGGATACATTTGAGCAGGTCACATTATCAAAGGAAAAGATCGGAGAGGCGGCCGGATACATTAAAGAAGAGGCTGTTGTTACGATAATGTACTATAAAGACCAGGTGATCGGCGTTAATATCCCCAATTCGGTGGAATTAAAGATAGTCGAGACCGAGCCGGGATACAAGGGGGATACCGTTCAGGGAGCAATGAAGCTGGCAAAGCTTGAAACGGGGATATCTCTCCAGGTGCCGTTATTCATAAATCAGGGCGACAGCGTGAAAGGGGATACCAGGACAGGCAAATATATCGAAAGAGTTTAGGGTTGCATTATGCGACCGGATAAGGTAAAATCTGGAGCTTGTTATGGACCTAGATCTGGTAAAAAAGATAATTAAAATAGCCGAGGAAACCGATATCTCAGGCCTTGCCGTGGAGCAGGACGGCTTCAGGGTAGAGGTAAAGAGAGAAAAGCAGGTCATGGCGGCCATTCCCCAGCAGACTGTTGTGCATCAAGCGGCTCCCGGAGCGCTATCCAAGCCGAAAGAAGAGGAAGAAGAAGGC
>JBDRDU010000014.1:0-25138 GCA_043820455.1 bacterium | reverse complement strand
CTGCGCATCCATTATTTCATAGGTCCTTTTTTCCTTTATCACGCCATCCTGGTGTATTCCTGCTTCGTGCGCGAAAGCGTTTGCGCCAACGATCGCTTTATTCGGCTGGATGAGCATCCCTGTAAGGCTGCTTACCATTCTTGATGTTTTATATATCTCTCTTGTGTCTATGTTCGTCCCAGCGTTGAAAAGGTCTTTTCTTGTCTCGATCGCCATGACGACCTCTTCAAGGGACGCGTTGCCGGCCCGCTCGCCGATCCCGTTAATGCAGCACTCCACCTGGGAAACCCCGGCCTGAACGGCCGCAAGCGAATTGGATGTCGCAAGGCCGAGATCGTTATGGCAGTGAACGCTGAGCTCGGTCTTCTTTATGTTCGGAACGTTCTCGATAATGCCCTTGATAAGGGCTGCGAACTCGTTCGGAATGGTATATCCCACGGTGTCGGGGATATTGACCACATTAGCGCCTGCGTTGATGACGGCCTCGATGATCCTATATAGGAATTTCGGATCGCTTCTTCCCGCGTCCTCGCAGGAGAACTCCACATCCGGGCAGAGGCTTTTCGCGTGTTTTACGGACCTTACGGCTATTTGCAAGACTTCATCCGGCGTCTTTTTCAGCTTTTTCTCCATATGAATAGGGGATGTGGCGATGAACATATGTATCCTCGGTTTGTCAGAGTATTTGACCGCTTCCCAGGCCCTATTGATGTCTTCCTCTTTGGTGCGCGCAAGACTGCAGATTATCGGTCCTTTGATCTTCTGAGCTATTGTCTTGACCGCCTCAAAATCCCCTGGCGAGGATATTGCGAATCCTGCTTCGATCACGTCCACGCCAAGCCGCGCGAGCTGGTGAGCTATTTCCAGCTTTTGCTCGGGATTAAGGCTTGCGCCAGGTGCCTGCTCGCCGTCCCTTAGTGTCGTGTCGAATATCTTTATCTTTCTCATATTGGGGTTAGATTTTATCATTTGAGGGCGGAAATATCAAGGCCGAAGTTCAAATGCCGCTGACGGAAAGGCCGAAAATAAGGATGGAAGGAGCGCCGATGCTGCCGTTATGCGGGAAGAACATCAGGTCGCTTCCGATCTCATCGATATGATTGAAAACGTCAAGTATGTTCCCCGCGATGGTCATTCCTCTTACCGGGCGAGAGATCTTCCCGTTCTCTATCAGGAAGCCCGAAAAACCGATCGAAAAATCCCCTGAAATAGGATTTATCGTGTGAGCGCCCATTATATTCGTTACCAGGAACCCTTTTGATGATCCGCTTATCATTTCCTCCTGGGACTTAAAGCCGGGCTGTACATATAAATTGGTAGGCTGGATCTCCGGCTGGGACTTGAACGAGCTTCTGAAAGAATTCGCGGTTGATGATGTTTTTCCTTTCTTTGCAGTGTAAGAATCCTGTAAAAAGGACCTTAAACAGCCGTCTTTTATGACGATCGTTCCCCTTGTCGGGATGCCTTCATCGTCGTATGGTACGGAAGAGACGCCGTTTTTCAGTATCCCCGAATCAATAAGATTGAATTTTATTGACGCCACGCGCTTATCGATGGCGCCGGTGAAGAGCGATTTGCCCTTTTGTACGTATTCAGCGGAAAGGGCAGGGGATATCGCGGAAACGAGCGTTGAAGCCACATATGGGGACAATATAACAGGGGACCTCCCGCTTTTCTCCTGTTTTGCCCCGAGCATAAGCGCGGCCCTTTTGGCCGCTTCCTCTCCGATGTATTTTGCGTCAAGGCTGTTAAATGCGGTCGAAAATTGAAGCCACGATCCTGTTTCCATAAGCCCGTTGTCTTCAGCGATAACTTCGGCGAAAGCTCCGCAGACAGCCTTTTGGTAAGTAATATCAACGCCTTTTGAATTGACCAGAACGGTCGTTGAGATCGAATCCTGATAGGATATCTTTTCGCTTTTTTTGATCCTTTTGTCAAATGAATAAGCCGCTTTTTCTATGTCCAGGGCGAGCTTTAATTTGTCTTCCAGCTTTGTCCCGCTTATATCCGCTTCCACCAGAGTGAGCGGCGCAGTTTGAGCCTTTGGCGCAGGGAAGCCGAAGTTCTCGTCCGATGCGGCGCTTGTTGAGATGTCCAAAGCCTGGCCGATCAGGGTCTCTATCGAATGCTCATCAAGGTCTGCGGTGTAGGCGAATCCCATCTTCTTGTTCTTTATCAGCCTTAAAGCCAGTCCGCCGTCGGTTATGTTGTCCACGGATTCGGTATTTTGATCCATAACGTCTATTTTCAGCTGTTCTCTTGTGCAGATGTAGACCTCCGCTTCGTCGGCAACGGCCTTCGCGTTCCGAAGTATATTTTTGGCGAGGTCTTTTGCTACAGGCATTGAACTGCGGTTATTGCCGTGATGTTAACTATGTCGTCGGCGCTGCAGCCGCGGGAGAGGTCGTTGATGGGTTTTGCGCTGCCCTGAAGAATGGGGCCAAGAGCAATAGCTCCTCCGATCCTCTCGGTTATTTTGTAACATATATTGCCGGCATCCAGGTCGGGGAATATCAATATGTTCGCTTTCCCCGCCACTTTTGAACCGGGAGCTTTCTTTTTTCCGATAGCGGGGATCAGCGCCGCGTCAGCCTGGAGCTCCCCGTCCATCAAAAGTTCCGGTCTTTTGCTCCTGACGATTTCCGCGGCTTTTATGACCTTGTCCACGTCCGGATGGCTTGCGCTGCCTTTTGTGGAAAATGAAAGCATCGCGACTTTCGGGTCCCACCCGACAAGCTTCCTGAAGGAATCCGCCGTGGTTATGGCAATATCCGCCAGCTGATCGGAAGTGGGATTGGGGTTCACTCCGCAGTCGGCGTAAAAAAGAAGTCCGTCGATCCCGAATTCTTTTTTGGGGAGGATCATCGCGAAAAAACTGGATATAAGATTTATCCCGGGAGCCATGCCCAAGCAATGAACGGCCGCTTGTATCGTATGCGCTGTTGGATGGATTGCTCCTGTCACCACTGCGTCCGCGTCGCCGAGCCTTACCATCATGGCCCCGTAGAACGAATGATCCTCCGACATGACCTTTTTTGCCGCCTCCGGCGTCATCCCTTTCTTTTCCCTTAATTTATGATATTCGGAGGAATATTTTTCAAGGCTGCCTGAATTCAGCGGGTCGACTATGCTTACGCCCGCCATGTTGAGATTGTTCGCCTTTGCAAGCTCGCATATCTCATTTTCTTTGCCTATGAGGATTATCCTGGCAAGATGGCTTTTTGATATTATCTCTGCCGCCTTAAGGACCCTCGCGTCATTCGTTTCCGGAAGGACTATGGTCTTATTGAGTTTCCTTGCTTTGTTCCAAGTATCCTGGATGAAGTCCATAAAAACCTTTCTGCTAAAAAGTCGCCGCCTGTTCAAATTTCGGCCTGTTCACATTTGAAAGATATGTTTCAAGGTCTTTTCTTGTTATAACCTTTTTATCCTTGAGCTTCTCCATGAATTTAAGCCATATCTGGTATGTCAGCTCCGCGTCGCCGATGGCCCTGTGGCGGTTCGCGATGTCCAGTCCGAAATACCGCGCTATGGTCGGGAGCTTGTGGTTCTCAAGGTTCGGCAGTATGTCCCTAGAGATGAGCATCGTGCAGACGACAAGGTTTTCCATGTCTTTGCTGAGCCATTTTTTCAAATTGATCTTCAGGAATGAAGCGTCAAATTCGGCGTTATGGGCAACAAGGATGCTGTTGCCGATAAAATTGACGAATTGAGAAATGACCGGCTTGACGGGAAGCTCATTAGTCAGCATATCCTCGGTGATGCCTGTAAGGTCGACGATGTTTTCCGGGACCCGCTTTTCCGGCCGGACAAGTTTATTAAAAACATCCTTTATTTCCTTGCCTTCGATCTTTATCGCACCTATCTCGATTATTTCGTCGGCAGCCGGATTAAGGCCTGTTGTTTCAAGGTCAACTATCACATATGAAAGGCCTTCCAGTTCCCCGAGGCGGCTCCTGGCGCGGCTTAAAAATGCGAATTCTTTTTCCAGCCTGATAAAATCTTCGTCTTTTATTATGTCTGTCATATTTCTGTCAGTTTGTAATTTCTGTTCCCGATCCCAAGGCTTTCAGCATAACTTAATTGGACCGACCAGTCAATATCCGGATAAATTTTCCTGAATTTGTCCTTGACCAGATCGATGCTCGCCTGATCTATCGCGACAGGGTCGTATGACGCGAGCAGCCCTATATCGGCGGTTACGGGAGGGTCGTTCCATCCGTAGCAGTCGCAGTTCGGGGAGATATCCGTCATGAAATTAAAGAAGACCATTTTGTCCTTTTTATCTTTCCAGGCGCCGTAAAAATACTCGACCATCTTTTCCTGGACGGAAGCGGAGCTGCCTGCCCATGAAATGGCGATGGCGCCAAAGTTGCAGCTTGCGATGCACTCTCCGCAGCCTATGCACCTGCTTTTGTCTATGAACGCCTTGTTGGTGACCATTTTAATGGCGGAAGTGGGGCACCATTTGACGCAGGATCCGCATGCTGTGCATTTTTCAGTCTTTACGGCCGGCCGCACGTCTGCATGCATCATCTGTTTTCCGGCCCTTGAACCAAGGCCCATCCCCACATTTTTTAGCGCGCCGCCGAATCCTGTCAGATCGTGCCCCTTAAAATGGGTCAGAACGATCATGCTGTTGGCATGGCATGCTGCAGCCGCGATCTTCACTTCCTTGAAATGCTTCAAATTAACGCTGACCTGGATGGCTTCTTTCCCTGTCAGGCCGTCCGCGATAATTACCGGCACGCCGACATTTTGAAGATCATAGCCATGCTTGTAGGCAGTGAGCATATGGTTGACCGCATCTGCCCTTGTGCCCTTATATAATGTATTCGCGTCGGTCAGGAAGGGGAGTGCTTTCAGTTCTTTTAGTTTTCCTATCAGAGGCTTGACGTTTTCCGGCTTCAAGTATGCTGTGTTCCCGATCTCCCCAAAATGAACCTTCAAAGCGACCAAGGAATTTTCTTTTATGAACGATATTTTCAGGGCGTCGAAAAGCTTTGATATGTCCTTGTTCCTGGAGAGAAATATTTCCGATATCATTTATTTGTATACATCCGGGCGTCTATCAAGCAAGACCGGCATTGCTCTGCGTACTTCCTCGATGCGTCCCAGGTCTATTTCACAGACAAGGATGCCTTCCTTGTCATCCAGCTCATCAAGAACGTTGCCGTAAGGGTCGATCGCGATGGAATGCCCGAAGTGCTCAGGGTTCTTTCCCCCGATCCTGTTCACGCCTACCAGGAAGACCTGGTTTTCTATGGCCCTGGACATGAGGAGCGTGTGCCAGTGATGTTCCCGGGGGCGGGGGAATTGTGCGGGGACTATGAGCAGTTCAGCCCCTTCCAATGCCAGTTTTCTTGCTATTTCCGGGAACCTTATGTCATAACAAATTATGATGCCCAGCTTTGCAAGATGTGTCTCTATGGGGGCGATCCTGTCGCCGCCGGAAAAATATTTCGATTCATCCGTCAGGGAGAACGGATGTATCTTCCTGCAAAATCCGAGGGCTTTTCTGTCCGGAGAGAAAACTATCGAAGTATTATAAAGTTTCCCCTCGAATATTTCCGGGATAGACCCGCCTATTATGTGCGCATTCGTCTTGTAGGAAAGATTGGTCAGAAAAGTGGTAAGTTCGATGAAGTAGTCTTTCGCGATCTTATTTATGTATGGATACGCGAAACCGGTGGCGAACATTTCCGGGAATATTATCATGTCGGGATTGAACTTAAGGGTTTTTTCAGTAAGATTTATTACGGTTTTCAGATTGGATTGTATGTCCCCGGGTTTAATGTCCATCTGGATGCCGGTCACGACGAATTTCTTCATGCTCCCAGTTCCTTTGCCGTTTTAAAAAAATCCAATGCTCCCCGAATTTCTTTCATGTCCTGCCAGGTAAGCCACTTCGGGCTTCCCGCGTCTTTCGACGGGTTCCTTAACAAGTATGATGGATGAAAGATCGGCATAACGGATATTTCCGTTCCGGGCAATTTGAACCACTGTCCCCTTATCCTGGAAATAGGTTCCTCGTTCTTTAATACTACTTTTGTTGAAGGAGCGCCGGCCAGAAGGATTATTTTGGGCTTGATCAGCTTTATCTGAGATTCAAGGTAAGGATAACAAGCCTCGGTCTCGTCGGACTGCGGGGCGCGGTTCTCCGGAGGCCTGCACTTCACGATGTTTGTAATGTAAATGTCTTTTTCCCTGTCAATGTTTATCGAGGCAAGTATCTGGGTCAATAATTGTCCCGCTCTGCCGACAAAAGGGAGTCCCGAAAGGTCTTCCTTTTCCCCCGGGCCTTCGCCTATCAGCATCAGGTCGCAAGGGACCGCTCCATGCCCGAAAACGACTTTTGTGCGTGTTTTTGAAAGGCCGCACTGTGTGCATTTTTGGGCTTTTGCTTCCAGTTCTTTATAAGAGAGGGAGCTCATAGGAAGAATGATAACAAAAACACGGGGCAATTTCAATTTAAAATCGCCTTTTCCTGTGGTATAATCATTTGTCTCGTCAGGCAATTTTGCCGTTAGGGAGCAAAAAATGAAACAAGTTAAATTATTTGATACCACATTAAGGGACGGCGCTCAAACAGAGGGCATTTCCTTCACTGTTGAGGATAAATTGAAGATCGCAAAGCTCCTCGATAAATTAGGGGTCCATTATATCGAAGGCGGCTGGCCCGGATCCAACCCGAAAGATATCGAGTTCTTCAGACGCGCAAAGGACCTTGAATTGAAAAATGCAAAACTCGTCGCTTTTGGTAGCACGAGAAGAGCAAAGATAAGGCCGGAAGACGATCCTAACCTCAAGGCAATAATCGAGTCCGGCGCTCCTGCTGTGGCGATATTCGGCAAAACATGGGATTTTCACGTGACGGACGCCCTGAAGATCACTCTGGACGAGAACCTTGAGCTTGTTGAAGATTCGATCAAATTCCTTAAAAAACAAGGCAAAGAAGTTATCTTTGACGCCGAGCATTTTTTTGACGGATATAAGGCCAATCCGAAATACGCAATGAAGGTCCTGAAGGCGGCGCAGGCCGGCGGGGCGGATGTTCTGTGCCTCTGCGACACTAACGGCGGTACTTTAGCGTTCGATACGCAGGAAATTATCAATAAGGTTAAAAAGCAGGTCAGGAAACCCCTGGGGATCCATGCTCACAATGATTCAGAATGCGCTGTCTCGGTCTCAGGCATGGCGGTTTACTGCGGGGTTACCCATGTTCAGGGGACGATAAATGGATACGGCGAGAGATGCGGAAATGCGAATCTATGCTCGATAATCCCCATACTCAAGCTTAAGCTTAAGATCGATTGTATCTCTGATGAACAGATGAAAAGCCTTACGGAGATCTCAAGGCATATTGCCGAAATAGCGAATCTGCAGCAAAGCGCGCATCAGCCTTTTGTGGGCAGGAGCGCGTTCGCTCATAAAGGTGGCATTCACGTAAGCGCCGTCTTGAAGCATCCGGGCACCTATGAGCATATCAAGCCGGCTCTGGTCGGCAATGAACAAAGGGTCACGATCTCGGAGCTTTCCGGCATCAGCAACCTTGTATACAAGGCAAAAGCTTACGGAGTTGACATAAAGAAAGATTCGCCGCAGGTAAAAGAGCTGCTTTCCAGGCTGAAAGTCCTTGAGCTTGAAGGCTACCAGTTCGAGGAAGGGGAGGCTTCTTTTGAGCTCCTCGTGAAGAAAACATTGAAGGCGTACAAGCCCAAGTTCACGCTCGAAAATTTTGACATCGTTACGGCAAAACAAGGGCAGGAAGCGACAAGGGTAAAAGCAAAACTGAAAATAAAGGTGAAAGAGAAGATCCTTGAAACGGAAGCGTACGGGGACGGACCTATAAATGCCCTTGACGGCGCTTTAAGGAAAGCGATCGAAAGTATCTTTCCTGAAATAAAGGATGTCAAATTGACCGATTATAAGGTAAGGGTCCTCGATTCAGAGGAAGGCACCGCGGCAAAGGTTCGCGTCATCGTTGAATCTACCGATGGCGCAAGGACATGGGGAACAGTGGGCGTTTCCACGAATGTCATAGAAGCAAGCTGGTCCGCCCTTTTGGATAGCATCGAATATAAGTTAATGACAGCTTCGCTGCAAGAAGAGCAGGGAGGAAAATAAGATGAATCTTCCTCTTACGGGAAAGGTCAATCAGAAAGGGCATCTGGAGATCGGCGGATGCGACGCGGTAGATCTTGCCAAAAAATTCGGCACCCCTTTATATGTCCTTGATGAAAAGGACGTAAGGGAGAACTGCCGCGCGTATAAAAAACTTTTCAAGTCGAAATATCCGAATTCGGACGTTATTTATGCAAGCAAAGCCCTTTCTGCAATAGGCCTCTTGAAGATCATTTCTGATGAAGAGCTGGGCGTTGACGTTTCATCGGGCGGAGAATTGTACGCGGCGATCGAAGCGGGAGTGTCCCCTAAAAAGATATATTTTCACGGGAACAATAAATCAGAGCGGGAGATCGAGGAGGGGTTGTTCGCTTCTGTGGGAAAGTTTGTGATCGATAATTTGGAAGAGCTCAAAGTCCTGGATGAGCTGACGGTTAAAACGGGCAGGAAAACCCAGGCCTTGATCAGGGTGAATCCCGGGGTGGAAGCTCATACGCATGAAGCGGTCAAGACGGGGCAGACGGATTCGAAATTCGGCATGGCTAAAAGCGGGGTTTTGGAAGCGGTAAAATCAATGTCGGCGATGAGGCATGTAAGATATGCCGGACTTCACGCCCATATCGGATCGCAGATATTCGATGCGGAAGGATATCTTGCGGAAATAGATGTCCTTGCTGAATTGGCTGCGCAGATCCACGAAAAACTGAAGATCGAGACCAAGGAGCTTAACATCGGCGGCGGCGTCGGCATCGCCTATGTTGATCCCGATGATCCCATGAAACTTGAGAGCTTTGCATCAGCTGTTATAAAGAAGCTGAAAGAAAAAATAGCATCCTTAAAACTGCCTATTCCCAGACTGGCAATTGAGCCCGGAAGATCGATCGTAGGCAGGGCCGGAGTGACCTTATACACCATCGGACACGTGAAAGATATCCCCGGCGTAAGGAAATATGTCGTCGTTGACGGCGGCATGTCCGATAATCCAAGGCCGATGTTGTACGGGGCGAAATATGAATTCGCGGCGGCGGATAATATGAACGCCAAAAAGTCCGAAAAGGTTACGATCGCCGGCAGATTCTGCGAATCGGGTGATGTCATGGCAAAAGATGTGGAACTTCCGAATCCCGAAAGGGGCGGGCTCGTTGCCGTGTTTTGCACAGGGGCTTACAATCATTCTATGTCCAGCAATTACAACAGGGTCCCGCGCCCGGCCATGGTCATTGTCAAGGACGGAAGAGCAAAGCTCATTGTCAAAAGAGAGACCTATGAGGATATAGCGAGGAACGACATCAAATGAATCTCAGGATCCTAGATCTGATAGATATCCTTGTTGTGGCGGTAGCCATTTACTATTTGCTTGTCTGGCTGCGCGGAACGCGCGCCATGTCGCTCATACGGGGGCTGGCGGTAATACTCCTTTTGTACCTGACAGGGAAGATATTCGGTCTGTATACAATAAGCTGGCTACTTGAAAGATTGGGCCCCCTGATACTTGTTATAATAATAATCATTTTCCAGCCGGAATTAAGGCGTACCCTTGAGCATATAGGGAGGGAAAGGATCTTTTTAAAGCTGGGCATGGCGGGCGGCGGCAGGGGCGCTTTGATAGTGGGGCATATCATAAAGGCCATAGAACAGCTTTCGGAAATAAAGACCGGTGCGCTGATAGTTTTTGAGAGAAGCACCGGGCTTTCAGAATTCCTTGAAAGCGGGGTAGGGCTTGATGCCGGGATCTCGGCGGAATTGATCATATCGATCTTCTCGTCCGGGAATCCTCTTCATGACGGCGCTGTCATCATCCAGGGGGAGCGCATAGCGGCGGCCGGCTGTCTGCTTCCGTTGTCGGACACAAAGCTTCTGGACAGGCGGCTTGGGACAAGGCACAGGGCTGCGGTAGGCATGAGCGAACAAACGGATGCGCTGGTATTCATTGTTTCCGAAAAAACCGGGATAATATCTATTGCTGAGAACGGCTATCTCTCGAGGAATATCTCGAAAGAAATGCTTGAAGAAAAGCTCTTCGACCTTTATAAAGCAAGACCGTCAAAAAAAGAGTGGTTCGGACTTAGAGGGGCGGCGAAAAAGATTTGAAGACCACGACATATTCCCTGAAAGAAATGAAAGCAGCAAAGAAGAAGATAGCGGTGCTGACATCTTATGACTATCCAACGGCGAAACTTCTTGATGAATCGGGCGTAGACATAATACTTGTTGGGGATTCCGTGGGAAATGTTGTTCTTGGATACGAGAACACCATTCCTGTCACGATGGACGAAATGCTTCATCATACGAAGGCTGTCACAAGGGCAGTGGTTAATGCGATGGTCATCTCGGACATGCCTTTTATGTCTTACCAGTTGAGCCCCGAGCAGGCGCTTTCCAATGCTTCCAGATTTATCAAGGAAGGTGGAGCTAACGGCGTCAAGATCGAGGGGGACATATATTTAGGCTCGATCAAAAAGATAATTGAAGCCGGGATCCCCGTGATGGGGCATCTTGGTTTTACCCCTCAGCTTGTGAACCAGATCGGCGGCTATCGCGTCCAGGGCAGGTCGGCAAATGACGCAAAGGCGATGATAGAAAGCGCGAAGAACCTTGAAAGCGCTGGCGTTTTCTGCCTGGTTCTGGAAATGGTCCCTGCCGTTCTCGCAAGGAAAATATCGGAGATACTTTCCATTCCAGTCATAGGAATAGGGGCAGGGGGGTATTGCGACGGCCAGGTACTGGTGGTGAACGATATTTTGGGGCTTTCTGTCAAGGGAATGCCGAAATTTGCCAAAAAATATGCGGACCTCAATGCCGAGATGAAGAAAGCCGTCGGCAATTATATTTCCGATGTAAGAGGCGGGCGTTTTCCGGGCAGCGAGCATTCTTTTTAAGGATGCCCCAGTAGCTCAGTTGGACAGAGCGGCGGTTTCCTAAACCGTAGGTCGCAGGTTCGATCCCTGTCTGGGGCATATAAAAAACCCGACACTAAAGTGTCGGTTAAAGGTTCCTAACCGCGACTTTAGTCGCGGGAGGTTCTTAACATATGAACATAATACTCATAGGCTTTATGGGAGCTGGAAAGACCGAAACAGGCAAGCTTCTGGCAAAGAAGCTGAAGATGACCTATATCGATACGGATGCGATCATTGAAAAAGAACAGGGCGCGGCTATAAATGAGATCTTCGCAAAAAAAGGGGAAGAGTGTTTCCGGGACATGGAGTCAAAGTTGATCGACAAGCTGGCCGGGATAAAGGATCATGTGGTATCGACCGGCGGAGGCATGATACTCAGGCCCGATAACGTTAAAAAACTGAAAAAAATGGGATCCTTGGTCCTTCTCTGGGCGGACCCTGATACCGTTTACGAAAGAGTGAAGGGTTCGGATGTTCGGCCGCTCCTTAACGTGGAGGACCAAAAGGCAAAAATAAGAGAAATATTGGAATTCAGGGCTCCCATATACAAAGGCGTTGCCGACCTTGAAATTGACACTTCCCTGTTGTCACCTGAGGAAGCAAGTAATAAAATACTGGAGTTCGCGAAAGAGAGGTAATAGTTGGACAAGATACGAGTGGATCTGGGGGAGAACGGCTACAACATAAATGTGGGCGGCGGCATCCTGAAGGAATTCGGTGCAGCCCTGAAAAAAGTGAACAGCTACGATAAGGTTGTCATCATAACCGATCCACTGGTCAATGAGCTCTGGGGAGGAATGCTGCGGAGCAGTCTTAAGTCGGAGGGTTTCAGCTTCGAGATCATCGAGGTTCCCAGGGGAGAGCGGTACAAGAACTTGCAGGTGGCGTTCAAGATCTATGACAAGCTGGTCCAGTTCGAGATCCACAGGGACTGCTGCATAATCGCTTTTGGGGGTGGCGTGATAGGCGATCTGGCGGGATTTGTGGCCGCGACGTTCATGAGAGGCACTTATCTTGCGCATGTGCCCACCACACTGCTTGCGCAGGTCGATTCCAGCATCGGGGGGAAGACTTCCGTCAACCATCCAAAAGGAAAGAACCTGATAGGCGTTTTCTACCAGCCTTTGTTCGTCCACAGCGACGTGGAGACCCTGACGACCCTTTCCCAAAAAGAGATCAGCACGGGACTTGCGGAGGTAATAAAATACGGCGTCATAGAGGACGAAGATTTTTTCAAGTTCCTTGAAGCGAATTCCCATCACCTGAATACAAAAGCTTTTGAGGACGTTGACACGTTAAAAGCCGCGCTAAAGGTCTGGCAGACCATAGTTTCCGAATCCTGCAAGATAAAAGCAAAGATAGTCGAGCAGGATGAAACGGAAAAAGGCATAAGGATGATCCTTAATTACGGACATACCATAGGTCATGCCATAGAAACAGCGACGAAATACAGCATGTACAACCACGGGGAAGCTGTTGCCATAGGCATGGTCGCCGCGGCGATGATATCGAAGGAAATGGAAATGCTGGACGAGGGGGCCGTGAACCGCATAAAGGTCCTTCTTGAAAAACTGAAGCTGCCGACATCTGTGGACGGCCTTTCTGCGAACAAGATAATCAACAACCTTAAAGTTGACAAGAAGATAAGGGAAGGAAAAATAAGGTTTGTGCTTCCCAAAAAGATAGGAAAAGTGGAAATAAGGGACGATGTCCCGATACCTACTGTGCGGCGAGTCCTTAAAATACTGGGGTGCGAGTGATGATGGAGGCGAAAAAACAGCTTGAGATCATAAAAGAAGGCTGCTCGGAGCTTCTTCCCGAGGCTGAATTTCTGCAGAAGCTGGGACGGAAAAAGCAGCTGCGCGTAAAATGGGGTGCGGACCCGTCGGCTCCGGATATTCATTTAGGCCATATGGTGATCATAAGGAAGCTGCGGATGTTCCAGGACCTTGGCCACAAAGTGATATTCATTATCGGGGATTTTACCGGCATGATAGGGGATCCTTCCGGAAAATCCGAAACAAGAAGGGCGCTGTCAAAGAAAGAAGTGGAAAAGAACGCCAAGACGTACAAAGAACAGGTTTTTAAGATCCTTGACCCCAGGAAAACGGAAGTCGTGTATAACAGCAAGTGGCTTTCAAAGCTTACGCTCGAGGACATGATAAATCTGGCCGCAAAATATACCGTTGCCAGGATGCTTGAGAGGGATGATTTCATCAAAAGGTACACCGAACAGAAGCCCATATCCATACATGAGTTCCTGTATCCGCTGATACAGGGGTATGATTCGGTAATGGTCAAGGCTGACATTGAAGTGGGCGGGACGGACCAGAAATTCAACCTTCTTGTAGGAAGGGAGCTTCAGAGAGAGTTCAATGAGGAACCGCAGGTCATTATGACTATGCCGCTCCTTGAAGGGCTGGACGGCGTACAGAAAATGAGTAAGTCGCTGGGCAATTACATCGGCGTTACAGATACGCCTTCGGAAATATTCGGCAAAACCATGTCCATACCGGACACTTTGATGATGAAATATTACGAGCTTCTTTCCGGCCTCAATAAATACGAGCTCGATAAGATCAGGGAAGGATTAAAGAACAATTTGCTCCATCCTAAGGACGTGAAGAGGCGGCTTGCCAAAATACTTGTCGGCACTTTTTACAGCAAGGATGATGCGGACAGGGCCGAGCGCGAATTTGAGAGCGTTTTCAAGGAAGGCGGATTGCCGGAGAACATTACGGAGATCACCTTCGCTTCAAAGGACATGGAGAATGACGGGAGCATATGGCTTCCCAAGGCGATGCTTATCGCGTGCCTCTGCGAGAGTTCTTCCGAAGCGGTGCGTTTATTGGAACAGGGTGCGGTCGAAGTGAACGGCAAGGTGATAAAGGATAAAAGATCAAAGATCCGGATAGATGGTGTGGTGATGATAAAGGTCGGGAAAAGAAGGTTCGCGAAACTGATACGGAGGCATTAATGAGGGTCGGATTTGGTTATGATGTCCACAAGCTGGTAAAGGGAAGAAAGTTGATCCTCGGCGGGGTGGAAATAAAATTCAAGAAAGGCCTTGCGGGGTACTCTGACGCCGATGTTCTTGTCCATGCGGTGATCGATTCCCTTATCGGGGCGATAGGCGAGCATGACATAGGGTTCCATTTTCCCACTGATGATCCGAGGACAAAAGGGATCTCCAGCCTTATCATGCTGGAAAGGATAGCGGAGCTCTTGAAATCCAAGGGATTTACGATCGTTAACGTGGATGCGACCGTTGTTGCTGAAGCGCCCAAAATAAGCTCTTATGTCAGGGAGATGCGCATGAATGTGTCGTCCGTCCTGGGCATCCCAGAGAACTGCGTCAATGTAAAAGGCAAGACCGAGGAAGGTCTCGGGTTTACCGGCAAGGGGCAGGGCATAGCTGCTTACGCGGTTTCCCTGGTCGAAGGCAACATTCTTCAATATGCCTCAAATCTCTTCAAGCGATAAAGCGCGTTCGGCATGAAAAGATCACTGATATTTTTCGTGATTCTTGTGATATTAGGGGCCTGTTCATATGCGTCTGCAGGCGAAACCCTATTTAATGATGTTCCGCCGGAACACTGGGCGGCAAGTTCTGTGGATCACATGGTCAGGATGGGGATTACACAGGGATACCCTGACGGCACTTTCAGGGGAGGGAATTATATATCAAGGTACGAAACTGCGGTATTTTTGTCGAAAATGGCGCACTCGGGGCAGAGCCGGGCCGCCGCCAATGAAAAACTGATGGAAGAGCTTAGGGCGGAGGTAGGCAAGATCAGATATGCTTTGGACATGTACAAGAAGCCGCCTGAGAAGAAAAGACCGGTATCAGGCTCTTTTTATTCAAAGATGATAATAGGGAATATTGTTTCGGCTAACGCGGCATCCTCCATAATCGATGCTTCTCTCGGACCTGTTTTTGACTACCGGCTGGTGACGTCCTACAAGCAGGAATTCACCGATGGCTCGTTCGTAAGGGTAGGGCTGGATACGATGGATTCGCCGGTCACAGGCGGCCGTGATCTCGTGAAAGAGATGCTGGAAGCCGAGGCCCAGATGATGTCCAAGTGGGGGCTTGGCGTTTCCATAACGAGCGGCCCGGGGCTTATAATTCACAGGGAGGGCTCTAGCAACATTTTTCCTTCCGAGGATCAAAAGGTCTACTTGAGGCCGCATAACGGGGTAAAGCTGTTCTATGGGGCAGGGGACATTGATGCGGGGGTCGGGTATAAGGCGACTTCCGTTTTGACAAGCGGGGCGGCCAGCGTGAATGATGCTTATGCGTACGTGGGGTACAGGTTCAGGAATACTTTCATGGGGAACGTTTCCGTTAAATACTCAGCGGACCTTTTCAATAATGACCTGAGGGCGAATTTCTCCACAGCGGAATCGACCATTAGCATGTATGAAGTGACTTTGGAGCCGAGGAGAAAGCTTGAGCTGGGGCTGAAATTGGCCTGTTCGTCAAGCCAGAACACTCCTCATAATGTTTTTGCGGGACTAAGCATTGTATCGAAGGACGTGTTCCGCAGCGGGGACGCCGTTAAATTGTTCGTAAACAAGATAGGCAGTGATTTTTTTGATTATCCCGCATATCAGGGAATAACCGGGGTTAACTTGTTCAACAAGCTTTATCAGGCATCCACTTATGATATAGGGCTTGAAATTTCACAGGTAGTGTCCAGGTCCCTTTCATATAGAATGATCGCCGATATTGTTACGGGCTCCTCCGGGCTGTACGGAAAAGACGAGCCAAAGAGCAACGCCACCTTTGAACTTGACATGGATTACAACCTGTTCGAAAATGCCATTGCGACCCTTTCCTTTAGGACATATCAGAACCCGAGCGCCGCGGCGAACGCGACATCGGATATGCTTGCGCTTTCTTTAAGGTATAATTATTGAACAAGGAGGAAATCATGAAGATCGCCATAGGTTCCGATCACGGCGGGTTAAAGTTGAAAGAAAAAGTAAGGAAGCATCTTCAAAAGCGAAAGATCGACTTCAAGGATCTCGGGACGTTCAGTGAGGAGTCCGTTGATTATCCGGATATCGGAAGGCGTGTCGCAAAAGCCGTGGCATCGGGAAAATACAAATTCGGGATACTTTTTTGCGGGACGGGGCTTGGAATGTCGATGGTCGCCAATAAGGTAGCCGGCATCAGGGCGGCTGTTTGCCATAACATATATACTGCCAGAATGAGCAGGGCACATAATGACGCCAATATTTTAAGCCTTGGTGGGAGGGTCCTGAAGAGGCCAATGGCAATAAAGATGGTAGACACTTTTCTTAAAACGCCGTTTGAAGGTGGAAGGCATCTGAGAAGGGTCAAAAAGATAGAAGGGTAAGGATATGAAAGCTTTTATATTAGCCGCAGGATACGGGAAAAGGCTTGAGCCGCTTACGAAAGCCGTGCCTAAGCCCATGGTTCCCGTGGCCAACAAGCCCATAATGCAGTATAACATCGAGCTTTTAAGGAAATACGGGATAAAGGACATTATCGCCAATATCCATTATTTTCCGGAGCAGATCGAGAATTATTTTGGGGACGGGAGCTCTTTTGGGGTCAACTTGAAGTATTCCTTTGAGGAGGAGCTCCTCGGCACGGCGGGTGGGGTAAAGCGCATGTCTCAGCTCTCCAGAATAGATGGCACTTTCATAGTGATATCCTCTGATATTTTAACAGATATCAATATAAGCAGGTTGCTTGCGTGCCATAAAAAGAAGAAGGCGGTCGCAACAGTAGCCCTGACCCCTGTTGATGACGTGACGCAATTCGGCGTTGTCACCCTTGATGAAAAGGACAAGATAACGGGATTTCAGGAAAAGCCGTCGAATGAAGAAGCAAAGAGCAATTTGGTGAACACGGGGATATATATATTTGAGCCGGAGATACTTGAAATGATCCCCGAGAAATTCTCGGATTTCGGCAAAGAGATATTTCCCCGGCTGGTCTCGGACCAAGCCCCTTTTTATGGGTATAAAATGATCGAACACTGGAATGACGTCGGCGGGATGGAAAAACTGAAATCCGCCAACTCTGATGTCCTTCAGGGAAGAGTAAGGGCCGAAGTCGCGGCAAGGCGGATGGGTAAGGCGACATGGATTGGCAGGGGAACGCAGGTCGCAAGGAGCGCGAAGTTTGACGGAACGATCATCCTGGGGGACAAGAGCGTAGTCGGGGAGAACGTTGAGATATACGGCAATGTCTCCATAGGAGATAGATGCGTCATAGAGGAAGGGGCGATGATCTCCGATTCCGTTATCTGGTCGGATACCAATATAGGCAAAAGGTCCCGGCTCAGCAAATGCCTTGTGGGGAGCTGGTGCCGCCTGGAAGATAATGTAAGGATAGAACAGGGATGCGTTATCAGCAACCGCTGCAAGATAAAGCAGAACAAAAAGATCGAGGCCGATACCAAGATCGAGCCGGATGAAACCATATAGCTTACGGCTAATTCCCATGCAAGTTTTTCGCAAGTTATCCCGATAATATTCTCGGAGGCAGGGTGTGATTTTCCCTGGCTCTTGACGATATATAATATATAAGGACAAGAACGAGGACAAGGATAAAACAGGAGGGGTAAATATGGGTGTGCCGGGGATCCAGGGTGGCAAATTTTCTTTCTCTTCACCCCAGAAGTTTCAGGAAGAAATTGACAAAGCCAATAAGCTCAAAAAAAATGCTATAAACGATTTACTTACGGTGGGATCGGATGCGGCTTATGATCTTCGGGGAGTGGTTGAAGGAAACGCAAAAAACGATAGTCCTGCTGAGCCGTTCGAGGTTGTTTGTAAATTTCTGGATAAACATATGGCTGAGCTGAAAAATGCGACACAATTTCTTTTTGGAGGGGGCACTCAAGGCGGCACCGTAGCGGCGCCGACAGAACAAGGCAAGGAGCCGGTAACAGTGCCGATAGACAAGAAAATATAAATGACAACTGAATTGCTGATAGAATACATAAGGAACAGCTGGTGGATATGGCTTTTTGTCATATGCATGACCTCTTATTTTATCTATTCGTTTGTAAAGGATCGCGCGGCGCTTAATAAGGCAAGGGACAGAAAGAAAGAGCTTGAAAAGGAACTGGTTGCATTGGAAGCGGAGTACAGCGAAAAGGCAAGAAAGCTCGAGGAAAAGTACGAGGAAAAAAAGAAATTTTTCTCCTCCAGAGGCGAAGGAGGACAAGGGTAAATGGCAGAAGTAGGAAACATACAAGGGGCGACCAAAGTACTTGTGCCGGTTGCCGTCAAACCTCCGGGCACGAACGAAGTAAAAGCAAATAACGCTTTCAGCGAATTGCGGGCCAAAATGAAAGGCCTCGGATTTACAGACCCGCAGATCGACAAGATCTTTGCTGATTTGGAAGGTTACGTTGGCCGGGTCATGGGGAAATTCGGACAGGCCAACAGCCCGCTCTGTTTGGATAAATATACCGTCAGAAAATGGCTTGCCGATGTGGTCAGTAAACAGATCAGTAAACAAATGAAAAAAGACCCTAAGTTTCTCGAGGGCCTTAAAAATGACCCGAATATCCTCTCAAAGATCAAGCCGGGGAAGGAAGGGATCTACGATTTACTGAACGCCTACCGCGAAGACCTGGGCTTTTTTGAGAAAAGGCTCAGCTCATTCGTTGAACATAAAGTGACCCCGGAAGCGGTGAGGGAATTATTGGGAGGCGAAGAATTTACGCTGGCGGATTTCATGAATGAAATGGATACGCGGGTGTTCGTCTTTGCCGGCACCGTGTCTCCCGGCATGCCGCTTGTAAAAGTATTACAGCTCTTTGCCGCGGCAAAGATCATCGTAATGCCCGAGGGCCTGATGGCGGGCCGCGTTCAGAAGGAATTGTATCGCACCGCGGAAATGAATATCAAGATAAAATATCCGCAAGACAGCGAAAAAGCTGAAGATAAGGATGACAGGGAAAATTTGTTAAATAAAGCACGCTCGCTTATTTATGGGGAAAACGGAGAAAAGCCCGAGATCAAGGGATTGCTTAATTATTTTAAGATTACGGATAAGGATTTTGAAAAATCGCCCCTATATGCTTATATTTATCACGCGTATGAAAGTGAGGCTGCTTCGCTCCCGGAAGGAGAAACTGTTGTTGATGTAAGAAAAGTCCTTGATAATGCGGGGCTTGCTATGGTGTGCGGAGGAGAAGGGCTTATTTCACATCTTGAGGATATCGGCGTGAACCCGAAAGTGGTATATGACCTCATCGAAACAAAAGAAGACGGGTTTATTATTAGACATCTTAAAGATCTGAAGCTTATTAAAAAAGAGAGCAAGGAAGAAACTGAGAAGATAAAGCAAACCATAGAAGCACTTCGGAAGATTATTGCGTTAATTGCCGTTCGTGGTGCTGAGCAGTGGGAAGGCAGCCCGCTCGAGCTTTCCGCGGAAGGACAAAGCTTGAAAGATTTTCTTAATGGCTTAGGCAAGAAAACGCTTTATGAACTTACAGAATACAGCAAAAATATAAATATAGAGCTTCCAAAGCCGGCGGCTACAGGTAAGATATTAACTCCTGTTGAAAAACCAGAAACACTGCCGCACACCTAAGCCTTAAGTCCCTAGGCGTTCCTCATCTCTGGCCATTTTTTCACCTCATCCCGCCCTACGGGCACCCTTCTCCATGAAATGGAGAAGGGGATTGCATCACTATAGCAAAGTATATCCCCTCTCCATGAAATGGAGAGGGGAATCAAAGGGGTGAGGATGCAAGTTTACCCCCTTTCACCACGATATATATAGTGTAAGGGGATCAGGGGATCAGATCATCAGTATATCAGGGGAGAAAAAATGACGGAGCCAGTAATTACGCAGCAAATAAACAGCATATCTCAGATAGATGACACCGCCGACATTGCCGGCGGTGCTGCCGTTACGCCAAGCTATATAGCTTCCGATGTCGAGGTTGCTTCCGCGGTAAATGAAACGGCCGGCATTGACAGCATCGAAATATCGTCCGGCGTTTCTACCTCTAACGTAGATCTCAGCGGTACCGTTGAAAAGGAAGAATCCTCAAATTACATCCAGAGCGATGTTGACGATCTTGACATGAACTCTACTTATGAAATAAGCGGAGCGAACAAGTATGTTGATCCTTCGGCTTCCGGGATAAGCCTAACATTGAACACCCTGAAGGACAGCGGAATGATCACAGCGGACATGTCGGAAGAAGAGATCGTCCTTGCCGTTCACGCTTACGTCGCGAAAAGCTTCTCCTATATCGCCGAAGCGGGGGACAGCTGGGATTCCGTATCCGGCACAATAAAGAGGGGCGGGGGCGATTGCGAAGACCTGGCCAATCTGGATGCCAGCTTGATCATTGCGGCGCTGCTTGATAGAGGAGCGAGTGTTGAAGATGCCAATAAAAAAGTTTCCCTGGTCGTTGTGGCCGACCCGAACACCTGGCTGGGGCATGTTTATGTTCAGTATGCCGGAGATAACGGCTCCGTAAAATATCTGGACCCGGTCTCCTCAAAAATTGCAAGCTCAATAGACAGCTCAAAGACGGTGCTTTTCAGTTACAACATGGAAGGTGTAAATGTCATTAATAAAGACATTGATCTTTCTGCCCTCAGCACTGCTGAATATACCGTTCCAGTGGACGACTCAATTTATGTCCTGGTGAACGATTTCACCGCTTACTGGGATGCCAAGAGGGAAATGATAGATAATGCTCCGCTGGTCATTGATGCGCTTACTGACCTTGTCAATACCGTAAGTTGGGATGCAAGCACGATTTCCTATAGAACCATTATCGAAAACTTTATTTCCGCGCTGCAAAGTAATTCCATCCAAGATCCGGCAGCAGTGACTATAATTTGTCAAGAGCTCGGCGGATTAATTAGCAGTCTTAACAACTCTCTTGAGGCCATTCAATCTATAGACACAGTTCAACAGGTGCAAAATTATTACGATACTCATTTTTTCATCAGGGACTATTATGAGGCATATGGCGTTAAAGATTGGGAAACTTTCAAGGAATATGTAATAGCAAGCAGTGCAAGCAGTGACTTTCCCATAACAGATGAGTACCTTGAAAGTACAGATCCGCCGATTAAGGATATGATTTTATATGTACATACATCTTTGTTTGATATTCAAAAGTGGGAGAACGATCCCTCCAGCCTTGGTTGGAACGATTCATGCAGTCTTACAGAAGGTTCTCAGCAAGTTAATGAGTATCTTGCGCTTCAAGATGCATGTACTGCCCAGCTTGCTTTAGCTGACAATATCTCAAATAGCATCTCTGCGGCAAACTCAGCTCTTGGCATGTTGATGATTCATGATCCTAAACAGTATCCTGATCAGCAGGTACCAGAATCTCAAAAAACTTATGGTGATTACTCCCAGCAGTATGCTGACAGCACTGCCACCACCACCAATTACATGGAATCCATGCTCAGCATCATGGGGAACGCCGAATACAGGGTGTGGCAGTTGAACAAGGAAATAGTGCAGATCAGCGATTCCACGGCATTATTGAATGCCGACGCGGCTGTTGAAGCTGCTAAAGCTGCTTATGACAATGCTTGTACAGAACTTGCCAATGCTACCACCGAATATCAAAAAGAAGATTTCGGAAAGAATGTTTATGGTGCCTATGTACTTATTGATAACTGGAATTGCTATTATAATTGTAGTGCAGATTGGATCCGCGATCAAATTGCTACAGGCCACTCAGTAGCTTTTCAACCGAGTGCCGGCAGCTGGGATACATATGATGCGAGAATTTTAAGGTACGATAACGCGGTGACAGGCAAAACCAATACATACTCTGCCTGGCAAAACGCAATAACAGCCAGAGATAATTTAAGGACTTCATTTATTGAAATATACAGCATTGCAGGTGCCACAGACGCTGAAAAACAGGCGAACTTGGACCTGCTTTTGACTGAATTTAAATCCCAATATCTGAAACAGGACGAGGTCAGTGGCTTTTGGGAGGTAAAATGGACTGATGAAAGCTTATTTACGGATAGAGTAAATGAAGCAAAGGACCTGAAAGGCCTCCTGACCGTGTTCTCCCTGATATATGAGGCAAAAAGGGACCTTAGGAAGCTTGTGGAAGAGGAGCTTACGGGGGAAAGCGGCGGACTTAAGGGCATGGCTATAAACAAGATGTTCATGAAAAAGACCGAAAAGGTGGAACAGTACATCCAGCAGACCATCTCGAACCTCTTGAGCACCATAAAGAACCTTAACCGGACCCGTCAGGAAGAAGAGATAGGAAAGATAAACAAGGAATATGACGAGAAAAAAGTTGACATAGAAGGCGGCGAAAAGCCGAAATGGTATGAATTCTGGAAAGATGACACAAGTGAGAGGCAATGCCTTGAGAACGAGAATGAAAGGACGAAAAAGATCAACGCGGTGAACGAAAAATACAAGGCGGCGGCGGTGAGCAATCTGGCCATGGCAAAGAACATGCTGGCGGCAAGCGGCAAGGATATCGGGGGCAATACCGGCGACGCGATGTGGGATTCCATAAACAAAGCGGTAGAGGATGCGCTGAACGGCATTGATTCTCTGGAGCACTGCACGCTGGATATCACCGATGATGCCGAGTACACAGAGTTGACAGGCAAAGATGTTACCGCGCTGAGAGACAAGCTTAACGGCGCCCTGAACATGAGAAGGATAGCGCTTATGGCAAAACAGGCGATAAGCGACATGAGGAACCTTGTTCATCAGGAAATGACCGGCATCAGCGGCAGGCAGTCCAACACGGACGCGGCGGCGGGAATGCTGGAAGCCGAAGCGCAGCCGATCATGATGTGGTTTGACGATGCCGTAAGCGCCCTTGACGAGAAAGTAAGGGTGGGGAACCAGATCAGGTACAACAAGCTTGAGATAGAGAAGAACCAGAAAATGATAGATGAGCTGAAAAGGCAGGAAGGCAAAAGCTTGCTGCCAAAGATTTTGGGCGCAGTTGCTATGGTCATTGGTATTGTTGCGGCAGTAATAGCGGCGCCGTTTACCGGCGGGGCATCGCTATTGCTGATGCTCAGTATTACCGCATCTGCAAGCACTGTTGCGCTGGCGCTAACGATAGCAGCTGCTGTGGTAGGCGTCGCAGCCGGCATTTTGAGCGCGAACGCAAGCAAAGAAGTGGCGACTAAAAGGCATGGTTTGGAAGTGGAATATAGGAAACAGGTGATAAAACCTACGGATGAGAAGGATGAGCCTGCCAGTACGGCCGTGATCACGTGTGAAGAGGCCGAGGCGGCAAAAAGCAAGGCAGAGGCCGAAATGCAGGAGGCATCTTCTTATTATGGAGATTGTCTGAATAATTTTGGGCCGGCCAGTCCCGAGACACAGGCTGCAGGGAAGCGTTATCAGGCAGCGCGTGAAGCATATGATGTTGCAGCAGCAAAATGCAGCGGATTGCAGCGAGCCGGGCAGAACAATATAAACAGCGCAAATACTGACAAAGAAGTATTTGAGGACAAGCTGGCTTTAGTAGAAGGATTAAGTGCCGAACAGAAGACGGCGATATCGGATGCATACGACGCGGATGCGAAGACCTTCATAAGAAGTATCATTTCAACGGGTGGACTGACCGACGATCAAAAAATAGCTGCAATAAAAGCGTATGGCTCGAGTGCGGCGGCTGTTATAAAGGAGCTGGAAAAGATCGGGTTAAGCGCCGAACAGAAGATAGCGGTGTTGAGAGCGTATGACGGGAACGCGGGGACCTTTATGAAGAATATGGGTTCATTGGCTCCGGATCTGGCAAAGATATTAACTTACGAACTAAAGACGGAGATATTGAAAGCTTACGGCCCGCAAGTGAAAGCCGTTATAAAACAGCTGGAATCAATGAAGGAATTAAGCATCGAACAGAAGACGGCGATATTGGAAGCGTATGACCGGGATGCTGCAACCTTTATGAATAATTTGGATAAGATGGTTACATTAACCGATGCAGAGAAGCTGATGATAATAAAAGCATCCGATCCGGACGCGGAGGCTTATATCGACAGTTTGCATGCCGCATTAACCGAACTAAAAATGTCCGAAACCGACGCTCAAAAAATAGAGATCGCGACAATGAAGACATATGCCGCAGATGCGAAGACCTTCATAAAAAATGTCACTTCAATAAAAGGGCTGACCAACGATCAAAAGGTCGCGGCGATAAAAGCGCACGACTCGAATATGGCAACTCTTATAAACGAGCTGGATACAATGGGTTTAGGCGTCGAACAGAAAATGGCGATATTGGAAGCGTACGATCCGAATGCAGGGACATTTATGAAGAATCTGGATTCGTTGGATATAGATCCAGCTAAGAAATTAACCTATGAACAAAAGACGGATATATTGAAGGTTTCTGACCCGAAAGTGGCAGCCGTTATAAACGAGCTGGATACGATGGGATTAAGCACCGAAAAGAAGACAGCGATATTGGAAGCGTATGACCGGGACACGTCAGCTTTTATGAGAAACCTGGATAAAATAGTATTAACCGACGCAGAGAAGCTGACGATAATAAAATCGTCCGATCCGGACGCGGAGGCTTATATTGACAGTCTGCATGCCGCATTAACCGAACTAAAAATGTCCGAAACCGACGCTCAAAAAACAGAGATCGCGATAATGAAGGCATATGCTGCGAATGCGAAGACCTTCATACAAAATGTTGTTTCAATGGATGGTTTAAATGACGATCAAAAGGTAGAGGCGATAAAAGCGCATAACTCGAAAGTGGAAGCCCTTATAAACAAGATCGTTGCCGCATTAGGTCCCGACCGGAAGCCGACTTCAGCTGAAATAATTGCGATAATGAAAGAATACGGCAAAGCGACTTTTAAGAGCGCGCTTGCTTCAATCGTTCAATTAAATCCGGTCCAGGAAGCGGAAATAAAAGAAACTTATGACGATGCGATTACTGGGGCGGAGGAGATCAAAGAGGAGAATAAAGAGAAAGATCTGTCGGATCAAATCCTGGATATGGCTATTAGTTCGGAAAACTCAACACAGAGTATTTTCGGGGGCATGACGGCCAGCAACTATTTGACCTATATGAATGATGGGCACGAGTATCAGGGATCCTCCGCTTTTGACACTGCCA
>JBDRDU010000013.1:0-8942 GCA_043820455.1 bacterium | reverse complement strand
CGAAGAGGAATTGAAAGGCGAATACGCTAAAACACAATTCGCGAGAGTTTTGAGCGAGTTGGGAATAAAACATATTCCCGCTCGTTCTCCTCAGGCAAAAGGAAGAATAGAAAGGTTGTTTCAAACCTTTCAGGATCGTCTCATAAAAGAAATGCGGCTTGCCAACATATCCTCCATGAAAGAAGCAAATATATTCCTTGAAACGTATCTGCCAATATATAACGCTCGTTTTGCAAAGAACCCTTTAAAGAGAGGCGATCTTCACAGACACATTCCTAAATACATGAACCTCGACGAAATATTCTGCATTAAGGAATTCCGCACTGTCAGCAATGGCTATACCCTTCACTGGAAGAATCGGATATTCCTGATCAAAGAACCTTCGATCACCATGAGAAAACAAAGGGTCTGCATTATGGAGCATTTTGACGGGAAAATCACATTGAAGCTCAAAAACAAACATCTTTCCTTCACAGAGGTAACAGCTAAGGATATTCTGGCCATGGCCAGAATTCAAAAAGCCGCCCAAAAACTGATAAAGAAAGCCAGAGTTTATTGCCCGGCGCCCAAAAATCATCCCTGGAGGAGATTTGTCTATTCAAAAAGGAACCCGATCTATGCGTAAAAAGCGGACATTTTCATTTGGCAGAAAACCGGACATTTTCATTTGGCGTTGACATGTTTTAAGGTAGAATCAAAGAACTTTGTTGATGTTATCATTACTTGCGGCCAAGCAGAGGTGAACTCGTGCGGCTGACCCCTGTAGGTATAAAGTTTAATTTCCTTTCCGCTGCGCTTAAAGGCTTCAACTAATTTATTCGCCCAATCAGAGGGAACATCCTGGTCAGCCAATCCTTGATGGACTATTATGGGGTCATTTACATTTCGAATAAATGTTTTCGGCGACAAGTTGTTCCAGAATTCCGGATTTGCCTCGGGCGATCCGTAAAGAGCTTCGATCTTCTCCCTTACGACCGGTGACCCGAACTTCCCTGGCACGCTTGCGCCTTTCCTTGCTATCCAGCGATAATAATTATCCATGTAGTCAATGCTTATTGGTGCAAATAATACATACGCCTTAATTAACCCCGGCTTTGTTGTCATTATATTCAGAGCGATCCCTCCGCCAAGAGAATGACCGAGAAGGCCGACATTAGCTCTGTCGATGAACTTGTAACTTGAACCCTTAACAGCATGGACGGCATTTATCACATCCTCTGTATAGCCAAGGTTAAGCCGCAGGCTGTTCTCCGGATCTTTGTCGGATCCATTGTGATTGCGGTAATCCGGATGGAGGACAATATATCCATTGCGGGCAAGATAATCCTGTTCTCTTTTAAGTCCCCTGCCAGTCGTATAATATCGCGGCTCAACAAATCCATGGGCAGTGATGATGACAGGATAAGCCCCCTTCCCCTTCGGCACGTTCATGATCCCGGATATTCTGAGCTCGCCGCTCATATAAGTAATGTAATAGCGAGTATAAGCTTCTTCTGTTGCCAGCACTTTCACAAGTTTCAGGCCCCTGCCGTCGAATTTATTCTGCTTTATGTATTGAAGGGAAACCGTGTTTAAAGTCAAAGCTTTTCCTTCCCAGTTCATTATGATAATTATAGTGATCGCGATTAACGCAAAGCAGCCAATAAGTTTTGAAGTTTGATTCACGGGAAATATTATCTCACTAAATCGGGATTTATAAAAGACTTCTGTTCTGCCCGCTAGGCAACAGGGCTTTTCCAAGCAGCCTGCCTCGCTCTGCGATATAATATAGGCATATGCGGCTTAATGTAAAAGTAATCCCAAATGCGAAGCGGGAAAGGCTTGTTGTGGAAGAAGGGAGGGTCCGGGTCTACCTTACGGCTCCCGCCGTGGAAGGCAAAGCCAATAAAGCGCTGATAAACTTTTTGGCAGCGCATTTCCGCGTTAAAAAGAACATGGTCACTATAATAAGCGGGCAAACAAGCAGGGTTAAACTGGTGGATATAGAAGGAATAACAGGCCCTAAATGATCTTGAATTCGAATGCTTTAAATGGACCGACATTATACTTTACCCTGACAACAGACCTGCCGCTCCTATAATATCCGACAGAATAAATAATGTTCTTTCCGCTTTCCCTGATGATCTTGTAGCTCCCGTCCCCAAATTGTTTGATCGCGCCTGCCGCACCGTCTATAAGCCAGTTAGTGTCGTCAGCCGGGGTATGGGGATTGTCAGTAAACCAGTTCGGATTGGCCGAAATTACCGATTTTCCGTCCTCAAGGCCGGCTTCAGCAAGATAAAAAGCTTTTTCCTTGAGGCCTTGGAGGTTCACCATGCTTCTTTCAGAGATAACGATCTTTGCGAACATCGCTCCAGCGGCTAAAAGAGCCGAGATCACCAGCAGGACGATAATTAGTGCCTGGCCTTTAGACCTAGTTCCTCGCATATACATTAAAATAATATACTCCTCCCAATTTCGGGGTTATCTCGACTTTGATAAGCTTGGTTAAAGGATACGAGAACTTCAGCCCCTTTATCTCGCCTTCAGTGGTGAGATAATAAACGTCGCTCCCCTCTTCCCTTCTTACCTTGTTATCACGATATTCATAATAAATGCCGCCAAGGACCAATTTGGCTGGCCCGGATCCGGGAAGCGCGCCGCCGCTTTGCGCGATATCATAAGAGATCCTGCCCGCGACAAACCTTGCCGTTTGATCGGACCTGGAAAGGGCTGCAGCACGGGATATCAACCTGACCGATGACAGCGCGAAATAGAACAGCGTAATGCTAACGGCCGAGATCAGCGCCATGGCGATCAAAAGCTCGACTAAAGTGAATCCCTTTGGGTTTTTCACCGCTAAAACCTGCTCCTTAAAGTATAGAATTCGATCTTATGTTTTACTGTGATCGATATCAGATCGCTGCCGACAGAAGCGATAATGATCCGGCCTTGTCCGCCGTCAAAGCTCGTATTATTGTATGGATACAGAGCTTCAAAAGGTATCCCCCTCAATTCTTCCATGATGCTTTTGGAGACAAAGACAGCTCTTGTCAGCTGCCTTGAGGCTTTTATCTGTTTTATTCCGGCATTGACAAGAAAAGTGAATGAGGAAGCGAACAGGCAGATCAAAAGAGAGGCGATCAGGACTTCTATTAAAATAAATGCTTTTGAATTTTTCATAAATTTACTCAATCTGTAGAGCCTGAGGCTAAACGCCTCGGCTCCTTTCTGCGACACCTATTAATTATAATGGGTCTAACCCATTTAATTGCTTATATATACTAAAATTGGAACCGCGACGTTTAGTCGCAGGTTCCTCTTTTTATTCAACTCTTATCCTGCCTTTTGAGGAAACAATGATCTTTTTTGCCTTGGGAGCTCCCTCGATCAACAATGTTCCGCTTCCGCCGACAACCGTGTAACCGGTGGGCACGAAGCTGAAATAGCTTTTCCCGTAGAACCGTATCTTGCCGCCTGCGGTGCCCGACCTGTACAGCTGCGAACCCTTTGTTATGGTGTAATGATTCGTCCCCGGCTTGAACTCGATCTTGCATATTTGTGATGACGTGCCCGCGAGCTGCTGGGTCAGTTTTATGTCGGACAGCACTTGATTAACTGAAAAATTGTACTCGAGAGAGTTGCGGAATCGCATGCCGCCTGTTACAAGAAAGGCGATGATGGAGCTCACAATAACAAGGGTTATCAGGACTTCAATAAGGGTGAATCCGCTTGATCTTTTCATGTCAGGCTCCTAAGTTATCAGGATATTGTCGATCAGCCTCGCCTTGCCGACATAAGCTGCCGCGGCGATCAGGGTCTTTCCGTTGATATGTTTTTTTTCTTCAAGCGTTGTTGGATCGCATATCGATATGTAATCGATCCTGAGGCTTTTTGCGGTCTTCATAAGTTTTGACATGGCGGACTTGATCCTGGAAGCGCTCTTAACCCCTTTATTTACAAGCATTTCCGCCAGCCTTAAGGCCCTGTTTATCACAAGGGCATCCTTTCTTTCTTCCCTGCTCAAGTAGGAATTCCTTGAGCTCATTGCAAGGCCGTCATTTTCCCTGATGGTTGGCATCGAAACTATCTTCACATCCATATCCAGGTCCTTGACCATTTTCCTGATAATGACCTGCTGCTGAAAATCTTTTTCTCCGAAGTATGCGGCGTCCGGCTTCACGATATTGAAAAGTTTCGCAACGATCGTCGTAACGCCCCTGAAATGCCCCGGCCTTGACGCTCCGCAAAGCATATCGGATAGACCTTTGACCTCAACATACGCGCTGTAGCCCTCGGGATAAATCTCATTGGCGCTGGGATGGAATACGACATCAACTTTATGTTTTGCGAGCATTTTCAGGTCCCTTTTCAGGTCGCGCGGATACTTTTTCAGGTCATCCTTCGGCGTGAACTGGGTGGGGTTGACGAACACGCTTACCACGACAATATCGTTTTGTTTTTTTGCTTCCTTTACCAGAGATAGATGGCCTTCATGAAGATATCCCATTGTGGGAACGAATCCGATGGAAGCGCCGGCCTTCTTAAAGCCGTCCGACAACTTCTTCATTGATCCGATGCTTTTGATGACCTTGATCATTTTTTACTTGCCAAAATATCCCCTGGCCATGAACCAGAAAAGGACCGCAAGCACGATAGAGAGCAGTTTGAGGGGCAAATTATTGAATATAAGCGACCTGAAAAATCCTTTCATGACAATGATATTCTATACCCGGGGAGGAATAACTTCAATTAGGAATGTCTTCGGTATGGCCGCAGGCCGGGTCAGCGCACATCTTTTTTGCCTCGCTTTTTGTACGCTTCTCCACCATTATGCCGCCGCACTGGGGACATTTTTCCTGGAGAGGCTTGTTCCAAAGGGCGAATTTGCACTTCGGATAATTGCTGCAGCTGTAAAAGATCTTGCCCCTTTTTGATTTTCTCTCAACAATGTCGCCGCCGCATTGAGGACACTTTATCCCTGTAGGCTTCAGTATCGGCTTAATGCTCTTGCATTCCGGGTAACCCGAGCATGCGAGGAATGACCCGAAGCGGCTTCGCTTGAATACCATGGGTTTCCCGCATTTTTCGCATACTTCTTCCACTTTTTCAGCTTCCTTGCTTCCCGGCAGAGGTTTTGTATTCTTGCACTTGGGATATCCGGAACATGCGAGAAAGTCCCCGAACCTGCCGGACCTTATCATCATGGGCTTGCCGCATTTTTCGCATATTTCCTCGGTCATGATCTCTTTTTTTATCTTTTCCATTGCGGTCTCGGCTTCTTTCAGTGTTTTTTCAAAAGGATCGTAGAATTCCTTCAGGACGGCGATCCAGTTAACGGAACCTTCCAGGATCTTGTCCAGCTCATCTTCCATGTGCGCCGTAAATTCAAAATCCATTATGACAGGGAAATGCTTTACGAGCTGCTCGTTCACGGTAACGCCGAGCTCCGTGGGCTTCAGCATCCTGCCTTCTTTTTCAACATAACCCCTATCCTGCACTGTCGCTATGATAGGAGAATATGTGGAAGGCCTTCCGATCCCTTTTTGCTCGAGTTCTTTTACAAGAGAAGCTTCCGTGTAGCGGGGCGGCGGCTGGGTAAAATGCTGGTTGGGAACGATTGAGTTCAACTTTAATTTCTGCCCCTCGTTCATTTCGGGGAGGATGCCCTCTTTTTCCTCTTCTTCGTCCTCATCATGCCCTTCCATATAGACGGCAATGAAACCGTCGAACTTGATGATCGAGCCATTTGCCCTGAAAAGATAATCGCCAACGGAAATATCGACCGAGGTCTGGTCAAGCACGGCTGATTCCATCTGGGACGCCAGGAACCTGTTCCATATTAATGTATAAAGTTTCAGCTGGTCCGGCGTCAAGCTGCCTGCGATATCGGACGGCTTATTCTCAAAATACGTGGGCCTTATGGCTTCATGTGCGTCTTGAGCCTCTTTTTTCGCCTTGTATATCTTTGGTTCTTTGGGAACATAATTCGGCCCGAAATCTTTACCGATCAGCGCCCTTGCTTCGTCCTGCGCCTCTTTCGCCACTCTGGTAGAATCCGTTCGCATATACGTTATAAGACCTGTTGCCGCGCCCGCCTCCAGCTCTATCCCTTCATAAAGCTGCTGGGCAAGGACCATTGTCTTTCTTGTCGAAAATCCAAGCTTTCTGTATGATTCCTGCTGAAGCGTGGAAGTGATAAAGGGCGGCGAGGGATGGCGCCTCTGTTCTTTTTTTACGATCTTCGAGATGATAAAGTCATTGCTGTTGATCTCTTTTAATATTCCATCAGCCGCTTCTTTGTTCGGTATATTTATTTTTTCGCCGTTCTTTGAAAAAAGCTTCGCGGTGAACGCCCGCTCTATCTTATCGGCGGAAAATTCGGCCTCTATTGACCAGTATTCCTGCTGGATGAATTTTTTTATCAGATCTTCCCTCTCACAGATCAGCCTGACAGCAACAGACTGCACCCTTCCCGCCGAAAGCCCTTTCCTTATTTTCTTCCAGAGGAGCGGTGAAAGCTTGTAGCCGACTATCCTGTCAAGTATCCTTCTTGCCTGCTGGGCATCCACTCGGTTCATATCGATCTCCCTGGGGTTCTCTATGGCATGGAGCACGGCATTCTTTGTTATTTCGTTGAACTCAACCCGCCTGATCTTGCCGTTGCCGCCCAGGACCGTCGCCAGGTGCCACGCAATAGCTTCCCCTTCCCTGTCCGGATCGGGAGCAAGGTAGACCATTTTCGCCTTTTTCGCGGCCGCGGTCAGGGTTTTAACTATTTTTTCCTTGCCTTTTATTATCTGGTATTTCGGCTCGAAGTCTTTTTCAATGTTCACGCCGATGGATTTTTTTGGAAGGTCTCTCACGTGGCCCCCTGAAGCGCTTACCGAATAATTAGCGCCAAGGAATTTTTCCAGTGTTTTTGCCTTTGCGGGCGATTCAACTATCACAAGATTTTTTGCCAAATTTTTCCTCCTGCCGAGTTAAAAAACTTCCGCATACTATCAGAAGTACGTCAGGCGTGTCAAATAGAGATTATCGGCCGAACATTTTTTCCATGTCCGGCTTTGATATCTTTATGAGCGTGGGACGGCCGTGCGGACATGTTGTCGGATTGCTTGTTGAATAAAGCTCTCTGATCAAGCTCTCCATTTCAACGTAAGAAAGCTTGTCTCCCGCCTTAACGGCTGACTTGCAGGCCATCATTTTCCAGACAGCTTCCCTGCGCTCGTCAGCGCTCTTTATCTTGAACGATGAACAAAGTTCGGATAATATTTCGGAGACTGCGGTGTCGATATTCTGTATTTTAAGCGCCGCCGGTATCCCCCTGACCATAACGGTATTCCTGCCGAACGCCTCTATATCGAACCCGAGCTGTGATATCTCCTTCAGATTGCCGGATATCAAGGCGAATTCTTTCGGCTCGATCTCCAGGGTTTTCGGCACAAGCAGGGTCTGGATCCCAGAGATCACGTTGTTCTTTATCTTTTCATACATTATCCTCTCGTGTGCCGCATGCTGGTCGATCATTATCAGGTCCTCGCCTTTTGCAAGGATAATATATGTAAGGTTAAGCTGGAACAATGCCCCCATTTGTTCATTTGTTATTGGGATTTCATTTGTCATTTGATATTTGTCATTTGTCATTTCTCCAAATATCTTGATCATCTCCGGCTGCCATCTGTCAAAAGCGGCAAACTGGGTCCCGTCGAATTGTTTTGATCCTGCTTCGGCATTTATTTGTCCGAGCGACGCTGATACGGCCGAGGTGATCGCTTTCATGGCCATATCGGGCCTTGAGAATTTGACCTCCCTTTTTGCCGGATGGACGTTCACGTCAACCTCTGCAGGATCGATCTCCACGAATATTACTGCTACAGGATATTTTCCATTAGGGATGAGCGTTCTATAAGCATCCTCCAGCGCCCTTGATAATAAAGCATTCCTGACGAACCGCCCGTTGACGAAAAATGATTCGCCGTACCGGTCGGATTTTGTTATCACCGGCTGCGTCGCGTACCCGTGTATTTTTACGCCTCTCATCTCGCTTCCCTGCCTTGCCGACAGGCAGGTCTCGTCTCCAATTTTCAGCATTACTTTCGCCATATCAGTCCCGTATACCGACGCGATCGCTTCAAGAAGGTTCCCGGAACCTATTGATGACAATGCTTCCTGCCCGTCGCTTTTCAGCTTGAAGGAGATCTGGGGGTTCGAGAGGACAAATTTTGATGCGATATCGATTATATGGGAAAGTTCTGTGGATTTGCTTTTCTGGAATTTAAGCCTAGCTGGAGTATTAAAGAACAACTCTTCAACTGTAACCGACGTCCCCGCAGGACATCCTTCCTTTTCGTGGGACACAAGCTTTCCGCCTTCCACTATCATTTTTGTCCCGTTCGGCCCTCCGTCGGATGTAATAAGCTCGAACTTTGAAACGCTTGCAATGCTCGGGATAGCCTCTCCCCTGAAACCCAGAGTCCTTATGGAAAACAGATCGTTAATGTTCCTTAATTTGCTGGTGGAATGTCTTTGTATCGAAAGTTTCGCGTCCTCCGGGGCCATTCCGCAGCCGTCATCCGTCACTTTTATGAGCTTTTTCCCCCCGTCCTTTACCTCTATTGATATCCTCCTGGCTCCAGCATCGATAGAATTTTCCACAAGCTCTTTCGCGACGGAGGCAGGGCGCTCAATGACCTCTCCCGCGGCTATTTTCGAGACAAGGGTATCGTCCAGGATTAATATCTTGTTCATGACTCCGCTATCAGGGGGCTTGTTGAAAGGCTGTTGATCAAATCTGCGAAAGAAGGGAAGGATGTTTCAATGCATTCAACTTTTTCGACCACGGTCTGGTCGGAGGCGGCCAGTCCCGCGATGCTCGATATCATCGCTATCCTGTGGTCCCCGTAGCTCTGGCATATTCCCTTTTTCAATTTAGTCGGACCGTATATGACCATGCCGTCCCT
>JBDRDU010000012.1:0-4677 GCA_043820455.1 bacterium | reverse complement strand
TATGTGTGGCACAGCAGGAATATTGCCGCCACATTTGAATCGAACGGCCACATATATCTGCGCATCACAGAGGACGGAGAAGGGCAGTACGGCAGCGACAAGAAATACAAGACCTGGCATGCGGAATCCGTCTATCTTTACGAGAACGACGTGATCATCCCCCAAAATTCAGTCCTTGAGTTCAAAGACAAGGACGGCGTCACAGTGGGACTGCTGAAGGTGTTTTTTGACGCAAAGGAAAAGATCGTAAAGTGCAAGCTGCTGAACGAGAAAAAGGAATTTGAGTTCAAGGAAGGCCTGATAGACAAGAACGGGCTGGGCACGGCGCTGATGAACTACCCCTACGAAAGAAAGAAAGATTTTGTCTTCCCGATGTTGACAGACGAGCCATCTTTTTACAATATGACGCTCGTGAACAAAGGGATCGAAGTTTTAACCGTCAACAGCAGAACAATAGAATGCTATAAGATACAGATGATCCCGGACCTGGGTTTCCTGGGGATATTCGCGCCTTTTGTTCCCAAGACATATTTCTGGTATAAAGCGGCTTCTCCTCACGAATTCATGCGATATGAAGGGCTTGAGAGCGGGCTTAATACGCCTTACATCGTGATGCAGGTAGAGGAGTAAAGAAGATGTCCGGAAAACTTAAAATAGCGCTGGCACAGATAGATCCCTGCGTCGGGGACCTGCGGGGAAATTCGAAAAAAATAATCGATCATATCAATAAGGCAAAAAAACAGAATGCGGACCTCGTAGTTTTTCCGGAGCTCGCGATCACAGGATACCCGCCCGAAGACCTTCTTCTAAAACCGCAATTCATTTCCGACAACCTGCAGTGCCTGGAGGATATCGTCAAGCAGTCAAAAGGCATAGGGGTTTATGTCGGTTTTGTTGACAGGGCAGAGAAGGAAATTTTCAATGCCGGAGCTTTCATTGACAACGGAAAAGTCGTCAAGGTCTACCGCAAGAACAACCTGCCGAATTACGGAGTCTTTGACGAAAAGAGATATTTTAAGGAAGGAACTCAGCCGGCAGTCGTCAATTTCCGCGGGGTTAAGATAGGGCTTGGGATATGCGAGGACATATGGGTCGAAGAAGGCCCGTACAAGAACGAAGCGAAGGCGGGGGCGAAGATAATACTCAATATCAACGCTTCTCCATACCATGTCGGAAAGATACGGGACAGAAAAAAGACATTGAAAAAAAGGGCGCTCAGCACAAAAGCCCACATAGTTTATGTCAATATGGTAGGCGGGCAGGACGAGCTTGTATTTGACGGCGGCAGCATGGTCGTTAACAGCAAGGGAAAGTTGATAGCTTCCGCTTCTCAGTATAAAGAGGAGCTTTTGATCGTTGACGACAAGGGAGGGGATATAAGCCCGGAACTGGACATGCTCTCCGAAGTATATGAAGCTTTGGTCCTTGGCGTAAGGGATTACGTTGAAAAGAATAAATTCGGCGGAGCGATCATCGGCATTTCGGGCGGCATAGATTCGGCGCTTACGGCCGCGATCGCCTGCGACGCGCTCGAAAAAGGAAGGATACACACTATTTTCATGCCGTCGCAATATACGGTAAAGCAAAGCCTGGATGATTCGACTTTGGTAGCGAAGAACCTCGGCGTAAAAATGGATATCATTCCGATAAAGGACATTTTTTCGCAATATCTTTCCACTTTATCCCCAAATTTCAGGGGAAAACCCGCTGACATTGCCGAGGAAAATCTGCAGGCAAGGATAAGGGGCAACATCCTTATGGCCTTATCGAACAAGTTCGGATGGCTTGTCCTGAATACCGGCAATAAGTCCGAGACATCCACCGGCTACTGCACTCTTTACGGGGATATGGCGGGCGGCTTCAGCGTCCTGAAGGACATACCGAAAACACTGGCTTACAAACTGGTCGACTGGAGGAATAGAAAAAAAACGGTCATACCGCGGTCGATCATAAAAAGGCCTCCGACCGCGGAACTAAGGCCAAACCAGAAAGATCAGGATACTCTGCCTCCTTATGAAATGCTTGATCCCATTATTAAAGCTTATGTCGAAGAGAATAAAGATATCAAGCAGATCGTCGCAAAAGGATTTGATAAAGCTGTAGTATCAAAGGTCATCTCCATGGTGGACCGCTCCGAGTATAAGAGGAGGCAGTCCGCTCCCGGAACAAGGATAACCCCCAGGGCTTTCGGCAAGGACTGGCGGCTTCCCATAACGAACCGCTACATGAAGGATTGATCCAGAAATATTTTGCTTACAATAAGGATGGGAAGAGCGGGTGATTTTTGGCAAGGCTTTTCCCGTTCGGAGAAGTGAAAAATCCCAGGTAATCGGCGATGGTAGCTCCCACATCGGCCAGGGCGCGGATCCCAAGATCGATCCCTCTTTTTACGGGATTACCGAACACTAACAGCGGAACGAATTCGCGGGTGTGGTTGGTCCCGCGCGACTGATATATTGCTGGAGCCAGCCCATTTTTCTCCATCCATAATTTGGTCAACCCTCTGGTCGGATCATTGCCGTGGTCGGCACTGATCATCACAATGTCCCAGTCACCCATGGCGGCAAAGATCTCTGGAAGCCGGCCGTCAAATTCCATTAAAGCTTTTGCGTAGCCTATCGGATCGTTGCGGTGCCCAAATTGTTCATCAAAGTCGACCAGGTTGACCCCGATTATGCCCGAATTTTCTTCTTTAAGTAGCTGCAGCGTGAAGTCGACCCCTTCCGAATTGCCTTTTAAATGGCGGCCCTCCTTTGGGTCCGGCAGAGCGCTGCTGAATCCCTGGCTGCTGAATATGTCATAGAATTTGCCGACACCCATGTTTTGATAGCCTACCGCGAGAGCGTGATCAAGGATCGTTTCTCCCGGGACCGGAAGAGTGTAATCTTTTCGCAGGGAAGTTATGCGTACGAACTTCTCTCCTTTTGGTCCGACAGTAGCTCTCTTGGCAAAAGGGCGTGCAATGATCCTGAGGAATTTATCCCCTGGGTCCGAACTCTCATTAAGGAAAGCTTTGCAGGCATGGCAAATGTCATACATTCTATTGATCTTGCTTCTAGAGATAGCAAAGCGCTTTCCGTTTTCTAACAGAGGAAAGAAATTCGCATTTTCGAAAATTGAGTCATCGGGACCGATCTCTTTTCCCACAGGCACTGCTAGCTGAAAAACGCTGTCTGAGGAAGTGTAAATAATGGGAAGCTCCTTTTCCCCGACCAGCTCCAAAATGGTGGTACCAGAAATATTTCTTCCATCTTTTAACAATTGGATCTGTTCTCCCAATCTTTTTGATACGTCTGCTTCAACTTTCTCCATAAGAGGGAGCGGGATGCCAGAAAGATAAGTTGGGTAAACTCCTGTATTCAACCCCATCAACCCCCAATGTCCGGTGATGGTGTCCGTCATAATCACAGGATCAAGAGTTAAAACCCCAAAAGACCCAGCTGGTTCCTTTGCTGCCGGAACTCCGGGGACATAAGCGATGTTCCCAAGCCCTAGAGCTTGGAGGTTCGGCAGTTGAAATTTACCCGGATGATGAGCCTCGTAATAGGCGGCAGTGTTCGAAATGGTATTGGCGCCGTCATCGATCGGAGGGTGATTGGGCATAACGCCGATCCCGGCGCTGTCGAGCACGATGACCGTGGCGCGAAAGTGCCTGGCTTGGCGGGTAATAAGACTTTTATTGCTCAAGCAAAGCATTTTTGGTCCTGGTGCTTGAGAAATGTTTAGTTTGAACATGTTAGCTTTCTCTCCCCTCTAATCTCAGATGGTAGGCCTTCCTCGGAATGCTTTCACCCTCGCCATTTTAAAAGGTCGTGTAATTCTCGACATTTGCTCTGTGACGCTCAATCTTCCCATCTTATTCATCTTAACATCCTCCCATTACATGTTTATCTCGGTTGCTTTTAGTGTAATATGTCAATATATAACTGGGGCAGCTTCTTTTTTAAAGCTTGTGCCTGCTCCTTGGTGACCTTGGACCCTTCTACGCGAAGCTCTCGCAAATTGGTTGATCCTTCCAGAGGGCTAATATCGCTGAGTTCGGTGTGCCGAAAATGAGCCTTTCGCAGCTTGCTTAATCCATTCCCTCTTAAAGGTCTGATATCGTTGATGGCGGTCATATCTAAATCAAGCCTGGTAATATAGCCCTTTAGTACTACTATGTGTGCATGCTCACTAAATTGACCGCTTAAAAAGTCTTCCGCTTTCATATTATTCACAAAGGCCAGTTCCTGTAGAACGGCCAGCTGACTCTTGTATATCTTAAATTTTAAAAGTGGAAAAGGAGGCGATCCTTTTTGTATTTCTATCAAAGGGTCATTTCCCGATTTTTTTACGGTATTTGTCGCGGAGGGTGTATAAGTTTTTCCTTCATATATTTTTATGCTCATTTCTCCTGCCATTTTTATCATCCCTCATTATTTAAATAGCAAAGCGTAATTATTTGTCCTCGACGAATTATTCAGGTCTAAGCCCGTGAATAACTTTTTTCAAAAGGTCCTTTTCCAGTTTAGGGATAACACTTGCCAGTTGCTCATTTGTAAGCCCAGAAAGAAAGTTTCTTAGCAATCGGGAGCCTTCTTTTGTGAACCCAAGAATAACATCTCTTGAAAAATCTAATAGATCCTCTTCCGCCATATCTAATGGATCACGTTTAAGCTTTAGCGTTGCTGGATCCTT
>JBDRDU010000011.1:0-4652 GCA_043820455.1 bacterium | reverse complement strand
ATGTGAAGATGAGATCGATCCTCAAGCCGATATTTTTCATATTTCTTGCGTGCTCTTTCGCATTCGCAATCGATCATGACCCCCATGCGCGCCTTGTCATGTCCCTCGGAGGGGAGATCTCCGTCATAAATCCTGTCCTTTCAACGGATACAACATCGTCCGCGGTCGAAGGGGTGATATTCACAGGACTGGTCAAGGTCGACAAGCACCTTAATTTTATCCCCGATCTGGCAAAGTCCTGGAAAGTATCAAAGAGCGGCCTTGTATGGACCTTCAATTTAAGGCGCGATGTGACATGGCACGATGGAAATCCTTTTACGGCGGATGACGTCAAATTCACATTTGACACCATTCTCAATCCAAAGGTCAATTCGGTCAGAAGGGGCGATTATATAATCGACGGAAATCCCGTAAAGTTCAAAGTCGTCGATAGATACACGATCAAAGCCATCCTTCCAAAACCATTTTCCCCCTTCCTTTCCAATGCTTCAATGGGGATCCTGCCGAAGCATATCCTGAAAGGAAAAGAGCTTGATATGTCATCCTTCAGGCGGCATCCCGTCGGAACAGGACCGTTCATCTTTGTTGAATATAAGGCCGGGGACCATGTTCTGGTGAGGAGGAACCCGAAATATTACGGAGGCTCCCCGAAATTGAAGGAAATACTTTTCAAGATAATCCCGGATGCGAACACCGCCCTGGTGGCCCTTAAGTCGGGCGATATCGACGAGACCGGCATCCCCCCCAAGGATTTTCATCCAATGAAACACGTCAACCTTTATAAATATGACGCGCTCCTGTATACATATTTCGGGTTCAACCTTAAATCGCCCAAGTTCTCTGATGCAAGGGTCAGGCAGGCGCTTTCATATGCCGTTAACAGGAAACAGTTGATAGGATTGATCTTTAGGGGGTTGGCATCGCCCGCGTATTCCCCGGCCGCTCCCGTTTCCTGGGCATACAGCAGCGACGTCAGTAAATACGAGTACGATCCGAAGAAAGCCGTGGAACTTTTAAGGAAAGCGAAAGTTAAAGGCCTTGAATTCACAGTTCTTATTAACCACGGCAACAAAGAAAGGGAAAAGGCGGCAACGATACTGCAGCAGCAGTTCAAGCGGATAGGCGTGAAGATGAATATAAAGGTGCTTGAGTGGAGCGCGCTTCTGAAAGTGATCAATGCCAGGAAAAACCCCAAGGATTTTGACGCTGTGATTATCGGCTGGTCGACCGGAGTGGACCCGGATTCGTATTCAATATGGCATTCAAGCCAGTATCCCGGAGGCCTTAACTTCATTGGTTACGGCAACCCGAAAGTTGACAAACTTCTTGAAGCCGGAAGAAAGGAGCAGTCAAGGGCCGGCAGAAAAAAGATCTATGCGCAGATGTACAAGGAGATCACGAAAGACGCCCCTTACATATTCCTCTGGTATCCGAATGTCCTTTCAGGGATAAGGGACAGAGTGGGCGGCCTCTCTGAACCGGGCCCCGCGGGACTATTCCTTGATATTGAAAAAGTATATATAAAGAAATGAAAAAATTCATCTTTAGACGATTAATACAGCTCATTCCTTTGCTGATCGGCATATCGCTCATCACGTTCTTCGTGATGCATATGGCGCCTGGCGATCCAACCGCTCTTTTTACGGACCCGAACATAAAGCCCGAAGAGCTTGCAAGAATACGCGCGAACTGGGGGCTGGACAAGCCGGTCACCACCCAATATTTTCTGTGGCTGAAGAACGCTGCAACCCTTAATTTCGGTTATTCCTATATCTCGGGTGAGCCGGTAGTTAAAGAGATATTCGAAAGGCTTCCCGCAACACTTCTTTTAATGGGCGTTTCATTCTTTCTCATTCTCCTCATATCCATTCCCGCCGGAGTGATATCGGCCGTAAAAAAAGGATCCGTTTTTGATAATCTCTTCACCATTCTGTCGTTTGTCTTCATGTCGATCCCGTCCTTCTGGCTGGCCCTTATTTTCATGCTTGTGTTCTCCCTCAAGCTTGAGTGGTTCCCGCCTTTCGGCAATATCGTGCTTCCGTGCGCGGTCATGGTAATATCGGGACTTGCCGGGATAACAAGGTACCAGAGAGCAAGCATGTTGGAAGTGCTCGGACAGGAATACATCAAGGTCGCCAGGGCCAAAGGGCTTCCGGAGCACATCGTCATTTTCAAGCATGCGCTCAGGAATGCGCTCATACCGATAGTTACATTGCTTGGGCTTTCCCTTCCCGACATGTTCGGAGGCGCATTCATAATTGAAACTATATTCGCCTGGCCGGGGATGGGCCGGCTTGGCGTTTCCGCGGTGTTCTCCAGGAATTATCCTGTCATCATGGGAATAACGGTCTTTACCGCCGTATTGATAATCATTGGAAACCTTCTGGCCGATATCGGGTACGCCATCGTTGATCCGAGGATAAGATATGCTGAAAAAAAATAAACTGGCCTTGTTCGGCCTGGTCATTTTATCGACATTCGTCCTGTTGGCGGTATTCGCTCCGCTTATCGCCCCTTATGGACCCAGCGACATCATTGAGGATAGTATCGCATCTCCGTCACTTGATCATATTTTCGGGACCGATGACCTTGGCCGCGATATATTGAGCCGTTTGTTTTACGGCGGAAGGGTCTCTCTTTCGGTCGCCGTAATAGCTGTTACAGTTTCATTGACGATAGGCGTCTTCCTTGGCTCCATATCCGGCTATTACGGGGGGATCCTTGACGAAATAATAATGCGTTTCACAGATATCATGCTTTCTTTTCCTACCATATTCCTGATACTTGCCATACAGTCGGTCCTGACGCCGAGCATATTTAACGTGATGATAGTGATCGGAGCCACCTCCTGGATGGGGATAGCGCGCCTTGTAAGGGGCGAATTTTTGGCACTGAAGGAGCGCGAATTCGTGGAAGCGGCAAGGGCGATCGGCTGCAGCAATCTTAGGATAATATTCAGGCACATATTGCCGAATTCCCTGTCTCCGATAATTGTGGCAGGCACCCTGGGGATGGCAGGAGCCATACTTACGGAATCGGCGATCAGCTTTCTCGGGCTTGGGGTCCAGCCTCCCATGCCGAGCTGGGGGAACATGCTGATGGATTCGCAGTCTTACCTTCTGGACGCTCCCTGGATGGCCGTTATCCCGGGAATGGTCATAGTTCTTGCTGTACTTTCTCTTTACTTTATTGGCGAAGCTTTAAGGGAAGGATCAAATCCAAAGGAATAAATATGGAAGACAGGCTTTTGGACATAAAAAAACTTTCAGTCGATTTTTCCAAGGACGGCAATATCACAAAAGCCGTTGAGAACGTTGATCTTTACATCCGGAAAGGCGAGATCGTCGGGTTGGTGGGCGAGTCCGGCTGCGGAAAATCCTCGCTGGCGCTGGCGATCCTCCAATTGATCGATCCGCCCGGGAATATCTGCGGCGAAATAAAGTGGAAAGGAAGCAACCTGCCTGACCTTTCTTCTTCCGATATGCGGGAAATAAGGGGAGGGGACATATCCATGGTTTTTCAGGACCCGTTCTCCGCATTGAACCCGGTATTCAGGGTCGGGGAACAGATAGCCGAGGTGTTCAGGATACATCAAGGATTTTCAAGGAAGAAGGCGTGGGAGAAGGCGATCAAGCTGCTTGATATGGTCCATATCAAAGATCCCGAGCAGAGAGCGAACGATTATCCTCACCAGTTCAGCGGGGGGATGAAGCAAAGGGTTGCCGTGGCCATGGCTTACGCGCTGAGCCCCGATCTTTTGATCGCCGACGAACCTACTACAGCGCTTGATGTGACGATGCAGAAAAGCATAATGGAGCTCCTGAGGGAACTTAAGACCGCCGTCCTGTTCATTTCCCATAACATAGCGCTTGTCTCAGGGTTTTGCAGCAGGATATATGTAATGCAGGCTGGGCGCATCGTGGAAGATGGAAGTACCGCCGATATAATCAATGACCCGAAGGACCCTTATACTGCGAAACTGATCAATTCATTCAAGGAGATGAACATTGAGATCAATAGAGGTCAATAAAGTAACCAAGCATTTCGGCGCCTTGAAGGCGCTGGATGATGTCAGCTTATTCGTTGACGAGGGCGAGTCTTTCGGGCTTGTAGGTGAGTCGGGTTCCGGTAAAACGACACTGGGGCGCATAATCCTCCGTCTTATAAGGGCTTCCAGCGGCCATGTCACATATGCATCCCCCTTCTCCAGAAAGGATTTTCAGATCGTTTTCCAGAATCCTTATACTTCACTTGATCCGAGAATGAAGGCGGGGGAAGCGCTTGCCGAGCCGCTTAAGATCCACGGCATAAAAAGGGACCTGAAAGAGATCCTTTGTGAGGTTGAGCTCGACGAGAGCTATTTGGACAGGTATCCGCACGAGCTTTCAGGAGGGGAGAGGCAGCGGCTGTGCATCGCGCGTGCTATAAGCGTAAAGCCCAAATTCATCCTGCTTGACGAGCCGGTGTCCTCGCTTGACATGACGGTACAGCTGGAGATATTGAAACTTCTTAAGAAACTGAGAGCCCAGCTGGGCTTGACCTTCCTTCTTATAGCTCACGACCTGTCTGTTGTCAGGTTCATGTGCGGCAGGATTGCGGTAATGAAGAGCGGGCGCATAATTGAAGAGGGAAAGACAGATGAAATATTCAGC
>JBDRDU010000010.1:0-7023 GCA_043820455.1 bacterium | reverse complement strand
TTCCCTTTCAGTTGGGACCCTGGAACTTTTGCCAGTGACCTTATTTAGCCATTGAGCAAGCGCCCTGCCATCTTCTAAATTTAAATACGTTAAAACGCTTTCAGGTGCGCCTCCAAGCTGAGCTTTAAGGTTTCCTGCAGTATGTCCGGTGATTTCATATCCGGTATCTGCCATAAACAGCTTGAACAGCCCAACCGTAACGGGGCTTTGCATAATTCTAAAGGTTTGTGTGGGGACGTCGATCATTTTGGGGATGAGGGCTTCAGGGATGCGGGGGATGGCGAGCAGCGCCTCGTCAACTTTACTCAGAAGTTTATCAATTTGTTCCGGAGTCATCCCTCCAAGCTTCTCGATTTCAACCTCATGTCCCCGAGGAGTGGAAATAGAGACCTGGACATCTTTTTCGGCCAATAACGGAACTTTCAAATCCAATCTCCTATCCGTAAAAATATCGCTAGCTCTAATACCAGCAATATCTTTTGAAACACCAATTCTTCCCAGACTTTTTATTATATTCCCACCTTCTGATAAGTTGGTAATCTTTATCGGCAGTGATCGCCCCCTGAACCCTATATTTCTCGAAACTTGCTGTGTAACTGTTATACTCATATTGCCTTCCTCCTTTGGATCATATTTTATTCATCACGTGTATATCTCGACATCTTTGTTTGAGAATTTCACTTTTTTGGAAAATAATTTTAGAGATTTATCATGATGCAGTGTAGACTGGGAGAATTACAGGGTCTTTATTGGGCCAAAATAACGGCTTCTGCGATCTCTTTCATGGACATTCGCTTATCCATGCTTTGTTTCCGGAGCTTCTTGTAAGCTTCGTCTTCCGAAAACCCTTCCTTTTTCATCAATATTCCCTTGGCGCGCTCAATAACCTTTCTTTCCTCAAGCTTGACCGAAAGGGCATCCTTTTCCTCCGCCAGCTTCCTATTGAGGATTGCGATCGCCGCCTGATTGCCGACGGCAGATACCAGTTTTATTTCACGCGGGGTGAATTTGTGCCTTCTGGAAGTGTAACAATTGAGCACTCCTATTACTTTCCCTTTGACCATTAAAGGGACGGAAAGCATGGAATAGAGCCCCTCCTTCTTTGCGGTCTCCGGGAACATGTAATGAGGGTCTTTTCGGATGTTCAGAACAGTTATGGGCTTTTTCTGGCTTACGGCCCTTCCGCTTATGGACTGGCCAACTTTCACATTGGGCTTGTTTATGTAATCTTTGCTCAGGCTCTGCGTGGCGGAAAGGCGGAGCTCATCGCCTTTTTCATTTAAAAGCATAAGGGAGCATATCTTTGATCCCATAACCTCGGCTGTTACCGCGACTATTATCTTAAGTATGTCTTCCAGGTACATTTCGGAAACAATGGTGCTGCTTACCTTTCCGAGAGTTTCTATGTCCTTGCGGAGCGATCGAGAGACCTTTGCCATAGTTAAAGATATACCTTACATATCCTGCCTTGTCAAGAAGGGGGATATGCTATAATAATATCATGCCGCAGCTAAGACAGAACCCGGCGACAAAAGAATGGGTGATAATTGCCATAGAGAGAGCAAAGCGCCCCGAGGAATTCCAGGTGCCGGAAGAAGCCGAAGTGCCGGAAACCTTAAAAACCTGCCCTTTTTGCGCGGGGAACGAATCTCTTACCCCCGATGAACTTTTCGCTTTCCGTACCTATGACACAAAGCCTGGAACTCCCGGATGGTGGATAAGGGTCGTCCCGAATAAATATCCCGCACTTGTGCCCGCCGGCGACATAAAAAGGATGCAGGCCGAAAATTTCTACAGATATATGGACGGCGTGGGCAGCCATGAGATCGTGATAGAGAGCCCTGAACATAACAAATCGATCGCGACAATGGACCAAAAACAGGTGGAAGAACTATTCCTGGCGTACAGGGAAAGGTTTATCTTCCTGAAAAAAGACCCGAGATTCGAAATGATCCTTATTTTTAAGAACCACGGAAAAGAAGCCGGGACATCCATAAGACATCCGCACTCGCAGATAGTAGCCGCTCCCATAACCCCGAACCACGTAAGGCATTATGTGGAAGAAACAATGAGATACTTTGACGACAACGGCGAATGTGTCTATTGTTCAATACTGCAAAAGGAGATGGGAAAGGAAAGGATCATACTTGAGACCGATAACTTCGCCGCGTTCATCCCCTTTGCGGCCAGATCGCCGTTTGAGATATGGGTCATGCCCAAAAAACACGCTTCCGCGTATGAGCACATTTCTGAAATAGAGATAAAGGAGCTGGCATTTGTCATGCGGCAAACTCTCAAAAAACTGCATAAGGCGTTGAACGATCCCGCCTATAACTTCGTCATCCTTTCCGCGCCGTGCCATGAAGAAGAGCTTGAGTACTTCCACTGGTACATCCAGATCGTTCCGCGCGTAGCCTCTGTGGCTGGATTTGAAATGGGTTCCGGCGTATACATAAACACGGTCATCCCTGAAGAAGCCGCCAAATTCCTGAGGGAAACAAAAGTAGCATAGTGAAACTCCGCATTGATGAACTTCTCGTAAAAAAAGGCCTTTTCACATCAAGAGCAAAAGCCCAGGCTTCCATCATTGCCGGTTTGATACTGGCGGACGAGCAGAAGATAGAAAAACCGGGAGTAAAGATAGAGGAAACAGCCGAGATCCGGATACTCGGCAACGCCTGCCCGTATGTAAGCCGCGGCGGGCTTAAGCTTGCGGGGGCTATCGATAATTTTAAGATCGATGTTAACGGCCTTGTTGCCGCGGACATAGGAGCAGGGACGGGCGGATTTACGGACTGCCTGCTTCAGCGGGGCGCTAAAAAAGTTTACGCTATCGATGTGGGCTACGGGCAGATCGACTGGAAACTGAGGAGTGACAAGCGTGTTGTTGTCATTGAAAGAAAAAACGCCCGCGAGCTGTCGACTGACGAGCTGGACGGGAAAGTCGACCTTGTAGTTATGGATGTTTCCTTCATTTCGATCCTTAAGATCCTCCCGGCCGTCCAAAATATTTTAAAGGAAGGCGCGGATGTGATAACATTGGTCAAGCCGCAGTTCGAGGCGGAAAGGGGCAATGTTCCCAGGGGCGGGGTTATCAGGAGCAAAAGTCTCCGCGAAAAGGTCCTTGGTAAGGTCAGGGCGGGGGCGCAGGCTCTGGGATATGAATTTCTCGGCGAAATGGAATCTCCTGTCGCGGGAAAAGAAGGCAACATTGAATTCTTTTTGCATCTGAGGAGGGGCCAGTGACGGATTCAACCATCATTATATTGATCTTGTCTTCAGCGCTTGGCGGAGCGGTGATCGGGTCCGCATTATTCTATGTTGCCGGCAGGGCCCTCTTGAGCCGGAAAATGTCAAGAAGGGTCGAGCTTTCACGGTTCTCCGAGGAGGAAGCCGAGGCGCTTATGAAGAAAAAAGGGTTCAGGATCATAGGAAAGCAAAAGCGGGCGGACATAATAACCTATATTGACGGAAAGCCGAATCTCGGCTTCGTGCAGGCCGATCTTATCGTGGAAAAGGGCGGAAAGAAATACGTTGCCGAGGTAAAAGCGGGAGAATTGGTGTCGGATCCAACCGAACCTTCCACCAGAAGGCAGCTTCTCGAATATAAATTCGCCTACAAGCCTTATGGAATACTGTTGGTGGATATGCTTGACGGGACGATCCATCACATAGACTTTGAACACCCGTCCTACGGGGAAGATAAAATATTCAGGTTGATACTTACGGCACTTGTTGTTATTATTGTGCTCGGAATTATTTGGGTCTTTGCGTCAATTAAAATCCTTTAATGCTAAACATTCAAATATCTTACTATGCCAAGCAAAGGATCATAAAGCGCATCATAGATGTCTTTATGGTCATTTTTCTTTTGATAACCCTTTTCCCGATATTCTGGATGGTCTACAGCTCTTTCAAGGATAACACCGACATTTTAACGGGAAAAATATTCCTTTCCAAAGCCGGCAACAACGTGATCGCCATTGACAAAAGTCCGGAGAATTTTTACATCGGCACTGCGGACGGCAGGATCACGATATTGGATAAGAACAGGAACATCCTGAAGAACAGATCGATAAAGTCTTCAGGCACGTCTTTTGCCTTTGACGGTAAATATGCCTGGATAGCCACTTCCAACAAAGGCCTTGCGAAAATAAGAAAAACGGACCTCAAGAAAGTCGCATCATATAAATATCCGCTCTATGGCATAGATGTCAATAAAGTGGCTTCAAGCGTCATCTATAAGAAAGGCAGCAAGATCTGGATAAGTCTTGAATCAAGGGGGTTTGAAGGGGTCCTGGAGTTCGACGAGAACACGAACAGTTTCCTGCGGCTGATCGACATTAAGAGCGATCTTACTCCTTTTCAGGTCCTGACGATATCAAAAATAGACGATACACTTCTCATAGGAGGGGACAAGGGTTTGATCTCCGTCAGCTTGGCAACGGGGAAGATCGTTCGCACTTATCCCCTCGAAGTTTCCTCCATCACTGCCAAGGTCTGGAGGATCGTTCCCCATGACAAGAAGCTGTATCTCGGCACGTCTTCCGGGGCGCTGGATTTTGACCTGAGAGACGGGAAAATACTTAAAAGATACTCGGCAGATAACGGGATTATCTCAGACCAGGTTGGGCAAATAAAAATATACGATGACCTGATGCTTTTCGGCACGAACCAGGGCCTTTCCATGGTCAATAAAAGAACAGGTGAAATAAGAAATTTCGGCAAATTATTCCCTCCGGTCAATAACGCCCGCGGCAAAGGATTTGTTTCCGGCGATGTCCTCTCAATAGAGAAAGACAACAACATTCTGATGCTTGGCACGACGACCGGGAGGATATCATGTTTCGATATCGGCAAAGGAACGGCCTTTGGAGGGATTTTTCTTAAAGCGGGGCATTCGGTCACAAGATGGAGAAATTACGTTGATATGTGGTACAACATTGATTTCGGGCTTTACATGAGAAATTCCCTGCTGATCTGCGGGATCTCCATGATAATCGCCATGATCTTCGCGACAATGGCGGCTTATGCGTTTTCCCGTTTCAAGTTCCCCGGCTCCGACATTTTCGGGAACCTGATCCTTGCGACACAGATGATACCGGCGATCATGTACCTTATCCCCCTATATATAATGTTCGTCAAATTCAATGAAGTGACGGGGATCCCGTTAAAAGGGACATTTCCCGGCATCATCCTCATATATTCGGCTTTCTTCATACCTTTCAGCATATGGATATTGAGGGGCTTTTTTGCGGCAATACCCAAGGAACTTGAAGAAGCGGCGCGCATTGACGGGTGCTCGCAGTTCCAGGTGTTCTGGCACATAGTCCTTCCTCTGGCAGTGCCCGGGATCCTTGCGACCGGTGTTTACATATTCCTGACGGCGTGGGACGAATTGATGTTCGCATGGGTCCTCTGCAACGCTGATACTCTCACGATCCCGGTGGGAATAAGGCTTTTTGTGGGAAATTATCAGAACAGGTTCGATCTTATGATGGCTGCGGCGACCGTTGCGACACTTCCTGTCATGGTATTATTTTTTATGCTCCAGAAGTATATAATAAAAGGCCTGACGGCCGGAGCGGTGAAAGGATGAAAATGAAGATGAGGATATTTGTTTGCGTTTTGCTCCTGTTTTTGACCATGGGAACGTGTTTTGGCCTGTCACATCCTGCGGGAACGCCCACTGAAGGGTGTTACCTGGGATTGTTCAGGGAGGGCGCGCCGCAGAACATAGCCTACATACAAGGTTTTGAGAAAACGTTCAAAAAAAAGCCGTCAATGATAATGTGGTATATGGATTATTCATCGGATTTTCCCGCGGAAGATTGTGAAAGCGTATATCAATACGGTGCGGTGCCGCATATAGTATGGGAGCCCTGGCTCTGGGGGGACGAAGAAAAGATAAAGCTGGACAATATCATAAACGGAGAATGGGACAAATACATGGAAGATTGGGCAAAGGACATAAAAGCCTACAAGAAAACGGTTTTCTTGAGATGGGGGCATGAGTTCAACATAGAAAAATACCCGTGGGGGATCGGCAACAACGGAAAGGATCCGGATAAGTATATCAAGGCATTCCGTCATGTGCATGACATATTTAAAAAGGCCGGGGCAGAGAATGTTAAGTGGATATGGTGCTTCAATAACTATCCGAACCCGGATGAGAACTGGAACAGCTGGGACCTGGCTTATCCCGGAGATGAATACGTTGACTGGATAGGGATAGACGGCTACAACTGGGGAACGACGCAGTCCTGGAGCGGGTGGCAATCGTTCAAGGAAATGTTCCGCAACCAGGTGAGGGAAGCTTCAAAGAAATATCCGAATAAGCCGGTCATGATAGCCGAATTTGGTTCCACCGAACAAGGCGGGAATAAAGCAGCGTGGGTGAAGGAGATCCCTGATGCGCTTAAGATCAGCATGGACCAAGTTAAAGTAGTAGTCTTATTTGACGTAAAGAAGGAAAGCGACTGGAGAGTGAATTCTTCCAAGAAAGCGGAGGCAGCTTACAGGTCAGTTTTCCATGACCCGTATTTCTTGAGCTCCATTGAGGGACAGATCGATCCGGTTGTCGCGAAACCTCCGGCAGCAAAACCGGTGGTTGTGGCGAAAAGGACGGCAAAGCCGATAAAGATCGACGGGAATTTCAATCCGTTCTCGAAAGTTGTTCCTATCACAATGGCCAGCGAGACCTTCCTGAAGGAAGGATCCAAATGGAAAGGGCCGAAGGATCTGAGCGCAAAAATATACTTTATGTGGGATGATGAATTCCTGTATATGTACGCAAAGATCACGGATAGCTTTCCTCTCGCGAACAGCAAAACGAACGGAGATATATGGAACGGGGATGCGATAGAAATGACTGTTCCGGGTTATCAAATAGGTTTCGGGACAGGTGACGGAATGGCGAACAAGCCGATCATCTGGATATGGCAGAAGAGAAGGACTTCCGCAGGCGGCGAAATATTGGTAAAAAAAGATCTAAATCCGGTCGGCTATGTTCTTGAAGCGAAG
>JBDRDU010000009.1:0-3546 GCA_043820455.1 bacterium | reverse complement strand
GTGGCCGTTCGATTCAAATGTGGCGGCAATATTCCTGCTGTGCCACACATACTTACCATTGCCCTTTTCATAGGCCTTTATTTCATTCGGCTTTTCATTTATATGCGTTATCTTGAATGTTTCGGCATAAGCCGCTCCAACAAAAGCCAAGCAAACGAGCAGCAACAGCAGTATTCTCTTCATCTCTTCACCTCGATTTTGATTATACGATAGTTTTTCCCGTCCCGCACCTCAAATATGCCTAGACATTTAACCGCAAAATACGTAGAATCTTACTTTGACCTACTTATGAAAACATTCAAGGGCGGGATACACCTAGATCATCATAAAGAACTGACGGCAGGCAAACCGATAAGGGAAGCAAATGCGCCAAAGACCGTTGTGATCCACCTGTCTCAGGGAGGAGCTCCTTGCCAATCCTGCGTTAAGGCCGGCGACACGGTCAAAGTCGGCCAAAAACTGGGAGATTCCGATAAATTGATATCTGCCCCGGTCCATTCAAGCGTTTCGGGAACTGTCACCGCAATAGACAACGCTCCTCATCCGAGCGGAACAATGTCAAAAGCTGTCTATATAGAATCCGACGGGAAAAATGATCCGGTCGAGCCGATCAGGAACATCTCTGTACGGGAAGCGGGCATTGTCGGGCTGGGCGGCGGCTCATTCCCTTCCCACATAAAACTTAATCCTCCTATCGGCAAGAACATAGATACCGTAATCCTGAACGGAGCTGAATGCGAGCCGTATATCACATGCGACCATGCTTTAATGCTTGAAGAACCCCTGTCGATAGTGAAGGGGCTTATGGGAATATTAAACACGGTCGGGGCTAAACAGGGGATCATTGCCATAGAAAACAATAAGATCGACGCTTACAATAAGATCAGGGAAGCCGTCAATCAAATGAACATCAAAGTCGAGCTCGTTGAGACGAAATACCCCGAGGGAGGGGAAAAAGAACTGATATATGCCCTGCTTAAAAGAGAAGTGCCTTCCGGCAAATTCCCCGCGGACATCGGCTGCATAGTTTCAAATGTGGGGACCGCCCACGCGATGAACACATCTCAAAAAAACGGTATGCCGCTGACGGAAAGAGTACTGACCGTCACAGGGGCCGTTAAGAACCCTTCGAATTTAAAGGTCAAGATCGGGACAAAGATCATCGATCTCATCGATGACTGCGGCGGATTTTCGGGGAAACCGAAAAAAGTGATCCTTGGCGGACCGATGATGGGCATAAGCCAGCATACTCTTGAGACCCCTATTGCTAAGTGCACGACCTGCGTGCTTGTCCTTGATGAAAAGGACGTTAAATTGTTTGAGGAACAGCCCTGCATAAGGTGCTGCAGGTGCGTTGACTCCTGCCCTGTCCAGCTTATGCCTAATTTTATCGCCGATTACGCCCAGAATGATATGTTCGAAAAAGCCATTTCTAACGGAGCCGGGGACTGCATGGAATGCGGCGTATGCTCCTATGTATGCCCGACAAGAAGAGAGCTTGTCCACTGGATAAAGCTGGCCAAAGCGAAGAGGCTTGTCCGCCGAAGCCTTGGCGAAGGCGGAAATAAAAAATGAGCGGATTTTCCGTAACGCACGCGCCTCATATAAGAGCAAAGGAAGACAGCGCCAATATAATGACATACACGATCATCGCGCTGCTTCCCGCATCGATGGTTGGTATCTATCTATTCGGGATAAATTCGATAGTATTGATCGTCAGTTCGATACTGGCCGCCGTTCTTACTGAATATCTGATGCTTTTCTTGAGAGGAAAAAAAGCCGTTCCCGCCGATGTTTTGAGCGCCGTGATAACCGGGCTTCTTCTGGTAATGGTTATAACTCCCGTCACCCCATGGTGGATGGCCGCTGTCGGATCGATATTCGCGATATCGATAGTAAAGCACGCTTTCGGAGGGCTTGGTTTTAACATATTCAATCCTGCGCTTGCCGCAAGGGCCTTCATGTTAGCTTCCTGGCCCGTAATAATGACAATGTGGCCAAGGCCTTTTGACACCGTTACCGGAGCGACACATCTCGCTCTGGTAAAAAGCGGGGCGCTCGAAATGTCCATCCGGAACATGCCGGAACATATTGATGTTTACTGGCAGCTTTTCGTCGGGAACCGCGCGGGGTGCCTGGGTGAAACTTCAGTGATCGCTCTCCTCATCGGGACCGCTCTCCTTCTAATAAAAGATATCATCGATTGGAGGATCCCGACAGGATTTATCTTAACTGTCATGGTAATGTCAGCCTCATTCGGATCTGATCCGATATTCCATATTCTCGCTGGAGGGCTGATGCTTGGGGCTTTCTTCATGGCTACGGACCCGGTGACAAAGCCGATGGGAAGGGCCGGAAGATGGGTATTTGGCATAGGATGCGGAGTTATAACGGTCGTCATAAGGCTGCTCGGTGGTTATCCCGAGGGTGTCTGCTATGCTATACTTATCATGAACGGCTTTACTCCGCTGATAGACAGGTACGTGATCGACCGCGTTTACGGACACCCTTCGATTTCACTCAGGGCAGGCAAAAAATGATAAAAGATATGATCAAACTATCGGTGTTCCTGATGATCGCATGCGCGCTGGCTGCGGCGGCGCTCTCGATCACATACGTTGCGACTGAAGGCAGGATACAGCAGCAAAAAAAGGCGGAATTGAATTTTGCCCTTTCAAATGAATGCATCCCCGGCTCCGCTTCAATTGAGGAAAAAAACGGCTACTTCATCGGCTTTAACAAAAAGCACGGGAAAATGGGATATGCTTTCAGGGTTTCGCCGAAAGGATACGGCGGGACTATCGACATGGTCGTGGGGATAGACTTGAAAGGCCGCGTTGCAGGCTTAAAGATACTATCAATGAAAGAAACTCCCGGACTCGGGATAAAAGCCTCTGAACCGGGATTCCTCAAGCAGTTCACGGGAAAAACATCAAGAAGCCCCTTAAAGGCGAAAAAAGACATTGATGCCATCACGGGCGCGACCATAACCTCACAAGCCATAGCTGACGGCGTAAAACAAGCTCTGGCAAAATATCGCGAAGAAATCTATTAGTTGGTCGGGGCTTCAAAATCCGGAGGGAACATTCCTTCAAGCTCGATGAAGCTGTCGGCCAGTTCTTCCGGCGTAAGCATCGGCTTCTCCGATGTATCCGGGACAAGCTTTATGGTCCTCTCCTCACCGATAAGCTCGAATAGGGTATTGTCGGCATCCTTTATTTTTTTCAGCTTAAGGTAATTAAAGCTTCCTACATTGATATAGACGCGCCCGGCCAGGAACAGCGTGGGCTCCTCAGAATTCGAGCAGACCCTCATTACGTAGCCTTTGCCTTTGCTCATGACCTTGCCGCCGATGATCTCAAAATAAGACACCTTTCCAAGGTCGCGGATGAGCATTAGCATATCTCTTTTATTGTAAACTATGCCGTTGTTGACGATGAATTGAATGTTGATGTTCTTGTCTTTTTTCATGGTCCGATTATAACAAAGGGTTAATGGATTTCAACCGATAAAATAAAGGAGCCCGAGGCTAAACGCCTCGGCTCC
>JBDRDU010000008.1:0-14247 GCA_043820455.1 bacterium | reverse complement strand
ATAAGAAATAAGATCAGGGAGGCAAAGCTCTTAAATAAAAAATATATAATCGTAAATGCGGCAGTGTTGAAAGAAATGAAGCTTTTGCCCTTCGTTGATAAGGTCGTGGTCGTTCTGGCCGGCGAAAGAACGCGCCTGGCGCGCCTTGTAAAATGCGGTCTATCGAGATCGGAAGCGGCCGCAAGGATAAAAACACAGGAGAAGGCCTCAAGATACAGGAAAATAGCTGATTTTGTAATTGAGAACAATAAAACAATAGAGCATCTTAAAGAAAAAGTGAAAAGGATCATTTCTGCGCTTTGAATAAATTCAAGATAGTATCGGACCATAAGCCGGCGGGCGACCAGCCAAAAGCCATAAACGACCTTGCCGAAGGTCTTTTGAACGGAGAAAAAGAGCAGACGCTTCTCGGTGTTACGGGCTCCGGAAAAACGTTTACCATGGCGAATGTCATAGAACGGGTCCAGAGGCCTACGCTCGTCATATCGCATAACAAGACCCTTGCGGCGCAGCTGTGCCAGGAATTCAGGGGCTTTTTCCCGAACAATGCCGTGGAATATTTTGTCTCATTCTATGATTATTATCAGCCGGAGGCATATATCCCCACGACCGATACATATATAGAAAAAGATTCTGCGATAAACGAGGAGATAGATCGGCTGAGGCACTCGGCCACAATGTCCCTTTTTGAAAGGCGCGATGTTATTGTTGTTGCATCTGTGTCTTGCATATACGGCCTCGGAACGCCGGCGGATTATCTGAAAGCTATGCTCCACTTCAAGGTCGGGCAAAGTTACAAAAGAGATGATATTTTGCGCCGCCTTGTCGAAATGAAATATGAAAGGAACGATATTGAACTGACAAGGGGCAAGTTCAGGGTGAGAGGCAATGTTGTGGAAGTCTGCCCGGCTTACGAGAGGAATATAGTAAGGCTCGAAATATTCGATGACGTTCTTGAAAAGATATACGAACTGGACCCTGTGACAGGCGAGATACTGAAAAAGAGCGAAAGCATCGGGATATATCCGGGGACCCATTACGTCACGTTCCGTGACAGGCTTGACGGCGCGATCAGCTCGATCCAGAAAGAGCTGGAGATGCGCCTGACCGAGCTGCGGGCCCAGAACAAGCTTCTCGAGGCCCAGAGACTTGAGCAGAGGACAAAATATGACATTGAGATGATAAGAGAAATGGGATACTGCAACGGTATAGAGAATTATTCCAGGCACCTTGACGGAAGGAGGAGCGGCCAGCCGCCGGGAACGCTCCTCGATTATTTCCCCAAGGATTTCCTGATGATCATAGACGAGTCCCATGTGACGGTGCCCCAGGTGCGAGGGATGCATCAGGGGGACAGGGCAAGGAAAGAAGTGCTTGTTGAATACGGCTTCAGGCTGCCTTCCGCCCTAGACAACAGGCCGCTTAACTTTGAGGAATTTGATCAGCATATAAATCAGGTTGTATATGTTTCAGCGACGCCATCTCCTTATGAAGTGAACAGGTCATCAAGAGTAGCGGAACAGATAATAAGGCCCACGGGGCTCATTGATCCCGAGGTCGTGGTCAAGCCCACAAAAGGGCAGATGGACGATCTTCTTTCGGAAATAAGGACCGTGGTCAGGAGAAAAGAAAGGGTGCTTGTCACGACCTTAACAAAGAGAATGGCGGAGGACCTTGCCGAATTCATAAGCGAGAAAGGGATCAAGGTCAGGTATCTGCACTCTGATATCGAAACGCTGGACAGGATCGACATATTAAGAGGGCTTAGGCTTGGTGAATTTGACGTCCTTGTAGGGATAAACCTTCTTCGCGAAGGACTTGATTTGCCAGAAGTTTCCCTTGTTGCTATACTTGATGCGGATAAAGCAGGGTTCTTAAGGGCCGAAACCTCCCTGATACAGACGATCGGCAGGGCTGCAAGGAATATTTCCGGCAGAGTTATCCTTTACGGCGACGAAAGAACAAGGTCAATGGAGAATGCCCTGCGGGAGACCGAAAGACGCAGGAAGATCCAGCTTGAATACAATAAAAAGCATAAGATCAAGCCAATGACCATTGTTAAGGATATAAAGGACATAAACGAGAATATCAGATCCGTAAAGAAGGAAGAGATAAGCAAACTGAAACAATTCGTGCCGAAGGAAGAACTGCCTGGCCTTATAAGTACAATGGAAGAGGACATGCTGGTGGCTGCAACTGAAATGGAGTTTGAGAGGGCGGCCGAGATAAGGGATAAGATAAAGGCGTTGAAGGAGGCATTTAAATGACCGATTTTGGGACAGTTTTAACTGCAATGGTTACGCCGTTCAATCTAGATGGTTCAATGGATTATGGAAGGGCGGGAGAGTTGGCAAAATACCTGGCTGATAACGGTTCGGACGGTCTTGTTGTACATGGAACTACAGGGGAATCCCCCACTTTAACTCACGAAGAGGAGTACGAGCTTTACCGGGTGGTCAAAAAAGCCGTAGGCAAAAAAGTAAAGATCATTGCGGGAACAGGATCTAATTCAACGGCGACATCCGTCAGGTCCACAAAAGAGGCGGAGAAGATCGGCGTTGACGGCGCAATGGTAGTCGTCCCGTATTACAACAAGCCTTCTCAGGAAGGGATGTACCGGCATTACAAAGCTGTTGCAGAAGCCACAAAACTTCCGATCATCATATATAACATCCAGGGCCGGACAGGGGTCAATATGACAGCCGATACTGTGGCTCGTCTCGCGAAGATCCAGAATATTGTGGGGATAAAAGAAGCGAGCGGGATAATGGACCAGGTCTCGGAAATAAGGCAAAAAACCCCGAAAGACTTCCTGATATACAGCGGTGACGATGATAAGACCCTTGAGATAATGAAAAGAGGCGGCTGCGGGATCATTAGCGTCGCTTCACATATCGCCGGCAAAGAGATCAGAAAAATGTGTGAGGCTTATCGGTCTGGCAGCATTGACGAAGCCGAAAAGATAAATGCAAGGCTTTCTCCTTTGTTCAAAGTACTTTTTATAACGACGAATCCCACGCCTGTAAAGGCTGCGCTTGCGATGATAGGCCAGCCTGCGGGAGGTCTTCGCTTGCCCTTGATCGAAGCAAATGAGTCCGAAAAAGATCAGATCAGGAAAGTTCTGAAAGACCTCAAGTTTATTATATGAAGAAGCTCCTTCTCCATGTGTGTTGCGCTCCGTGCTTGTCGGGAGCTGACAAGGCTCTTTCCGGTGAGGGGTTTGATATAACGGGATATTTTTATAACCCGAATATACATCCGCAGGCCGAATTTATAAGGCGCATTGAGGCGTTAAGAAAATATTCTGATGTGAAAAAGTTCAATATGATCATCGATGACAGCTATGATATCGAAGTATTTAAAAAAGAAGTTGTTGGCAAGCCAGGCGATAGGTGCCGCAATTGCTATATGCTCCGGTTGGAAAAAGCGGCTTGTTATGCAAGACAGAACAATTACGACTGCTTTTCGTCAACACTCCTGATCAGCCCGTATCAAAAGCATGAAGCGGTGAATTATATCGGCCAGGCTCTGTCGCAGAAATACGGCGTAGAATTTTATTATAGGGACTTAAGGACGTTTTACCGTGACTCTGTCAGCATATCAAAGGAGCTAGGGCTTTACAGGCAGAAATATTGCGGATGTTCGCCGGGCATGGAGGTAAAAAATGAGCAAGTTAGCATCGCTTCTGCGTAAGGAACCATTAACTCTTATTGTGAGGCTTCCTGAAAATTCCATGGAAATGGCAAAAGCAGCGGAAGAAGGCGGTGCCCATGCTATTGTCCTGTCCTTTGATGCCGGCCAAAAAGACAAAAAGGATATCGTTCCCATAGCGAAGTCAGTTAAGATCCCTGTCGGTATAAAACTTGAAGACTCCGTTGGAGAACAGGAGTTGAGCGGTTTTATCCGGCTTGGCATCGATTTTGTCGACCTTCCTTTGACCGGGGCCCAAAAAGAACTGTTCAAGAAAGCCAACATCGGCAGGATATTGGCTCTTGGTCCCGATTACAGCACGATCGACCTGACCAGGATGCCGGAGAAGCCGATCGAAGGCGTGGATGCGGCAATAATCATGAAAGAAGAATGGGGAATGGACCTTACTGTCGGAGACCTTCAACAGTACATTACAATAGCGATGTCAACCACTCTCCCTGTGATAGTCCCTGCCCAAAAATCGATAAAGGCCAGCGAAGTGCCCATAATATGGGACACAGGAGCTAAAGGCGTAATGATAGGAGATATCGTTACAGGATACACTGCCGCCTCACTGAAGGCCGTTACCAGGGAATTCCGATCGGCGGTAGAGGCTGTTAAAGAATGAGAAGGAAATTATTCTTACTCGTTTTTCTAGCGATTTTCCTTCAAGTGGCATGCTTCGGCGCGAAATTCTCTTTTGCTGTTTTCGGCGATAACAGAGACGGAGAAGCGGTCTTTGCGGACATAATAAAAAAGGTCAACAAAGATAAAGACATTAAATTCGTTATGAACACCGGGGATTTCACGTCAAGTGGATCGGACTTAGAATATGAAAAATACTGGCAGATGGCGAAGTCTTGCAATGTGAAAATATATGATGCGATCGGCAATCATGACCTGGGATTGTTCAATGTTGGCCAGAGGATATTCAAAAAGAAATACGGAGAGACGTATTATTATTTTGATCAAAATGACTCGAGATTCATCGTTCTTGACAACGCCAGATCGAAAGGCATGGGAAGGAAGCAGCTCAGCTGGCTTAAGGATGTTCTGGATACAAAAAAGAGTAAATTCGTGTTTATGCATAAACCCCTCTTTGATCCGACCGGGACTTACCCGAACTACGTAATGACACCTAAAGCCGACAACGAAGCCCTTAACAAATTATTGATAAAAGCGAAAGTAAGGTATGTATTTTCGGGGCACATTCACGGATACGGCAGGGAGGAGCGGGGTGGGGTGGTGTATATCATAACTGCCGGCTCTGGAGCGCCCCTTTATTTGCCGGCATTTAACGGCGGATTTTACCATTATGTCAAGGTCACGGTTGACGGCCCCAAAATATCTGACGAGGTAGTGAAGGTTTACAATGATTAAATTATGGAAACCCGAGACTGAAGTCTCGGTGAAATGGGAACCGCGAATTTATTCGCAGGTTCCTCGGTATTTATTGGTAATTATAATCGTCATTCTTTGCTGTTTTTTCCCTGCGTTTGCTGTTGACAAACCTTTGGTTTCCGTCGTAAAAGGGCAAAATATTGAGCAAGCGGTACGAAAAGCCGTTGATCTTGTTGGTGGTATGTCCAGTAAAGTGAAGAAAGGGGACAGGGTGATAATAAAGGTTTCCCTTGATGAGGCAAAGCCTTCCGGCTCAGGCCTTGTCACGAACGCGGAAGCTGTAAGAGCCATTGTAAGGATGGCAAAAGAGGCTGGGGCAAAACGGATTATCATTGCCGATGGCTCTCTCAGAGCCAATACATGGAAAGCATTCAAAGCGGCCGGATACGATAAAATGGCGAAGGAAGAAGGCGTGGTCTTGAAGGACCTGGACGCGGATTATTTATGGAGAGCCTGGCTTCCGGACGGAGACGGTTATAAAAAGTACAGTGTTGCCACAACGGTGCTTAACTGTGAAGTGTTCATAAATGTTCCCGTCGTGAAACTTGACAATGAAACATCTCCAGCGCTCTCGCTGAAGAACCTTTTGGGAATAATGTGCGGCAAGCGGGCGAAGAAATGGCTGCCGAAGGGCGGCAAACTTGATGAGCTCATAGTTGACATGAACCTTATCAGGCAAAGCGATCTTGTGGTGATCGATGCGACGGACCATGACAATATGATAATTGCGGGCAATGACCCTGTTGCTGCCGACAGCGTTGCTCTGAGAATGCTGAAGTTTGACCCGGGCAAGATCGGTTACATTGAACTGGCCCAGGGCAGGGGACTTGGGAAAAGCGGCATTTCAGAAATCGAAGTAAAAAGCGAAAAATTATGATAAAATAGCTTCACTATGCCCCGAGGTTTCATACATCTTCATGTGCATTCCGAATACAGCCTCCTTGATGGTGCAAGCCGCGTAGAGGATCTGGCCAAAAGAGCGCACGAGCTTTCCATGAAGGGAATGGCGATAACTGACCACGGCAGCATGTACGCTGCCGTCAAATTCTACCTCAAAATGAAAAAAGCGGGACTAAAACCCATAATCGGAAGCGAGCTTTATGTTGCGCCCAACGGCCGGTTCATTAAGGCTACAGCGGAAGACAGGTCGCCGTTCCATTTGACCGTTCTTGCAAAGAACAAAGAAGGGTATAAAAATCTTATTAAACTTGTGTCGCTTGGGCATATCGAAGGTTTTTATTCAAAGCCTCGCGTCGACAAGGAGCTTCTCGGGAAATTCAACGAAGGATTGGTCGTCCTTTCGGGATGTACAAAGGGCGAGCTCGCGAAGCTTATACTTTCCGGTGAAGAAAAAAAAGCGAAAGAGCTGGCCCGATTCTATAAAGACCTGTTCAAGGATGATTATTATTTCGAAATGATGTATCACGGGTTGCCTGAACAGAAGACCGTCAACGATCATCTTGAGAAGCTGAGCAAGGAAATGGATATCCCCTGTGTCGCGACAAACGACGTGCATTACACCAGGCAGGAAGACGCAAGGGCGCAAGATATAATGCTCTGCATACAAACAGGAGCGTTCCTTAATGATACCGACAGGATGAAATTTTCGGGAGAGGAATTCTATGTGAAATCCCACTCCGAAATGAAAAAGAATTTTTCACATAACGAGGAAGCTCTTGAGAAGACCATGGAAGTGCTTGAAAAATGTGATCTTGAGCTTGATATTGGACACAACCAGATACCTGATTTTCCCGTGCCGAAAGGGGACACGGCCGATTCATATCTTGAAAAACTCTGTTTTAACGGGATCAATCAAAAATACGGCGTTAAGACAAAGGACGCAAAGGGAAAAGATGTCGTTGTTGTGCCTCCCGAGGTCAAGGAAAGGGTCAAGTATGAGCTTGGCGTGATAGAACAGACCGGATTCGCGTCTTACTTCCTTATAGTGCAGGATTTCATAAATTTCGCCAGATCCGCGAATATCCAGGTGGGGCCGGGGCGCGGTTCATCGGCCGGGAGCATAGTTTCTTATGCGCTTTCCATTACGAGCCTTGACCCGCTTAAATACGGCCTCATGTTTGAGCGATTCCTGAATCCGGAAAGAATATCCATGCCTGACATTGACATTGACTTCTGTTTCGAGAGGCGGCAGGAAGTCATAGATTATGTCGTGAACAAATACGGGTCTGACAGGGTAGCCCAGATCATAACTTTCGGCACAATGGCCGCAAGAGCCGCGATAAGGGATGTGGGGAGGGTGGAGCAGGTCCCGCTGTCGGAGGTGGACAAGATCGCGAAAATGGTGCCGATCGTTAAGGACATGACGATAGAAAAAGCCGTTGAGATGAATAAGGAATTAAAGGCCCTTTATGAAAAAGAAGTGAAGATCAAGACCCTTATAGATGATGCAAAGAAAATAGAGGGACTTGTGAGGCATGCCTCAACTCACGCGGCGGGGGTCGTCATATCCAAGGAGAAGCTTTCCGATACCGTTCCGGTCCAGACGATAAACGATACCCAGGTAATGACGCAATTCGACATGGATGACCTTAAAGATATAGGCGTCCTTAAGATGGACTTTTTGGGGCTGCGGAACCTCTCAATGATCGCGTATGCGGTCAATATCATCAAGCACACGAAAGGGATCGATCTGAACATAAAGGAACTTTCCCTTGATGATCCCGAAACATATCAGTTGCTTTGCAGCGGGAACACGATCGGCATATTCCAGCTTGAAAGCCGCGGAATGAGGGCATTGGTCAGGGAACTTAAACCCACCGTATTCGAGGAAATAATGGAGCTTCTTGCCCTTTACAGGCCGGGGCCCATAGAGAGCGGAATGGTCGAGGACTTCGTGAAAAGGAAGCACAAGCAGGTCGAAGTTAAGTACGAATTGCCTGAGCTTGAGCCGATCCTCAGGGAAACCCACGGGGTCATACTTTATCAGGAGCAGGTCATGGAGATCGCAAGCAAGATCGCGGGCTATTCCCTGGCGCAAGCGGATGTGCTGCGCGCTGCGATGGGAAAGAAAAAAGAAAAGGAAATGCATGCGCAAAGGGAGCGTTTCATAGAAGGAGCGAAAAAGAAGGGTTTTTCCGAGAACAAGGCAACGCACCTTTTCAGCCTTTGTTCTAAATTCGCGGGATACGGGTTCAACAAGAGCCATTCGGCTTCTTATTCGGTCATTTCTTACCAGACGGCGTACTTGAAGACGCATTATCCCGTGGAATTCATGGCGGCGCTCCTAACTTCCGTTACTGGAGACTCCGACAAGGTCAGCGCTTACATTGCCGAGTGCCAGAGGATGAAGATAAAGGTAATGCCCCCGGACATAAATGAAAGCTTAAAGGATTTCACTGTTGTCGGCAATGGGATCAGGTTTGGGTTGATCGTCATAAAGAACGTGGGGGTTGGCGCTGTTGAGAACATAATTTTCGTCAGAAAAAAAGATGGAAAGTTTACCTCGCTGCTCAATTTCTGTGAAAGGATCGACCTGAAGGCGGTGAACAAGAGGGTCATAGAAAGCCTTATCAAGAGCGGGGCTTTCGACGGCATTGGCAGAAGGGCCGCGCTTTTGAAAAAACTTGGGGCCGTGCTCGACAGAGCAGCTGCTATTCAGAGGGAGACATCGAACGGTCAAAGCGCTCTGTTCCAGATGGAGGCAAAAAGATCTTTTCCCGACGAGCCCGAAGCTGATGATGCGGCCGAATTCAGCCCCGATGAGCTTTTGAGGATGGAAAAGGAGATGCTGGGGCTTTACATATCCGGGCATCCGCTTTCTTCCGTGAAAGAATACCTGGAGGAGCAGATCAATACGAAGGCGCTGGATATTTCGGACAGAAAAGAGGGCGAGATGGTCGTTGTGGGGGGCATTTTATCCTCCTGCAGGAAGCTGACGACAAGAAGGCATGAACTAATGATGGTGGCGAACATAGAGGACCTCACGGGGACCATACCTGTGGTCATTTTCCCGAGGGCTTACGAGAAATACGCTCCGCTGCTTTTTGAGGATGCCATAGTGACAATAAAGGGCAAAGTGAACGTCGACTCGGTGAATGACGAGAAGAAAGTCCTTTGCGACGTTGTTAAGCCTCTTTCAAAAGAAAAAGGGAAAAGCCGGGTCTTTCACGTTAAGGTGGACAGGGAAAAATTCAATTCCATGTCTGAGCTGAAGGATATTTTCAGTTCATACAGAGGCAAGGATCCCGTATATCTTCATATGGACGGCAAGATAATAAAAGTGGGAGAGGAGCATTATGTATCGATAGATCCCTCCATTGTGTCCCAGGTTGATGAACTGCTTGGCAAGGATTCGGCGTGGGTTGACAGCGAATAGAGAAAGGATGTGGTAAAGATGTCGATCTTGGATGAATTAAAATTTGACGGCAGCGGGCTTATCCCGGCGATCGCGCAGGATGAAAAGACAAAAGAGGTGCTGATGATAGCGTACATGAACAGGGAATCCCTCGAAAAGACATTAAAGGAAGGGAAGGCGACATACTGGAGCAGGTCAAGAAAAAAACTTTGGACAAAAGGGGAGACATCCGGGAATTTCCAGAAAGTAAAAACTATATATTATGACTGTGATCTGGATGCTCTTCTTTTGATCATTGATCAGACCGGCGTTGCCTGCCATACGGGCAATAGAAGCTGTTTTTATAGGAAGCTGAAATAATAGAAGGAAGAACATGGTGAAGATCCAAAATCTAAATATTCGTCATTTGTCATTTGTCATTTGTTTATCATTTGTCATTTGGGTTTTGTCATTGAGCGTATGCGAAGCAAAGTCCATCTGGAACGGGAATAAAGCCAGAAATGCCGTAGCACTTACTTTCGATGATGGGCCGAAGCCTGAATTTTGCAATCCTATCCTTGAGATCCTTGACAGATACGGGGCAAAAGCCACGTTCTTTGTCGTTGGGCGGGAAGCGCAGGATAATCCCGACCTGATAATGAGGATGTATGACAGCGGGCATGATATCGGGAACCATACTTATTCCCATATGTCCATTAAAGATAGTTCCAAAGGGGAGGCGCTTTCTAATATCCAAAAATGCAGTCAGGTCATATATGACATTACGGGAGAACAGCCGAAATATTTCCGGCCGCCGGGCGGCACTACCAACAGCAGGATATCGAATGGCCTTAAAAAGATGGGACTTAAGACGGTATACTGGTCTTTGAATGCCGTGGATTACATTGACAAGACCCCGGGGTATGAAGTGCCGGAGGATTATCAGTTCATGGCAAAGGAACTTTCAAAGCGGGTCGTAGACAAAATGTCCCCCGGGACTATAATATTGTTGCATAATGGCAGCGAACAAACGGTAAAGGCGCTCCCGTTCATTCTAAGCGAATTAAAAAATAAAGGGTATGGATTTGTTACCTTAAGCGATTTAATGGAGGAGAAGATCTGATGCTGGCTAAACGAATTATACCGTGCCTTGATGTTTCTGAAGGAAGAGTAGTCAAGGGAGTAAAATTCGTGCAATTGCGCGATGCCGGCGATCCCGTGGAGCTCGCCTCTTTTTATGATAAGGAAGGGGCCGATGAGCTTACTTTCCTGGATATCACGGCGTCCGCGCAGAAACGCTACATAATCATCGACATAGTACGAAAGGTTGCGGAGAAGGTTTTTATCCCTTTCACGGTAGGAGGCGGCATATCGGATACCGACATGATTAAAGAGATCCTTAAGTCCGGCGCGGACAAGGTATCCATCAACACTGCAGCGGTCAAAGATCCCGATCTTATCAAGAAAGCGTCCGACAAATTCGGAAGCCAATGCATAGTTGTTGCTATAGACGCCAAGAAAAATTCGGACAAACCCTCCTGGGAAGTCCATGTCAACGGAGGCAGGACGCCGACAGGAGTTGACGCTGTGGAGTGGGCAAAACGGGCTGAAAGCCTTGGCGCGGGAGAGATACTTTTAACGAGCATGGATAAGGATGGGACAAAAGAAGGATATGACATGGAACTTACAAAGGCGATATCAAGCGGCGTGAAGATCCCTGTTATCGCTTCCGGCGGCGCGGGCACAAAAGAGCATGTATACGAAGCTCTCACCCGCGGGGCTGCTGATGCTGCGCTTCTTGCCTCCTGCCTCCACTACGGCGATTTCAGGATCAGGGAATTGAAGGAATTCCTGACCAGAAAGGGGATATCCGTAAGACTTTAACATGAACATCCAGAAATATCTTTCTCAGAGAAGGATCGTTATTGATAAAGCCATACCTCGCTATATTCCTCGTGGAGAAAAATTCACAAGATCACTTCATGAAGCAATTGAGTATTCTCTTATGTCCGGCGGAAAAAGGATAAGACCCATACTTACGCTTGCCGCCTGCGAGGCAGTGTCCGGGAAATTTAAAGATGCAATACCTTTAGCTGTAGCTATCGAGATGATACACACCTATACGCTTATACACGATGATCTACCGGCAATGGACAATGATGATATGAGGCGCGGGAAGCCGACCTGCCACAAAGTGTTCGGGGAGGATGTGGCGATCCTTGCGGGTGACATGCTGAATACGCTTGCTTTCGAGATCATTGCAGAAAGCTATGGGGCAAGAACAGCTTTAATTATATCGGAAATTTCAAAAGCTTTGGGCATACGAGGGGTCGTTGGGGGGCAAATTGCCGACCTGAAATCAAAAGACAGGAAAATAAGCCTAAAAGAATTGGAATTTATAGGTATCCACAAAACCGCTTGCCTTTTTATTGCCTGCGTCAGGGGCGGTGCGATAGTAGGGGGAGCTTCCAGGGAGGAACTTTCCAAACTGACCGCATTCGCTACTCATCTGGGGCTTGCGTTTCAGATCATAGATGATATATTGGATCATAAGCCCGGATCCAAGGATAACTATCCGGCGCTGCTTGGGATGAGCAGGTCAAGGTCCGCTGCTAAGATGGAAATAAATAAAGCGGTCAAAGCTTTGCCCAAAGATAAAAATTATAGCCGTTTAAAGGAAATGGCCTTTTTTTTGGCTAAAAGAGAGGAATAGATCAATATGCGCGAAATAGCAATAGGGATAATTTCAAATGCGGTCCTGGTAACAGCTGTTACAGCGATGCTCCTTACGCAGATCATAAAGATCATTTATTACCTTATCCTTGAAAAAAAGTTCAACTGGTACCACGTTTTTGAGGCGGGAGGGATGCCGTCATCCCATTCCGCGCTTGTTTGCTCTCTTACCTTGATGGTGGGCTTGAAAAGCGGGTTTAATTCTGTCTTGTTCGCTGCGGTGGCCGTTTTTGCCGCCATCGTCATGTACGATGCGATGAAAGTAAGGGCGGAAGAAGTGGGGCATACGCTCTTGGAAGTGTCGACGGGCGGCGTTCTCGGGATCATAGTGACCTTGATATTGTATCTCAATTATTTTAGGGGTTAAGGTGTCAGAATTACTTTCTAAGTTAAATCTTCCTTATGACTTGAAGCGTCTATCTTATTCAGAGCTTGAAGCCGTGGCAAGCGAGACACGAAGGTTGATAATAGAGACCACCTCGCGTTCCGGGGGGCACATTTCATCTTCTCTCGGTGCGGTTGAGCTTGCTGTTGCCATCCATGCGGTCTATGATTCGCCGAAAGACAAGATTGTTTGGGATGTGGGCCACCAGGCCTACGCCCATAAAATATTGACGAACAGAAGTTCCAAGTTCAGGACGCTTCGGCAGTATGAGGGGATCTCCGGCTTCCCGAACAAGGACGAATCCCAGCACGATCCGTTCACGGCCGGGCACGCAAGCAATTCAATATCTTTAGCGCTTGGGCTGGCAAAAGCAAGGGGAATTTCCAAAGAAAACTTCAATATAGTGTGTGTTATTGGCGATGGGGCGCTTTCCGGCGGCCTCGCGCTAGAAGGCGTCAATAATTTGATCGGATTGAAGGATAATCTGGTCATTATCCTGAACGACAACCAGCTGTCGATATCAAAGAATGTCGGCGCTATTGCCGATTATTTCACAAAGCTCAGGACCAGCTCCACATACGTTAAATTCAGGGGCCGCGTGGAGAAAATGATCAAGCGAATCCCGAAGATCGGCGTTGCGCTTGAAAAAAGGGCCGAAAACCTTAAGAACAGACTGAAGCACTTTGTCATTGATTTTAATGTTGGGGTCATCATTGAAGAGCTTGGAATAAGGTATCTTGGGCCGATAGACGGCCATAATATCCCGCTTGTTATGGGGACATTGCAGTATGCAAAAGAAGTTAAAGGTCCCGTTATAGTCCATGTTCTGACGAAGAAAGGCAAGGGTTATAAGCCGTCAGAAGCTGATCCAACCAAATTCCACGGGATAGCCCCTTTTAAGATCGATACCGGAGAAATTATAACAAAGAGCGATGCTCCGACTTATACCTCGGTTTTCGGGAAGACGCTCGTTGAACTGGCGCGTAATAACGACAAGATCGTTGCTGTTACCGCTGCCATGCTTGACGGTACAGGGCTTGATGAATTTGCCAAAGCATACCCGGACAGGTTCTTCGATGTGGGGATCGCGGAAGAACACGCAGTTACTTTTTCTGCCGGGCTCGCAAGGTCAGGTTTGCGGCCGGTGGTGGCGATATATTCGACTTTTCTTCAGCGCGCCTACGATGAGATAGTTCATGATGTGTGTCTCCAGAACCTGCCTGTGGTTTTTGCGATAGATAGAGCGGGTATCGTGGGCGAGGATGGAGCGACCCATAACGGGATCTTTGATATGGCATTCCTGCGCCATATACCGAACATCGTATTAATGGCGCCGAAAGACGAAGAGGAGCTCCAGAATATGCTCTATACGGCATTGGGTCACAATGGGCCGATCGCCATTAGATATCCTAAGGGACAGGGTAAGGGTATGGGTTTAGATGTGAGTTTTAAAAAAATTGAAATCGGGAAATCAGAAGTTGTATACACCTCTCACCTGCCTGCCGCTTCTCATCTCGTAATATTTGCTGTCGGTTCCATGGTCCATCCTGCCGTTGAAGCTGCAAAGCTTGCTGAAATAAAAGGAATAAGCTCGACGGTTGTTGACGCAAGGTTTATAAAGCCGCTGGACGAAGAACTGATCTTACGACTGGCAAAAGAGTCAGATAAGATCATCACGATCGAAGAAGGGGTCCTGGATGGCGGATTCGGCAGCGCCATCGCGGAATTATTGGCTGATAAGGAG
>JBDRDU010000007.1:0-7644 GCA_043820455.1 bacterium | reverse complement strand
GAGAATTTCGTCGCAGCCGATATTCCCGGGCTTCTTGAGGGCGCCCACAAGGGAGTGGGGCTTGGCGACAAGTTCCTTAAGCACATCGAGAGGACCCGCATCCTTATACATATAGTAGACGCTGCCGGAGTTGACGGAAGGAGTCCTATTGACGACTACAATGCGATAAACAAGGAGCTTTCCTCTTACAGCCCGAAGCTGGAAACACTTCTCCAGATAGTCGCGCTTAACAAGATGGACCTCCCCGACGCAAAAGAAAATCTGAAGGATTTCAAGAAAGCAGGGATCGAGTTCATGCCCATATCCTGCGCGACAGGAGAAGGGCTAAGGGAACTGGTCTACAAGGTCGCCGAGAAATTGAGAGTTACTTAGGAGCCTGAGGCTAAACGCCTCGGCTCCGTTTCGTTTATTCAATAAACTAAAATGGGTCCACCCATTAAATAAATATAAATAATCAGTTTGGAACCGCGACGTTCAGTCGCAGGTTTTCAGGCTACTTAGGAGCCTGAGGCTAAACGCCTCGGCTCCGTTTTACTATATTGGTCCAACTAGATTTGGTTTCACCCACAAAACTAATTGGGAGCCGACACGTTCAGTGTCGGGTCCTAGTGCTAGACTAACTTCAAGCTTTAATCTATAATCAGCCCCATGACAGGCAAATACAAAACCATCGTTGTGAAAATAGGAACTTCAACTCTAACGAACAAGGCGGGCACCTTGGATACCGCCAATTTGAAGCGGATCGCCGGAGAGCTTGCCAAGCTGAGGGAACAAAAGAAAAATATCATTATCGTGACCTCCGGAGCGATAGTTTCCGGCTCCGAACGCCTTAAATTCAATAAAAAACCCAAGTCCATACCTGAAAAACAGGCTGCCGCGGCAGTAGGACAAAGCCTTCTGATGATGGAATACGCGAAGGCATTCGGCGAACACGGCATCACCGTGGCGCAGATCCTGCTGACAAAGGACGAAGTTTCCGACAGGGAGCGCTATCTCAACACAAGGAACACCATTGCAAACCTTCTTAAACTGGACGCGGTCCCCATAGTGAACGAGAACGACACTGTATCGGTGGAAGAGATAAAGATCGGCGATAACGACACTCTTTCCGCGCTTGTCGCGAGTCTGGTGGGCGCGGACCTTCTGATAATGCTGACGGATGTCGACGGCTTCATGATGCCGGATAAGAACGGCAAGCTGCAGGTTGTAAACGAAATAAAGGAGATCGCCGCGGAAATGAAAGAAGCCGCGGGGCATCCTTCCACGCATATGGGCGTAGGCGGAATGATAACAAAGATACAGGCGGCCCAGATCTGCTCGGACGCCGGGGTAGTTACGGCGATAGCCAACGGCAGGACCGGAGGCGTAATTGCGGAGATCATCGCCGGTAAAAAAGCCGGCACGATATTCACTCCAAGAGTTTCGCGGACGGAATCAAGGTTGTTCAGGTAAAGGAAATGAAAAATGAGCGAAGTAATTGAAAAAGCGCGGCTCGCGAAAGAAGCCTCCTATAAGCTTGCCAATCTAAGCACAGACATAAAGAACAAGGCGCTTGATGAAATGGCAAAAGCCATAAGTTCGAGCGCAAAAGACATTCTTGACGCGAACAACCTTGACATCGAGATCGCATATAAAAAGAATATCGGCAAGGCCCTGGTCGACAGGCTCTCCCTTGACGGAAAAAGGATAGAAGAGATGGTCGGGAGCCTGAAGACCGTAAGGAACCTGCCGGACCCCATCGGAAGGATAATAGCAAAATGGAGCAGGCCCAACGGCCTGAAGATCGCGAAAAGAAGGGTCCCTCTCGGGGTCATCGGGATAGTATACGAAGCCCGTCCCAACGTGACCGTTGACTCTGCCGCTCTGTGCCTTAAAGCAGGAAATGCGGTGGTCCTGCGCGGAGGCTCGGATGCGGTCAATTCGAACATAATACTCGCGAAACTGATATCTGAAGCCGCATACAAAGCGGGAGTTCCCAGCGGAGCTATCAATCTTATCGAAAGTACCGACAGAGAGTCGGTGACCGAACTGCTTGCACTGAACCATTTCATCGACGTGATAATACCCAGGGGCGGCGCGGGATTAATAAAGCATACTATCGAGAATTCCACCATTCCTGTCATTGAAACAGGTGAAGGGAATTGCCACGCTTATGTTGAGCGGACCGCCGACCTTAAAAATGCTGTCGAGATAGTATATAACGCAAAAGTAAGCAGGCCTTCGGTCTGCAACGCGATAGAGACATTGCTTGTTGATGAGGCGATAGCGAAAGACTTCCTTCCGCTGGTGTTCAAACACCTTAAAGAAGCCCGCGTGGAGATCCGCGGGGACGAAAAAACCAGAATGATCGATACATCAATAAAACCTGCGGCCGAAGAGGACTGGAAAACAGAATATCTGGCATTAATACTTGCGGTGAAAGTCGTTGACGGGATAGATGAAGCGATAAAACACATCAACACATACGGGACCAAACATTCGGAAACGATAATCACCCATAATCGGACAGCTGCCAAAAAGTTCACTGACGAAATAGATGCCGCAGCGGTATATGTAAATGCATCCACCCGCTTCACGGACGGCGGGGAATTCGGGTTCGGCGCCGAGATAGGCATATCTACACAGAAACTCCACGCAAGAGGTCCTATGGGGCTTAACGAGCTGACCTCTTATAAATACATCGTGATCGGCAGCGGTCAGATAAGGAAATAAATGCAGCGGATCGGCATAATGGGAGGGACCTTCAACCCGGTTCACAAGGGACACATCGCCATCGCCCAGGCCGCCAGGAAGCGCTACCGTCTGGACAGGGTCATCTTTGTCCCGTCAGGGAATCCGCCCCACAAGACGCATGAATACATAGCCCCGAAGGAACACCGGTTCAAAATGGTGAAACTCGCGATCTCAGGAAAAAAGGATTTCCATATATCAAGGGTGGAGATCGACAGAGCGGGCTATTCTTACGCTGTCGACACTTTCAACGAGCTGAAAAAGGAATACAAAGGCAATGCGCTCCTTTACTATATAATGGGCATGGACTCCATAAACGAGATCCTTGACTGGAAAAAGCCAATGGAGCTTTTTAATATCTGCCAGTTCATAGTGGCCACCAGGCTCGGGGCAAAGATAAAGACGATGCGCAGGATACTTAAGTTCCCTCCCGTCAAGTTGCACGAAAAACAGGTGCACCTGATAGAGGTAAGGGTGGATATCTCATCGACAAAGATAAGGGAATCGATAAAAAAAGGGGATATCCCGGCAAAGCTCCTGAATCCCAGGGTCATCAATTACATAAAAAGGAATAAATTATATGACTATACCGGAACATAAAATAACAACTCTCAAGAACGGCGTCAAGCTGCTAACGGAAACCATGGAGGATGTCCGCTCCGTCGCAATGGGTATTTTTGTCGGAGCAGGCTCCGGCCTTGAAAAGCCCCCAATTGCCGGAATATCGCATTTCATAGAGCACATGGCGTTCAAGGGGACAAAAAAAAGGTCCGCGTTCGACATCGCCTCAGAATTTGACGCAATAGGCGGGAAAATGAACGCCTCCACAGGCAAAGAGCTCACCAGTTATTACGCTGTCACGCTGGACAAGCACATAAATGTGGCGGTGGACGTTCTTTCCGATATTTTCCTTAATTCGATATACGATGAAAAAGAAATAGAGCTCGAAAAAGGTGTGATCGTTGAGGAAATAAAAATGTACGAGGACACGCCGGACGAGCTGATACACGATCTTTTCACCGAGGTCATATATCACGGGCACCCGCTGGGCCGCCCCACCATAGGGAGCGAGAAAAGCGTGCGGGCTATCGGCAGGCAGGACATGATCGGCTACATAAAGGACCTTTATACTCCCGATAATATCATCATAGCCCTTGCAGGCAACATAAAGCATGAAGAAGCGGCAAAATTGATCGAACCCGCTTTTTCCGTAATGCGCGGAAAATTCCCTGTCGCCCAAAAAGCATCCCCGACGATAAAAAAATCGGTCAAGCTGAAGCATAAAAAAACGGAGCAGGTCCACATGTGCCTCGGAAGCATGGGCCCCTCCCAGCATGACGAGGACAGATATGCCTTTTCCATCCTTGACACGGTCATTGGAGGGAGCATGAGCTCCCGGCTTTTCCAGGAAGTGAGGGAAAAACGAGGGCTTGCTTATTCCATCTATTCATACAGCGGCGCGCTCAAGGACTGCGGGATCTATGTAGTGTACGCCGGTACAAGTAAAGAGAATTTCAGGAAAGTCATAGACCTTACGATCAGCGAATTCGACAATATCAAGAAGAACGGGATAACAAAAGAGGAAATGAACAGATCCAAAGAGCATCTGAAGGGTTCGCTTGTCCTGGGGCTGGAATCCACATCAAGCAGGATGGCATATCTCGCCAGGTCGCAGTACTATTATGACAGGATCATCACGATAGATGAGATGTTCACAAAAGTTGATAAGGTGACCCTTGATGATATAATGAACGCTGCGAATAAATACATGAAAAACGAATATCTTACGCTGACCGCGATAGGAGATATTTCGGAAGAGGAGATGCCAAAGGTATGAGTAAAAGATTGAGCGTCAAGATATTGCGGCTTCCGCACGGGGACGGCGTGCCGCTCCCGAAATACATGAGCCACTCGGCCTCCGGAATGGACATTTACGCTGCAGTGGAGGGAGAAATTACTCTGAAACCGGGTGAGAGGCGTCTTGTCCCCACCGGATTCAAAATGGCGCTCCCGGAAGGCCATGAAGCCCAGGTCCGCCCCAGGTCCGGGCTCGCGGTAAAGAACGGAATATCGGTGCTTAATACCCCCGGCACTATAGATGAGGATTACCGCGGAGAGGTCGGAGTGATCCTGATAAACCATAGCAATGAGGAATTCAAGATAAAACGCGGGGACCGGATCGCGCAGATGGTGATAAACAAAGTAGAGCAGGCCGATATCGAGGTCGTTGAATCTTTAAGCGAGACCGGCAGAAATTCTGGCGGATTCGGCCATACGGGAGTATAATAATACCACTATGATAAAAATACTGATAAGCGGAGCAGCAGGGAAGATGGGGAGAGAGGTCGTTAAAGCCGTTAAAAATGAAGCGGACATGAAACTTGTCGGGGCGGTAGATATTGCCCAGGCGGGCACCGACGCAGGCGCCAGCGCCGGCATAGGCTCCGTCGGTATAGTGATATCAAAAGACCTGAAAGCGGCAATAAACGATTCAAAGCCTGATGTGGCTATCGACTTCACTCACCCCAGCACTGCGATGGCAAACACCAGGATAATCCTGGACAGCAAGGTCCATGCCGTCATCGGCACCACGGGATTGACAGATGACAACCTGAGCGAGATAAGAAAACTTTGCTCTAAGAACAAGGTCAACTGCATCGCCGCCCCGAATTTCGCGATAGGCGCCGTGCTCATGATGATGTTCGCAAGAACAGCGATAAAATACATGCCCAACGCGGAGATCATAGAGCTGCACCACGACAAGAAAGTTGACATCCCGTCCGGCACCGCGCTCAAAACCGCAGAATTGATGAACAAGCGCGACATACGCATCCACAGCGTACGCCTTCCGGGGCTCGTGGCGCACCAGGAGGTTATTTTCGGCGGGATCGGGCAAACATTAACGATAAGGCACGACTCGTTATCCAGGGAATCGTTCATGCCCGGCGTCATAATGGCAGTACAAAAAGTAAGGGCAGTTGACGGATTGGTCTACGGGCTGGAAAATCTGCTTTCATAAATGCCTCGCTACAAAAAGGTCCTCGCAGAAAACCGCAAAGCATTCTTTGATCATTCAGTGATCGAATCGTATCAGGCAGGGATGGTCCTTAAAGGCACCGAGGTTAAATCGATACGCTTAGGACGGGTTAACCTTAAGGACAGCTTCGCCAGGATCGAGAACGGCGAGATATGGCTCTACAACATGCACATAAGCCCCTATGAACAGGGCGGAAGATATAACCTGAACCCGATAAGGGAAAGAAAACTGCTCCTGAACAAAAATGAAATGAAAAAGCTTATCGGGCGCGTCCAGGAAAAAGGTTTAACTTTAATACCCCTTAAGCTATACTTAATGGACAATTGGGTGAAGGTCGACCTAGCGCTTGCAAAATCAAAGAAAGAGTACGAAAAAAGAGAGAAAATAAAGAAAAAGGAAGCGGCAAGAGAGATAGAGAGAGCGTTCTCGAGCCGGTTAAAGAAAAAATGATCGAACAGGAAAAACTTGAATCAAAAAAGGAAAAAAAGACCTACACGGGCCGAGATCTCATTGAGGCAACGAAGGAAATACTGCGGTCCGATGACATAGGAAAGAAGCTCCCGGACTCGATGCTGGAAAAACTCTCAAAGCTCCTCGCAAAGACCGCCATAAAAGGCGACCTTTGAAATTAACAATGACGCAATTAACAATGAACAATTAAGGTGTTGCCTTCGGCAGCGGATTTATATATAATTCCCCTCGAGGTAAGCAACTCATGATAAAGATACCGTCTTCAGGCATAACCCCGCCCGCGGTGCCGCCGGTCCCTCCAAAAAAAGAGGGAAAGACAGAGGCCGCCCGCCCTGCCCTGCCCGCAGGCAAAGGCGCTGAAAAGGGCCTGCAGGCCCTTGATTCACACGCAATGGCCGTCCGCCTTGCCGCCCTTGCCGTTGACGCGAAGGAAAAAGAGCTTTCAATGGCAAAGATAATCGAGCGCGCGATAGAAGAAACCGGAATGACAAATCCTCAGGCGGCGATGGAAGAAGTCAATAACATGATGCAGAAAGAGATAGAAGAAGTCCTTAATGAGATAAAGAACAACAAAGAGCTGATGGAGGAAGCGGAAGCCTGGGAAGCTCTGGGCGATCTGCTGGAATCCAACCTGACTTCGGAACAGGCGGAAGCCTTCATCGATCTGGTTGAAAGCCACATTAAGGGAATGAAATAACCCCCCTATTTGGGATTTGGTAATTTGGATTTGTTTGGTCATTGGTAATTGGGATTTGGTCATTCCTCGACTTTAGTCGAGGTTGTGGGGGTGTAAGGGTTTTGACGGGAAAGCAGGGGACTTAGGTTGCGAGCCAAGGATGACACTGTCCTTGTAAAAACGTGTCAAAACACAAACGCAAATCAAGAATTTGCACTTGCTGCCTAATAAATAACGGCGGCATCGCCTTTTAGGCCTCTTTCGGCAGGGCTTAAAAAGGTGTTATTTTGCCGGATACTGTTCTGCCCTGTTTGTGGGGCAGGATCGGGAAACTTTTCATAAACTAGCGTAAGATCCGCCCCGCCTTGGGCATGATCTTAGGTGAAAAATTAAATAAAGGACACGCTCGTAGTAACCTGATCTTAAGCTTTTTCGGACGAGGGTTCGACTCCCTCCACCTCCACCAAGCTATAGTTGCGAACCCTGTCTGCCCTCCACGGGCGGACGGATTATACTGGAAAGGCTGGGGAGCAAACGTTATTAATCATTCCTTAAGTAATCTTATTGATAATGCTATTGATTGATTTCTGATTTTTTAATAAATGCTCCCATATTCTAACAACACGCCATCCACATTTTATCAAATATATATTAGCTTTCTTATCTCTAATCATATTGTTTTGAATCTTCCTTTTCCAGTATGTAATGTTGGATTTTGGCAAGCGAAGGT
>JBDRDU010000006.1:0-17196 GCA_043820455.1 bacterium | reverse complement strand
CTCATTCCCGCTGGACTGGCGCACATTGCCATCCTCGTTCACGGAAACATCCTTGAACTGCCGGTAAGTGCGTACCTCCGCGCTCGCAGTCGCGCATACGGCAACAAGCATTATTATCAATATAAAAGAGATCTTGAGCTTCATTTCAACTCCTTTTATCATCTTAATCCACTTTGTAGCCAAGGCTCTGAATATAAGCTTTTATGTCGTTAAATGACGTGCCGCCCGCGTCGTTCGTGTCTACGTATATGGTAACATCGTCGCCATTCTGGGTTATCCTTACCGCGGCAGCGGCATTAGAGTAGCGCGACGGATTGTTCACTTCATTCCAGCTCGTTTGCTCGTAGCGCGTCATGGGCTGGCCCGTGTTCGAGTCCGCCGGCTGTTCAATGATAGATTTGGATTTTGTGGCCGAACTGACCCCGGAAACGAACACAAGGCCCATGTCCACGTTATATGAACCGGTCGTGTCGTTCTGGTACTTGAGCACATAGCCCTGCATTCCTACATAGTCCTTAAAAGCGGGTATGATGTCCTTTGCGGAAGCGTTGCGCACGGTGTAAGTCGCCTGGCATCCGGAAAGGAACAGCACAGACGCAAGTAGTACAAGGAGAATTCTGGACTTTGAGATCATTTCATCCCTCGGAAGTAATGATACCATAAACCCACTTCTAACGCCACTTGACTTGATCGATATTGAATGATAATAGAAAGAAGTAGCGGGGATAGGATTTTCCGCCATCATGCCAGAGGCAGGCAGGGAGGCGGACGATCATTCACCGGGCACACATTTCATAATTTCAATATATATGTTAATATGTTCCATGTTGGGTTTAAAATAATTCTGCGGGCTCCGATCCAACAATAATTTATGTTTAATTTCAAAAAAGATCTGGATATTGTTTTTATAGGCGATTTTCCGCCGCGCATATGCGGCATAGCCACGTTCACAAAGGACTTGCTTACATCCGTAAAAAAACAACTTTCGGGCAGGTCCAGCGTATTCGCCGTGGCCATGAACGACGATGGCAAAGAATACGATTATCCAAAGGAAGTACTGTTATCAATAGACCAGAACAGCCAAAAAGATTACCTTGAGGCCGCGAACTTCATAAACACAAGCAACGCCCAGGTAGCATGCCTTCAACACGAATTTGGCATCTTCGGAGGACGCGACGGCATATACATATTATCTCTTCTTTCAAAGCTCAATATTCCACTTGTGACAACCCTTCATACAGTGCTTCAAAGCCCGAGCCCTAACCAGAAAAAAGTGATGGACGAGATAATAAAATGCTCGAGCAAGCTTGTGGTGATGAGCAAAAGGTCAATGGAAATACTTGAGGACGTGTATAAAGTCCCTGAAAGCAAGATAGAGATGATCTATCACGGAACGCCGAATTTCTCATCGCTTGATTCATCCCACTTCAAGAAACGATTCAAGCTTGAAGGGAAAAAAATGGTCCTAACTTTCGGGCTTTTGTCCCCGAACAAAGGGATAGAGACCGTTATTAAAGCGCTTCCTTCGCTGATAAAGGATTTTCCGGGCCTTACATATGTCGTGCTCGGAAAAACGCATCCGCATGTCTTTGACCAGTGGGGCGAAAAATACAGAGAAAGCCTTATTAAGCTGGTTGAAAAGTTGAAATTAAGGAAACATGTGATATTCGATGACCGTTTTGTCGCCATTGAAGAGCTGTATGCGTGGCTGCAGGCCTCGGATATATATGTGACCCCTTACATGAACAAGTCCCAGGCGGTGAGCGGAACATTGTCATACGCGATAGGAGCAGGAAATGCGACGATATCCACCCCGTACTGGTACGCCGAAGAAATGCTCTCGGACGGCAGGGGATATCTTTTTGATTTCAATGATCACGAGAAGCTTTCGACGATACTGCGTGATCTGCTAAGGAACGAAAAGAAACTGCGAGTACTTCAGCAAAGAACCTATAAGTTCGGCAGGCAGATGATATGGGAAAAGGTGTCCGCTAAATACGCGAACGTCCTTACAAATGTCGCCTCATCGAAAATCACCGATATTTCTCAACATGTGAAATCAACGACTTTATCAAGCCTGCCGGTCTTTGACCTTTCACACATAAAAAGGATTACAGACGATACAGGGATCATTCAACACGCGAAATATATAGTCCCCGACAGAAGCACGGGATATTGTCTTGATGACAATGCCAGAGCAATAATACTTGCGGCATGGGCCAGGTTCCTGTTGCACGATAAGACCGCCAAGGAGCTTCTGCCGGTCTATTGCAGTTTTATAAAGTACATGCAGAAAGATAGCGGAACGTTCATAAATTTCCTTGATTATAGGCGTCATTACATGGAAGAAAAAGGGTCTGACGATTCCAATGGAAGGACCATTTGGGCGCTGGGATATCTTGTCTGGAGGACCCAAAATAACGCCTACAGATCTTTTGCGGTAGAAATACTTAAAAAGACCTTTCATAACATCCCTAAGCTTAATTTGCGCGGTAAAGCGTTCTCTGTGCTGGGCCTTGTGTGCTATTTAAGGGTCTACAGCGGCGACGAGCAAGCGCTTCACATACTTAAGGAAATGTCCAAGGACATAATGGATGCGTACCTTAATAATAAAAAACATGACTGGGGATGGTTCGAAGATATCCTTTGTTATGACAATGCAGTGCTTCCAATGAGCCTGTTCAACGCTTACAGCGTTTTAAAGGACGAAAAGCTTCTTGAGGTAGCAAAAGAATCTATGATCTTTCTTGAAAACATCATTTTTAAGAACGGGATATTATCCATTGTGGGCAATGAAGGCTGGTATAAAAAAGGCGGAACATGTGCTCAGTTCGACCAGCAGCCCATAGATGTCACGGCAGTCGTGCTTGCATATCAATCGGCTTACAGGGTAACTCATGACATTGAATACTTAAAGAAAATGAAAACAGCGTTCAACTGGTTCCTCGGTGACAATGATATGGGAGTGTCTATGTACGATACCGGATCAAAAGGCTGTTCCGACGGTCTTATGCAGAATGGGCCGAGCATGAACCAGGGAGCGGAAAGCACGATATCCTTCTTTATTGCACTCCTTGCTATGATCGAGGAATACGAGATAGAGAACCTGGAATAGGTTCATTTTTCGCTCAATAATTTCCTCAGAAGTTCATCAAGGCTTATGACGGCTATGCTGGAAACAGAATCAGAAGAGGCATACGGGATGATAAGCTTATCGTTCAGCAGTATGGAGCCGCAGCTGTATACCACATTCGGGACATAACCTTCCCTTTCTTCCTCGCTGGGGCTTATAAGCGGCTGCTTCAATCTGGCAATGACCTTAGAAGGGTCATTGAGGTCAAGAAGGACGACTCCTATGCAGTATTTTCTCATCGGGCCGACCCCATGCGTAAGAACGATCCATCCTTCTTTTGTCTCAATGGGGGACCCGCAATTCCCGATCTTGATGAATTCCCATGGTTCACGGGGCTCAATGATTTTCTTTGCTTCATCCCAGAAATATATATTGTCTGAATACATCAGGTAAATGTTTTCATTGTCGACCCTTGAAAGCATGGCAAATTTGCCGTTCACTTTTCTGGGGAACAGGGCCATGCCTTTATCCTTGGCAAGTGGCCCATTAAGTGTGTTCATTTTAAAATGATGGAAATCTTTCGTTCTTAACAATTGAGGCATGATAACACTGCCATTGTAAGCAGTATAAGTAGCAAAATAGGTGTGGCTCCCATCATCCTCCCTAAAACGGACGAACCTGGCATCCTCTATGCCGTTGCTTTCGGTCGGAGATGCCGGAAAAATGACCCTTTCAGATATTAAATGTTCCGGAGGGAAAACAACTTCGTAATTTGAACGCGCAAGCCATTTTATCTCTTCTATGGAAAAAGATAAACTTGCTTTGCCCTGTGTAGACAGTGAAGCTGTCATTTTTCCTATTTCTTCTTTCAGCTTGTTATACGTGAACTTGTCCGGCAGATCTTTCATTATGGAAGCAGCTATGTCATCCAACGCATTTATATCCTTCAATTTGGCCTTAAAATGGTCTTTGTCATAGGTAGGATCCAGGTTTATTTGCGGGGTTGATGCATAACGGCTTATCGGTTCCAGGTAAATATCGTTGTTTTTCTCTATTATGGCGCTTCGAAAAACTATGGAAGATATATGTCCCTCTCCGGTCGCCCTGAAACTGAATATGACGCGTATCTGCCCCTTTTTCAGGTCATTTTGTTTGGGATAAAGCACTACAGAAGGATTGAAAAGGCTTACGGATTCATTGGAATATTCCAGGGTAAAGAGCGACCCTATCAGCAGTTTTTTTTCTTTCGACAATGAACGATGCTCGGGCTTAAGTTTTTCCTCGATGCGGACGAAATGCCGCATGAATATCTCTTCGATGGACTTATGCCTTTTTGAGAATTCCCGCATTATTTCCTTGAGCTTCAATGCTGCGGTCTTTTCATCAAGCTCGATCGCCCTTTTGACTATATTTTCCATTGTCACGCGGTCATTGATCTTCAGGAACCTGGTAATGACCTTTTTGTTATCAGGGTGCAGCCTGTCTATTCTTTTGTGCAGGATACGTTTAAAAATGCCGGGGATATCTTCATATTCTATCCCGGGAAGGCGGTCCAGGTTGATATTGCCAATATAAATATTCCTCTCGTCCTTGTAAGAGGTGTTTTCATTGGAATTGCCGAAAAATGAAAATATCTTCATATATTGAACATACATCTTAAAATATTATCCCAATAAAGTAAACCATTATCATAATTCACGTTTGACCTTACTCCAAAAAACTGGACCACTTGCAATTAGATGGCAACAAAAAAGGCCTTTAAGATTTGGTTCTCAAAAGCCTTTTTTTACTGCTCTCGCAGTTAATTTTTATGGTAGCGGGGGTGAGATTTTTCCGCCTGTAAACAGCGGATGCGATTGAAATTATGATATCTGCATTACTTTGTACTTCATCACTCCAAATGGGGCATTAAATTTAAACGTTTCGTTCACCTTATGATATAACATTGCTTTGCCCAGAGGAGACGAGGCGGAGATCTTGTCCTCGAGGATGTTCGCTTCTAATTCCGATACTAATGTATATATAAATATATCCTTTGTTTTTAAATTTTTGATCTTTACTGTCGAACCCATTACAACATCATTGTTAGAGTTCGTTGTATTATCAACAACCATAGCGACACCAAGCTTGTTTTCCAGGTCTGTGATCCTGGATTCATTAAGGGATTGTTCTTTTTTTGCCTCATGATAGGCAGAGTTTTCCTTAAGATCGCCATGTTCTCTGGCTTCTCGGATCGCTTCGGCTATTGCCTTTCGCTTAATGGTCTTCAAGTGGTTGAGGTTTTTCTTTAATTCCTCATAAGCTTTTTGGGATATACCAAATTCATTCACAATGATCCTCCTGCTTAATTAATCCATTCCAACAAAAAAGCCATTATATAATGGCTTTAATGATATTGGTAGCGGGGGTGAGATTTTCCCGCCTTGCGGGATCCAGAAACATATTTTATTTTTTAATTTTATGAGTGAGAGAACCTACGACCTTCGGGTTATTGGCGCCTCACGTCAATTTTTACAAACTTATAGAATATCATTTTTACGCTCAATTTCAAAAAAACTTAGGCCATTAGATGGAAAACGATCTATTTCCCCCATAACTTATTAATAAGCGTTTTTACTTTTTCATCGCCTGTGTTCTCTAGTAACCTATTTAAGATTTTTTGTGCCTTTGATTTCTCTCCAACCTTTATATAAGCATAAGAAAGAGCATAGTATGCTTCAATATAATCCGGATTGAGCATTATTGTTTTTTCAAGTTCGGCAATGCTTTCGTTGAATTTAGCCTGTTTATTAAGACAATATCCGAGATAATAATGAACGTCATCCGAGCCATCAACAAGAAAAGCGGTTTTCTTAAATAATCTTTCTGCATAAGCCCAATCTTCTCTGTCATAGGCAGCTAATCCTTCGCTCAGGTAATATCCCCATTCACTTTCTATGTCATCTGAATAGATATTCCCAAATCCTGGTTCCCAGGATAATCCGATATAAGCAATGTTGTTTTTATAAGTCTGGCTGGCATCATCCGAATTGTTCTGCACTTGATCGTAATTGACCTTTACCTCGAACGATTCAGACACCTGTTTTAAATAAGAGATCCCGGCTGTGGTTCTCTGGTCCATTCTACTTGTCGCCCAATTTGGATAAGATATCGACTCCGGCACATAATTAAGCGTGATACCTCCGATCTTTTCCAGGTCAAAGCCAAGGTTCAATTGAACGCCGCTGGACTGGAAATCCAATGAATCAAAAAGATCATTCTGGCTTTTAATATTAAAGCCGCTCATGGTCATGCTTAACCGATCAGTAAAATTGTTTGAAAGAAAAATCTCTGTTTTTTGTTCGTTCACAGCTTCATCGCTATTGGTATATGTCAGATGATTTGAGCTGCCATATATGCCTAAAGCAGTATAAGGGGTGAATTTATAAATTAATTCGGGCGCCATTGAACTTGTTTGGCTGTTGTTTCCTGTTAATTCCGAATCTGTGTAATTAATAATGTTCCCGTCAAGGGACATGCACAATCGCTCATTAATGTCGTGATCAAAACCAAGGTTTATGTTGCTTTCTCCCAGAGAACCATATGATGTATCTGAAAATATCCATCCCTTATAGCTTAATTGCGATCTGCAATAAAGGTCCGGATTTAAATATCCTTCTAGGCCGAGGCAAACAACCGCTTTTGCCGAAGTATTGCTTGCGGCTTCTTTTGTCGCCAGGTCAATATTGTCATTGCTTTCGATGCCGACTTCCAGGGCAGGGAAGAACGCCATTCCTGCATATGCAGGAACCGCAAGTAACATTAAAAGCATTATTGTTATAATATTTTTCATATATCTTACCCTTGAACACAAGGAAAGAGAGGCTATCTAGAATAACCTCTCTTGTTCCTTGCTTACTTCTTGCCCTTCTGGGTGCCTCTCTTTTCCATTATGCGATGCTTGTACTGACTGCCTGTTCCGGTCCTGTCTTTCAACTGAAGCTTTGTCATTTCTCTCAGCTGTTCCCTGGTCAATATCCTCTTTGTTTCCATTACGGCATTGACCCTGTTCTCAAAGTCTTTCGACCTGATCTGGTTGAGCTCCCGCACCATTGCCTTTACCCTTTCACGGTTAGGCTGTTCTTTTGCAAGCTCCTCTTTAAGCGCTTTTTCCTTTACTCGTATCTGTTCTTGTATCTTTGCCTGCTCCTGCGTCCTTGTTTTTTGCTGTGTTCTGATCTGTTCTACCTGTTTCGGGGTAAGGTTCAGTTGTTCTATCAGGTCCTGGTCCTCGCTGATGGTAGTATCATCCACAGCAAAAGCTACGCAACTTACCGCAAAAACCATTAAAGCCGTGACAATGATCATCCTTTTCATCTTACTCACCTCCTTTTCTGATAATTAGACAAATACATTCCCAAAAAGTTCCCTAGAGCTCCCCGCCAAGATCGATCCAGCTTGTATCTGAATTTATGTAATAAGCCATTTCATGTAAATATTGATTTACATCGCTATGGATATTATCCCTATGCACCTTTATGCCGATCGAACTTACCGTTATTATCAATAATAAGCTGGCCACTGCAAGCACAAGGCGAGGGCTGGGGGTAAAAATATTGAATATCCGGTTTTTCTCTTCCTTTGCCGCGATAGTGCCCTCTATCCTCTCCCAAATCCCTTCGGGAGCCTTTTTATTCGGCATGCTCTTTAAAATTCGCTCTATTTCATTGTATTCCATGTCTACTCACCTCATTTTTATATAAATTTGCCAGTTCAGCCCTGCCCCTGTTCAGCCTTGAGCGTACTGTGCCGATATTTATTTTCAATATCTCCGACATCTCCTCATATGACACATTTTCAATGTCCTTTAGTACAATGCACGCCCTAAATTCCGGCTTCAGTTTATGCATCAGCTTTTTTAATAGAACAAGCCTTTTATCCTCTTCTTCCGGATCGCTGCTATTCTCACTCCCATAAAAATTGGCCTTAATGTTATCCTGGTTTATCGGGAACCAGCTTTTCCTCTTGCCATAATTCAAGGCTTGGTTGACCGCCACCCTATAGATCCATGTAGCTATCCCTGACTCACCCCTAAAAGAACCCCTTTTTTCAAAGACCTTTACGAATACATCGTGCATAACATCTTTGGAGTCTTCTTCATTTGACAGAAATCTATATATGACATTATATATCATATCCTTCGTCTTATTATAGATCTCCCCAAAAGCGTTCATATCGCCCTCTTTAAATCGATCGATTATCGCAGGTTCAATATAGATGCCCATCTTATCCCCCTTCGATCATTAGACAATCCATGCGGCAAAAGTTCCATGATATCTTTCGCCTTCCATTTGCATCTGGCTATTAGATAAGCCAAATATATAAAAGTTCCATGCTTTTGATCCAACCTTATTTTACACCTGGTCATTAGACAAGCCAATAACATATAAGTTCCATATTTGAGTTGAGCCTTTAATTGCACCTGGCAATTAGACAAGCTAATTGTCAGAAAGTTCCATGCATAATATAAATATATTATTAAGTGTAATTTCGGGTAAATGTTGGATATTTGTTAGATGGCAATAAAAAAGGCCTTTAAGATCGAACTCTTAAAAGCCTTTGCTTTTTTTACCGCTATTGCGGAGAATAAATGAAATATCCCGGAGCTTATTTTTTCCAATCCTGGTAATAACCGCCCATTACTTCGCTTATGTTTTTTCCCACCTGTACATAAGCTTCATCATCAAGATTTGCAAGTGATACGCGAAGCGACCATCTGGGTCCCCTGAATCCTCTGCCCGGAAGGCATATAGTGTACTTTTCTTTCGCTAATTTGAAGAGGAATTCGATCATCATGTGGTCTTTTCTTAAGTATTCGGCGAACTCCTTGCCGTATTTTTCCTGCGCCATAAAGTTCACGTCTATCAGGGCGTAATAATATGTATGATCCGGACCTTCGACAAGCTTTATCTCGAGCGTATCATATAATTTTTTAATCCTCTTCCTGAGTATTGCTTGGATCGACCTCTTGTAGGAAAGTTCTTTGTCCATCAGGAAGAACAAGGAGCAAAGCGTCATTATCGCTTGTTGTGGGCAAGAAAGCCCCCCTGTGTGGGCAAGCGCCACATCACGGCTGTCCATCTCCAATCTCTCTATGAACTTTATCTTTTCCGGTGTTGCAGAGTCCATCTTGTAGTCGCGGTCAAGTATTTTAATGTCCGATTCCGGCAACTTTCCAATGAGATCGTCAATGATATTATTTTCATGAAGCATGATCACACCCAGCCTCCATCCGGTAACCCCAAAGAATTTTGAATATGAATAGCAGCAGATCGTATTGTACGGAAGTATTTCTATCAGCGAATGGAATCCGTCAACGAACGTAGCATATACTGTGTCCGTCAGTATTATCAGGTCTTCTTTTCTGTGTTCATTCACAACTTCCTTGATCTTTTTCATTGTTTTCTCATTCAGCTTTACCGATGTTGGATTTGTGGGGTGGACCATGAAGAACGCTTTTACTTTTTTGTCTTTGAGCTTTTCGATCTCACCGTCCGGCACTTGCCAATCCATTTTCTCGTTCTGTTCTATGTGTATCTGAACGAGCCTGTAATCGTTAAGCGCTGGTATCTCAAGGTAAGGTGAAAATATCGGGGTAAGTATGGCTATATGGTCGCCTTCCTTTAAAAGCCTGTTCTCTTTTAGTGACTTGAATATATATACCATTGCGGCTGTTGCGCCTTCTACCGCAAACAGGTCAAATTTTCCTCTCGCGGGTTTATTGTCCGGAGAAAGGACCTCGATAAGATATTTATTTATTATCTTTTCCATCTGCGGGAATATGCGAGGGGGTGAAGGGTAAAAGTCTCCAAGCACTGCATCTGTCATCTCAAAGATGAATTCATCGGGATCAAAGCCGTATTCATTTATCGCATACTTCATAGAATCCGCAAGGAACTTCGCCGGCTCGGCTCTTATTTTTGCACAATAATCGTAAAGTTTTTTCGCTATCCTCTTCTTTGCCGGCCTCATCCCAAGGTCGGGGGTTTTGATCTCTTTGCCGGCAAGTTCTGAAGCAAAAAGATTAAAATATGAGAATGCTTCTCGGACAGTAGTGTTAAGAAAGTTCGGGTTTCCTCTGCCGACGTTCAGTACTTTGGCTCCCGTTTTCTTAGCCGCCGCATCAGCATCTCTTATAAGCAGATTCTTCAGCTCAAAAGGGCTCATATCGAGATATTCCTTCATTTGCTCAGCGGTCATTTTTGGAAATACCTTTCTTCCAATCCGGACTTTTAAATTGATAAATAATAAGAGGTATTGCGTAAATAATGGTGATCCCACATATCAAGATAATTTCATAGAAAAGTATATTGCCTGTAGGAAGTTCGGCCGGTGGAAATAGCGCTATCACAAACCCCATAAAGAGTGTTAACAAACCGATGATCGATACGGCCCATATACCAAATTTTCCGCCCGGCACCCTATAGGCTCTCTTAACTTTTGGCTGAGTATAGCGAAGCCGAAGTGCTGCAAGTATCATTAATGAGTACATTACAAAATATATCAGCATGGCCGCAGCAGTGGATGTCCAGAATGCTATGTTCAGGTTCGGCATGAAATACAAAAGGGAACCGCCAATGAGCGAGACAAGCCCCGCCTGGAGCATTAAAAGATTGGATGGCGCGCCATATCTGTTGGTTTTCTGGAAGAATGGCGGGAGCTCTCCGTTAAGCGCTGTCGCGTGTAGCCCTTTGACCGGGCCCATGACCCATGTGCTTATTCCGCCTATTGCCCCACCCGCCACAAGAACTCCAAACACTGGGACCAGCCCGCTAAGGTTGAATTTTGCAAAGAACACCGACATCGCCTCCATGATCCCCGAAAGCAAACTGATCTGCTGTTTAGGAACCACTATCCCAACCGAAAGAGAGCCTAGCATGTTCAATGAGAAGCCAAGAAGCACTACAAAAAGTATTGCCAATGGGTAGCTTTTTTGCGGCCTATCAACTTCTGCAGCATGACTTGCTGATGCTTCTATTCCGGAGAAAGCCCTCATAAATGCTACAAGCAGGACAATCGTGGTGATCTGGCTCAAATTAGGGATCAGGTTAGTTTCCGTAAGCGAGAGTTTCATTTGGATCGGATTGCCCTGTATAAGATATATTGCTGCGAGTGCGATTATTGTAAGGCCGGGGATAAGAACCCCGCCAAGAAACCCTATGCTGCTGATAATTCCCGATACTTTCTGGCCTTTCAAGCTTGCCCATGTTGCTCCCCATATCACCGCCAAAAGGACCGCAACAAGGAATACTCTATTGGATGCTAATGCAGGCGCAAAAACAAAGGCAAGGGATCCTCCGACAAAGTAGAGCATAGCGATGACGCCGATTACCATATAGTTCCACTGGAGCCAGACGCTGAAGAATCCGAGCCGGTCACCGAATGCTTCTTTTACCCAAATGTAAATGCCGCCCTGCTTTGGCCATCCTGTCGCCAGTTCCGCAGCCACGAGCGCCACTGGCAGAAAGAAGCCGATGACGGCTATCAGGCCAAAAAAGAGCATATGAAGCCCTGTTTCTGCTTCCATAGGGAAATTTCTGATGCTGATCACGAACGCGGAGGAGATCATTGTGAGGGTAAATAAACTCATCTTGTGGTTACCTTTAGCTTTTATTTTTGCCATTATAGGACTCCTTATTGTTAAGGAAAATTTGAAACAATTATATCGAGGATATATTGCAATAGCCAGTAAAGATTGGTAGCGAGGGTGAGATTTTCCTCCTTCGCCCTTCGGATTATGAATTAGATCTCGGATTTCCACCATTTTCAAAAATGTAAAGTCGGATGAAATCGCGATATGCACACCTTCAGATAAACAGATGCCGAACAATAAGATGTTTGCTTCATATATTATTAAGGTATAGAATCTATTTGAATAAAATTCGAATGTCCCTGTCTAACATTAGGCAGGCGAACAAAGAAGAATAACCAAAGGGAGGATCTATATGGCTGTCGTTCAAATGGACAAAGTGGTGAAAAGTTATAAGGTCGGGGAAATTGAGGTTCCGGCACTTCGGGGAATTAGCTTTAAGATCGAAAAGGGCGAATTCACGGCCATTGCCGGACCATCGGGCTCAGGCAAAACCACTTTGCTTAATATCTTCGGCTGCTTGGACAGGCCGACTTCCGGCACTGTGCTCATAGAAGAACATGACACTATAAAACTTAAACCCGATGAACTTGCCGATGTCAGGAACCGGCACATCGGGTTCATTTTTCAGACATTTAACCTTATTCCCGTTCTTACAGCTTTTGAGAACGTTGAATTCCCACTTGTTCTACTGAAAATAAAAGATCCGAAAGAAAGAAAAGAGCGCGTAATGAAAGCCCTTACCGATGTAAAGATCGGCGAGCTTGCGGGAAGAAAACCGAGTGAGATGAGCGGCGGCCAGCAGCAGAGAGTGGCTATTGCAAGGGCATTGGTAAAAGGTCCTGATTACGTTCTTGCCGATGAACCGACAGCCAACATTGATACCAAGACAGGGCATGAGATACTTGACCTTATGCTGAGCATGAACGAAACCAAAAAGACGACATTTATATTTTCCACACACGATCCAAAAGTCATGGAAAGGGCAAAAAGACTTATAAAGATACGCGACGGGCAAGTAGAGTCAGATGAAAAATTTTAGGGCGGTGTCAGGTCGATGCTGATAAAACTGGCTTTTAGGAACATTTTCAGGCATTTTACCAGGACATTTTTAACCTTCCTGGCGATCGCCTTAGGTCTTGCCATGCTTATTATTGTTGATTCGATGCTTACCGGCATTGATCAGGAATCATTTGATAAGATCATCAATTACGAGACCGGCCATATCAAGATATTTGATCGGGGCTATCGGGAAGATGAGGAAAATCTCCCTCTGGACAAATCGATCAAAGACCCCGCTTCGCTCATCAAAAAGGTCGGGATGGAACCAGATGTCGCGGGTGTAACCTCCCGCATCAACTTCCGCATCATGCTCTCAGACGGAAGGGACAAATACCCTGCCGTAGGGATCGCAGTCAATCCTAAAGATGATCAGTCTGTTTTTCTTTTGAAACAAGCCGTGGAAAAAGGTGAATTTTTAAAAGATGGTGAAGAGGCCATGCTTGTAGGAGAGGGGTTGGCGGAAGACTTTAGAGTGAATGTTGGGGATTACTTGACAATTTTAACCCGCACAAAATACGATACTTACCAGGCCATAGATTTGCGGATCAAAGGCATCCTAAAGACCGAGGATCCCAAGATCGACTATGCAGCTGTTGTGATCCCATTGAACTTAGGGCAAGAGTCATTGGACATGGGAAAAGGCGTAACCGAGATCGATATTAAACTTAAGGATACGGCCGTGATCAAGGAATTCCGTGATAGGCTTGCCAGGGAAATCCCTGGAATGGATGTCGCCACATGGAAGGACCTGGCCGCTGATGTCATTGCCATTGCTCAGGCCAAACGCGGGGGAACGTCTTTTATATTGTTCAGTGTTTTCATTATTGCTTTGATTGGCATCAGCAATACCATTTTGCTGGCGGCTTTTGAAAGGACAAGGGAAATCGGCATGATGGCAGCCATGGGCATGCGTAGAGGGCAAATAGTCCGTTTGTTCGTTCTGGAAGGAGCAATGATCGGGGTCCTGGGCAGCATAACAGGATGTATGCTCGGCATCCTGATAAACATTCCTTTTGTAAAATACGGGATCAACTGGGGTTTTATTATGAGGGATGTGGGAGATATCGGCTACCGCGTTACCGGAGTATCACACGGCATCTGGAATATAAGTATGATCATGACCGCTTTTGTTGCAGGGATCGTGATCTCCGCTCTGACCAGTATCTATCCGGCACGGGTAGCTGCAAAAATGGAGCCCACCGAAGCCTTGAGAAAAGTATAAATGTTCAAAATAGCATTACGAAATATATTTAGGAACAAGCGCCGTTCGGTGCTGACGGGGCTTTCAATCGCGGTCGCGGTCATGATCGCTGTCTATCTCTGGGCATTTTTCTCAGGGATCATGGACGACTTATTCGATAATATGATCCGTTTGAACAACGGTCATGTCCGCATTCTCAATTCAAATTACGAAAAACGCGAAAGAATGCTGCCGCTGGAAGCAAATATTCCGGACTACCTGGCGGTAGAAAAAGTGGCAGCAGCTGATCCGAACGTCACGCTTACTGTGGGCAGGATCAAATTTGGTGTACTGCTGGAGCACAAAGGTAAAAATAAACCGGTATTCGGCACCGGGATCGTTCCAGAGACCGAAAGCCGGATCTCCCGCCTGGATCAGAAGATGGTCGAAGGCAGAATTATCAGGCCGGGACAGGAAGAGATGAATATCGGGGTCGCCCTTTCTAGGGATCTGGGGCTGAAGCTTGGCGATACTCTGACGATCGTGACCCAGACCGCCTATGGCTCGATCACGGCCATGAACCTGAAGATCGTTGGGATCTTCAACTATGGAGTGCAGAGCGTGGACAAGACAACTTTCTTTCTCCCCCTAGATAAGGCTCAGCAGCTGCTGGACCTGGATGACAGGGTAACCGAGATATTCGTTTTTATAAAGGACATGAATAAGGCGCCGGCAATTGCAAAAAACATCCAGGCAAAGCTGGAAGAAGTTTATCCGAATAAATATACTACAAAAGCCTGGCAGGACCAGCAGATCCTTTATTTCTATATGGTGGTCGCCAGGAATGTTTATGCAGGCCTCTATTTCCTGGTCCTTTTTCTGGCCAGCTTTACTATACTTAACACCATGTTCATGTCAGTGCTGGAAAGGACCAAGGAGATCGGCATGATGAAAGCATTGGGAATGAAGGACCGGCAGGTTATGGGTGTGATACTTCTCGAAGCACTGATGATCGGGACTATTGCCAGTTTTATCGGCGCGGTCTGGGGTTCGGGGATCTCCTATTATTTGGCAACCGTGGGCATCGATTTTACCGCCACTTTTGAGGAGATGGGCACGTTAAACTTTCCCATAAATTCCGTTTATCGCGCGATCTTTAGCTGGGGAATAGTATTTTTTGGTTTTTGTATGGGGGTTTTATTCTCACTGCTGGCGGCCATTCCGCCGGCGCTTAGAGCATCAAAAATGGAACCGACGGAGGCATTAAGGACAATATGAGAATATTTATCACTTGTTTTCTTGCGCTCATTATTTCATCTTCAGTACAGGCTGTTACAGGTGATGAGACCATAAGGAAAATGGATTCAAATATGACATTCGACACGGCATACATTGAAAGCCGCATGGTCATCCATGTTGAAGATCAAATAAGGGAGAAGCGTTTCATATCGTACAGCAAAGGGCGGGATACAGGTTATTCCGAGTTCATTTCGCCGGCCCGCGACAAAGGCGTGAAATATCTTAAGCTGAAGGATAATATGTGGATCTATATGCCTTCGGTCGAAAAAACCATAAAGATAGCCGGACATATGCTGAGACAGTCAATGATGGGGAGCGATATAAGCTATGAAGACGCGATGGAAAGCACAAAGCTTCTCGATAAATACACGGCGACATTGATCAGCGAAGAAACGGTCACTATCCCCTACTCCACCGGCACCGGGACAGTTAACGCAAAATATAATTGCTTTGTTGTTGATCTTATGTCGAAAGTAAAGGAGGTCACTTACTGGCACAGAAGGATCTGGGTGGACAAGGCAACATATGTGCCCGTAAAAGAGGAGCTTTTCGCCAAGTCCGGTAAAAAGCTCAAGGTGCAGACCCTCGGCAATGTCCAAAAATTCGATGATAGATATTATCCTGTATATTACACCATGAAGGATTTACTGCGAGCTAACTCCTTGACTGAAATGTTCATCACTAAAGCAGAGTTCAATATAAATATGCCATCGGACATTTTCACTGAGAGAAATTTGACCAAGTGAAAAAAACTTTTCTTTTGATGATCTGTTCTTGTTTATTTATATTGCCCGCCAGCGCCGAGCTGGATATAGGCGGTTATTATAAGAATGAGCTGGCGAACATAAATGATCGTTATGGCCACGGACTGTCGGTAGATGTAAATAAATTGCGGTTGAAGGTGGACTACGAACTTACCCCGACTATCAATTTTCATCTTGAACCTGAATATGTAAGCCTTCTCAATCAATCATCTGTCACGTTGGCCGATGTCTCGAAATATAATGAGGTGGTATGGGATAGGACCTATGTGAAAATAAATTTCCCGGATGCAGATCTTACGGTGGGCAAGCAGAGGGTCGCGTGGGGAACAGGTATGGTCTGGAACCCGACGGACGTTTTCAATCCGTTCGCACTGAGTTTTGCAGTGGCTGAGGAAGAGCGCAGAGGCGTTGAGGGGGTAAGACTGTCAGTTCCCTGGGGAGTTGCTTCCGCTGTTGAATATGTTGTTCTTACGGATAGGGAGATCGAAAGGGCCAAAAAGGGATTTAAGGTCAAGACCAATGTTAATAATTACGATATGTCGGCAAGTTATGTCAATCTAGGCGGGGATGGATATCAGTTCGGATTTGACACCGCAGGAGAACTGTTCGATCAGGGACTTTATGCCGAAGGGGCCTTTGTTCACCCTGCATCCGGTAATACGTATAAAAAGCTCGTTCTCGGATGGAATTATACTTTAGAGAACAGTGTCGGATTGAACGCCGAATACTTCTTTAACGGACAGGGTGCTTTATACAGTAACGACTATGATTGGGCTTCGCTGCTTGCTGGGGAAATCCATCAGTTGGGGAGAAATTATTGTTATTTTGGCATTAACAAAATGCTTGATGAGATAACGGATGTCCGGCTCTCATTTCTTTCAAATATAGGTGACGGCAGTTTCATAATATATCCCGCTTATTCCCGAAATATATTCCAGAATGTGGACCTGAGCCTGGAAGCGATGTTTCCGGGCGGCAGCGAAGGAACTGAATACAATCCTGACGAGGGTATCGATCCAACCGGACTTATTGGAAGTCAGATATATTTCATAAAGCTGAAATGGAGCTTTTAAAGAAAAATAGCGGGGGTGAGATTTGAACTCACGACCTTCGGGTTATGAGTCAGCAAACAATCAAAAAGCGAAATGCTCATTAGACCAAGAAAAACTCATATTTACCCGAATCCCAC
>JBDRDU010000005.1:0-31995 GCA_043820455.1 bacterium | reverse complement strand
TCTGTCCAGCATGTCTTGCCACCTGTCCTTCGGGACCTCGATCTTCATGGTCGCGATCTGGTACATCCTGTTGCCGGGAGCGAAATACTTCCTGAATTCGGTCATGTTATATCCGCTGTCGGCTATGAATTCCATGAATTTGGTCATTTCGAGATTGAAATGATTAACGGCATGCCCTATCTCGTGGGTCAGAACTTCGGGGATCTCCTTCAATTCAAGGTTGTCAAAAAGGTATACCCTTTTGTTGTCGCTGTCATAAGCCCCTCCCGCGTGGACAAGCGCTTTAAGGAGCCGCACTCTTGCTTCCTTGTTCTTAACTATCTGCTTCACTCCGATAAGATGATGCTTTCTTTTCTTCCTGTTGTATCTTTTCAGGACCTCTTCAACAACAAGAAGTTCCGGAGCGAGGAATTTAACGTCGGTATCAAGCATCTCTATGCCGAATTCTTTGGATACTCTTTTTCTTATGGTAACGCCCTCCGGGATCGGCACGGCATCCGGCACAGATTTGGGCACAGCCGAAGCGGCCACCAGAGTGTAATTGACGGGGGTCGTCAGGACGCTATTTATGCGTGATACTTCCATACAGAGTGCCCTCCTGTATATTTATCGTATAAAGAAGGGGGAAACTTGCGCCCTCACTCCTTTATTCGACCGGCAGGAGATGCTATAATAAAGTTGTTTATTCACGGTCATAGAGAGGTGTTTTGCCCGTATGGCATACCATTATTTTTACGAACGGGAAATAAAAGAGTTAAACAAAAGCCGGTTGCGATATTTGGTCATCGGAGGCGTAGCCGTAAATTTATACGGCCTCCATCGGCTTACCCTCGACCTGGACCTGATAATAGATTTGTCAAAAAACAGCTTAAATGAATTTATCAGAGTGATGGGCGGCCTCGGCTATCGGACAAAAGTTCCTAAAAGTGCATGGGGGAAACATGCTGCCATCGCTTTTCACAGCCGGAAAGAGGAAGATAAAAGAATAGACGTATTCTTGAAAAATCCGATAGATTTTAATTCGGCTTATAAAAAACGCAAGCTCTTCAGGGTGGAAAAGGGATTTTACATATCCTGCGTTTCCTTTAAGGACCTGCTGTCCCTAAAAAAGAAGGCGGACCGTTTGCGCGATTGGATCGACATCGGTTCTTTAAAAAGAATGAAGGAGCTTGGGAAAAATGAACCATAAGATCTCAAAAAAACAGATAATGGAACATTATTACAGCGACGAAGAATTGAAGGATATCAGGCGGATGTCGACAAAAGCGACCCTGAAATGGCTGGAAGAAGGCCGGCGGTTCTTTGATAAGGCCGTGCCGAAAAGAACAAAAAAACTTCAGGAAAAACTGGCCCTCGAAGGCTGGTAACCAGACTCTTTACTTGACCAGCATCGTCCCTATGCCGCGGGTGGTGAATATCTCAAGCAGAAGCGAGTGCGGAAGCTTGCCGTCGATTATATGGACGCGACCCACGCCCGATGCGATGGCATCCAGCCCGTAGCTGACCTTCGGTATCATCCCGCCGGAAATAACCCCTTTTTTGATCATTGCCTTGGCACTCCCCGGATCGATCTGAGAAAGGAGTTTTCCGTTCTTATCAAGCACTCCGGCAACATCAGTCATAAGTATCAATTTATCCGCCCCCAATATTTTCGCTATGGCCGAGGCGGCGGTATCCGCGTTGATATTGTAAAGCTTATTGTCGGAGCCGATCCCGATGGATGAAACAACAGGTATTTTCCCTTTTTTCAGGGCCTTTAATATCTTCGCCTTCTTTATCCTGTCAACCTCGCCGACGAAACCGATATCCACTGTCTTGTTAATAAGAAGCTTTTTGGCTTTTATCAGGCCGCCCGTTCTTCCCGAAAAACGGATGGGAAAACCGCCGTGGTCTTTTATCAGTTTTACAATGTCGGAATTGACCCGCGAGAGGGAGCGTTCCACCACTTTCATAGTCTCAAGGCTCGTCTTTCGGAATCCCATGACGAATTCCACCTTGATCTTTTTCTTCTCGAGCATCTTGTTTATCTCTTTGCCGCCCCCGTGCACAAGTATCGTTTTAATGCCGACAAGATTAAGCAACACCACATCCTGTATGACCTTGTCCTTAAGCCCCGGGTCCGTCATAGCCGCCCCGCCGTATTTCACGACGAAGAGGTTGTTGTGGAATTTACGCAAATACGGCAGCGCCTCAATTACAGTCTCAGCTCTCTTTATCAAGAATTTATACATCTCTCCTCCTAATTAACAATGAACAATTTCTTAATTAATAACATGGTGTCGCCTTCGGCGACGTTATTATTATATTCATATTCTTCCTTGTTGTTAATTGTGTCATTGTTAATTATTAATCCCCTATGTGTGGTATTTCGCATTTATCTTGACATAATTATAAGTAAGATCACACCCCCAGGCGGTCGCCATGCTTGTACCATTGCCAAGCATGATATTGATAAGGACTTCCTTGCCTTTCATGTGTTTCTTAGCCAGGTTCTGGTCAAAAAACACCGATTTTCCTCTGCTGACCACCTGAACGCCCCCGATGAACACATTTACATTTTCCTGCTTTATGTCCGCCCCTGAGCTGCCAAGCGCGGCCATAATACGCCCGAAATTCGGGTCTTCCCCGAATATTGCGGATTTGACCAGGTCCGATCCCGCGACCGCCTTGGCCGCAAGTTTTGCGCTGTCCGCGGACACTGCGCCCACGACCTTAACCTCTATCAATTTTGTGGCTCCCTCGCCGTCGCGGGCTATCTCTTTTGCCAGATATATACAGACATGATCAAGCGCCTTTTTGAAATCGTTTTCATCCTTCCCTCTTAACACCCTATTTCCTGCCGCACCATTCGCCAGGATGAAAACGCAGTCATTCGTTGACATGTCCTTATCAACAACTGTCATATTGAATGATTTATCCACGGATCCTTTCAGGTAAGCTTTTAATTTTGAAGACGGGATCTCCGCATCTGTAGTTATGAAGCAAAAAAGCGTCGCCATGTTCGGCGCGATCATCCCCGCGCCTTTCGCGATCCCGCCGATAGTGATGGTCTTCCCGCCGGCCTTCAGTTGAACGGCTATCTCTTTTCTTCTCGTATCCGTCGTCAGTATTGCATCTGCAGCCTCCGCTCCCCCGCCGTGCGTCATTCTTTTTGAAATCACGCGTATCCCGTTAAGGATGTTCTTTAATGGAAGCCTTGAACCGATAGTACCCGTGGAAGCGACCAAGACGCTGTCGCTGTGGATATTCAGCGCGCTGGCGGCGGCCTTTGCCATTACCCGGGCGTCTTCAATCCCATCCTCACCCGTGCAGGCATTGGCGCAGCCTGAATTCGCGATTATCGCCTGGGCTTTCCCGCTCTTTATGTGTTCCATGCTTACAAGGATCGGCGCGGCCTTCACCTTATTGGAAGTAAAAACTGCCGCTGCATTAGCCGGGACATCGGAACAGATCAAGGCGAGGTCTTTTTTGCCGGACTTCTTTACCCCGCAGTGCATTCCGGATGCCTTGAAGGCTTTCGGGGCAGTTATGCCTCCCTTGATGTTCTTCAAGGTCATGGATACACCGCTATAAGTTCAAGCCCCGCCGTCTCCGGAAGTCCGAACATTATATTCATGTTCTGGACGGCCTGGCCCGAAGCTCCTTTTACAAGATTATCGATCGCGGACAGGACTATTATATTGTTCGTGCGCTTGTCGCACTTAACAGCTATGTCGCAGTAATTCGTACCGTAAACGTATTTTGTCGACGGGAGCCCCTCAAGCACGCGTACAAAAGTTTTTCCTTTATAGAATTCTTTATAGATATTGATGAGCTTGTCTTCGTCCACAGGCTTACTTGCCTTCGCGTAGATCGTGGCAAGTATCCCGCGCGTCATCGGCACAAGATGCGGAGTGAAAGATATCTTAATATCCCCTCCAAGCTCCTGTTCGATCTCGGGAGTGTGCCGGTGCGATGCAACTTTATAAGCCGATATTCCCTCGTTACAATTGGGGAAATGGGTATCATCGGTCGGCGATTTTCCGGCCCCCGACACTCCTGATTTCGCGTCAACGATCACGCTGTTCTTATCGATAAGGCCTTCCTTAATGAGCGGATAAAGTCCCAGTATTGAGGCGGTCGCATAGCAGCCGGGATTCGCCACAAGCTTTGCCCCGCTGACCTTTTCTATCTCGGGAAGCCCGTACACCGCTTTGCTCAAAAGGTCCTTGCTTGAATGGTCCATCTTGTACCATTCCTTGAAGACATAAGCATCCTTGAACCGGTAATCGGCGCTAAGGTCGATGACTTTTGCTCCAGCATCAAGGATCTTCGGGGCAATGTTCATCGCCTTTCCGTTCGGCAGGGCAAGGAACACCACATCCGCTTCCTTCGCGATCTTATCGATGTCCGGCGCCTTGTAAGTGATGTCGGCAATGCCTTTCAGGTGAGGATAAACATCCGACAGCTTTTCGTTCTTGTGGGATTCCGACGCGACAAAAGCGAGTTCAGCCTCCGGATGGCGCAGCACAAGCCCCGCAAGGATCACTCCCGTATAACCCGATCCTCCTATTATCCCAACTTTTATCATTTAATGGAACCTCCTTACGCGGAACTTCTGAATATCTATCGGCTCGTCCTCCCCTATCCACGCTTTCTGCCTGCAGATCGCTATCTGGCGCTCCGGCGTATCCACCCCTTCAAGATCGGGGAGTAAAAGCCCGCGCCTTCCGCCGCTGTGCACTATTATACCGTATTTTTTGGGGTCGAGCTCATCGATATTTGAAACAGGCGCAGGCGCAGTCAGGACATCCACCGATATCTCAAGCTCGGAGAGCTCCTCTTTTTTCACCGGAGGGAACCTGGGATCCCTGGTCGACGACTCTATCGCGTTCGAGATTATCTCTTCGGCAACATTGGCCTTGGTGGGAAGGAACGTCCCTATGCAGCCCCTTAGTTGATGCGCTTTGTGAAGTGAAACAAAAACACCTGCCGCTTCTTTCAGCTCCGCGGGCAGCTCCTGCGGGGGAGAGATCTTCTTTCCTTCTTTTATGTAGGATTCTATGGCCTTTCTGGCCAGTTCAACTTGCGAGCTTGACATCAAAAGTAGCTACCATATATCCCACGCCGAACGGCCCTTCATATGAAATAACCTCCGGCACGACATCCAGACCTTTTAGCGCGCCCATAAGCATAACGATGGATCTGAATCCGCACTCCCCTGCCGCCTCGATCAAATTCGGGTCAAGGTTCAGGATACCCTCAGCGTCGCACTCTCCCGCAAGTCTTACGATCTCTTCGTCGAATTTCTTGCCTTCCGGATTGTAGCCCGCCGGAGCATCGGGCGTTAATCTGTGAGAAAGGTCGCCGCTCGCTATGACCGCAACTTTTTTCCCCAGATTATCCGAAGCGGTCCTTATTGTTTCTCCGAAGTTGTAAAGGTCCTTGTACGGGAGAAATGCCAATGCCACAGGGACTATCGGTTTTTTGAACGAGGCCATTGTGAGGTAATACATTGGGACTGTCACGCCGTGATCGAGCATCGTTTCCAAAATGTGCGACACCTCTATGTTCTGCTTTCTGGACTCTTTTATGATCTCGTTGCCAAGCACCGGATCGCCCTTAAAGGAAAAGACCGGCTTGTCTGCGCCGAAATAGCTGAGATTTCCCTCAAAAATATGGCTCACGTATATCGGGACAGAGACCTGCGAAACGTTCCCGTGAGGAGTTATTATGACGACCGCGTCGATCTCCCTGATTTTGAACCTTTTTCCGACCTCTTCAAAGGCCTTTTTCGTTTTAATTATCTCTTTTACCCTGGTCCCGCCGACCGCAGGGATGATAACTGGAGGATGAGGGAGTATCGCACCGTAAACTATCGCCAATCAAAACACCCGCCTTTCAGGACAATGACCCAATTTCACAATTAACAATGAACAACATGGCGTCGCTCCGCGACATTATTTACAATAATTCTACCTCGTTGTTCATTGTGTCATTGTTCATTATTAATTGTTTTCCATGATATAATACTTTGAATTCAACTTCAAGAGGAGACGCATGACTCTAAAAATAAGCATTTCTGGGATCCGCGGAATTACCGGCGAGTCGCTCACCGACGAGGTCGTATCTGATTTTTCAAGAGCTTTCGCCTCTTACATAAAAAGGGGTGTTGTTGTCGCCGGCCGGGACCCGAGGGCTTCCGGCGAAAAGATAAAAGATATCGTGATCTCCAACCTGAACAGCATGGGGATAGACGTCACTTACCTGGGGATATGTCCCACCCCTACGGTCCAGCTCATGGTAAAAGAGCTCAAAGCCGACGGCGGTATCATCATAACCGCAAGCCACAATCCGGCACAGTGGAACGGGCTTAAATTCGTAAGATCGGACGGCATCTTCCTGAATAAGGATGAGGCCGAAAGATTGATAGGCATATACGAGAAAAGGTCCTTCATTGTTCCGGCCAGGACCGGCAGCTTAAAGATCCAGGATAAACCTCTTGACCCACACATTAAAAAAGTCCTCGGATGCGTTGATGTGCAGGGCATCAGGAAAAGGAAATTCAAGGTGGTCCTCGACAGCTGCAACGGCGCAGGTTCCGTGATAACCGTGGAACTTCTTAAAGAGCTCGGATGCGAAGTGATAGAGCTTTACACAGACACAAAGAAGCCTTTTCCGCACAATCCGGAACCTATACCGGCGAACCTGAAAGACCTCTGTGAAAAAGTAAAGGCAGCAGGCGCGGATATCGGGTTCGCACAGGATGCCGACGCAGACCGATTGGCCGTGGTCACGGAAAAAGGAACGGCACCGGGAGAAGAATACACTTTGGCAATAGTAGCGGAACATATATTGTCAATATCCTCCGCCAAAGGCGGATCCGCCTCCGGCGGAAAAACCCCGAGCCCCAAAATAGTGACCAATCTCTCGACAAGCATGATGGTGGACGACATAGCGAAAAAATACGGCGCGAAAGTGATAAGGACAAGGATAGGAGAAGTGAATGTTGCAGAGGAAATGGTAAAGCAAAAAGCCCTTATCGGAGGGGAAGGCAACGGCGGCATCATGTATCCCAAGGTGGGCTACGCCCGCGACAGCCTTGCGGGAATAGGCCTTATACTTGATTCGCTCTCAAGGAAAGGCAAAAGCGCTTCATCCGCGATAGACGGTTTGCCGAAATATTTCATCGTAAAAGAAAAGGTCGCGTGTTCCTCAAAGGACGAAGCAGCTTCCTTCATGGAAAAGGTGAAGCGAACATTCACGGAGGAAACACTCGACCTGACCGAAGGGATAAAGGTCATTTACAAGAACGCCTGGGTCCACGTAAGACCTTCGAACACCGAGCCCGCCATCAGGATAATCGCGGAAGCTGAAAGCGCGGAAAAAGCTCTCGAATTGATCGATAAGGTGATGAAATCGCGGAGATAAACTCCGCTCTTCAATAACAGAGCAGAGCTTGTCTCTGCGAAGGTTCTACTTTGTAAGGCCTTCCGATATCCTGGACCTGGGGATATCCAGAAGATTCGCGGTCACATCATCCGATCCGGTCTTTTTATGGAAAATATTCACGAGCTTTTTTTCGATATTGTTCCTAAAGTCCAAAAGGTTCTCCGTTTGCGAAGACTGCAGGCCCTCAAAGACCATCTTGCTCATAAGTTGAACATCCTTAAGCGTTAGCACGCTTCCCTCGCAGGACAAGGCAGAATTTTCCACGACGCATTCAAGCTCGCGGTAATTGCCCGGCCAGCTGTAATCGTTGATCATCTTAAGAACGTCAAGATCTATGCCGCTTATTTTCTTCCCGAATTTTATCGAATATTTGTCAACATACGCCCCCAAGATATCGGGTAAGTCCTCTTTCCTGTCCTTTAAGCCCGGCACGCTTATCTTTTCCCAATCATTGAATATTTCGCTGACCTCTTTGATCCGGGCGCTTGCGATCAATTTGACCTGCACCCTTAGAACCCTGTTCTTGACGTAATCTATGACGCTTGCCTGAAGTTTTTCGTTGGCGGCGCTGAATCTTTCAAGATATATCATATCAGAATCAACGAGCGCCTCCTGAAGGACCGTCCAGAATATGCTCTCCAGGTTCTCCCTCTGGTACGGCAGCATATCGATGGTCGTCAGCTTTTGGACCCCTTTGGAATGATCGCGCACAAGCTTTGCAAGGCCCATAATATCTGCGCCCGGCTCAGAAATGAAAAGGATGTTTTTCTTTCCGTTTATCGCGGCCTCAAGGTCTTTGAACAGTGTCTTTACCTTATTCCCCCTGCCAAGCAGCCACTCCCTTCCAGGCTGGGTCCTTGGCTTTATTTCCACGCTCCAGCCGGATGAAAGATTGCGCTTAACGGATGCGAGCAGCGCGTCAGCCGTGGCGGGTTTTCTTATAAAGTCGCTTACTCCCAGTTTTGCGGCTTCCACGGCTTCGGGTATGGCAACAGCGGACGAGAGCATTATGACGGGCGTGTCCGGAGAAAGTTTTTTCATTTCCTTGTACAAGGCGATCCCGTTCGCCGCATCCTTCATGTCGCAGTCAATAACAGCAAGGGCCCCAGGATTCCCCCCTGCTCTCTTTATAATGTCGCTGCGGCTTGATGCCGCTTCAACGTCATAGGCTCCTTTGAGGGGAGATACGACGGCCGCATCATCGCTTAAAACCAATATTTTAATTTTTTTCATATGATTTCCGGACCTTCATTTTATTATATCACTCACTGGGAGGCCGGTAAAGTTATGATGACCGTTGTCCCTTTATCCGGTTCGCTTTGAATATCTGTCGTCCCTTTATGTTTATCTATGATGCTGTGGGAAATGGTAAGCCCCAGCCCCGTACCGTAGTGCTTTGTCGTAAAGAAAGGATCGAAGATATGTTTCAAGTGCTCTTTTGAGATGCCGTGCCCTTTATCTATGATCTTCACGACCACCGATTTTGAAGGCTTATTAACAGCGCTGACATCCAGGATAAGCTCGCCCCCGGACGGCATGGATTGGACCGCGTTCAATATTATGTTCGAGAACGCTCTTGCGATCTGGTCCCTGTCAGCTTGAACAGCCGGCACTTCAGCGAACCTTTTCACGATGTTTATGCCGTTCCTCTCTATGTCCCCTTTAATGTCGCTCAATATCTCTTCGAGCAATTCCTGGATGCTGACTTGCGAGAGCTGCGGTTCCGGCGATTTTGCAAAACTGAGCAATCCCTCCACTATCCTGTCTATGCGGCTTATCTCCTTCGGTATGATCTCCTCGAATTTTCCCCTGAATTCCGCGTCCTGGTATCTTTCATGCAGAAGCTGTGAAAAGACCTTCATTGAGGAGAGCGGGTTTTTGATCTCGTGAGCCATGCCGGCGGCCATGGTGCCAAGGGACGCCAATTTATCCGCTTCGCTCAATTTATCCTTCGTCAGTTTTAATTCTTCATATTGTTTTGAGATCGTGGAATACATGATCGAATTTTCAACGGCCACGGCCACCTGGTTCGCCAGGGTCTTGAGAAGCCCTATGTCCTCGTCAGTATACATGTCGCCCGATTGTTTATATCCAAGGCATATTATCGCTATCAATTTGCCTTTTGAAATGACCGGTATCCATACCGCCATCCCCAGCTTGGAAAGCTCATCCCGCAGGTCCTGAAGTTCGGAAAGCAGCCCCCTTTCCAGCCACAGAGAGCTGTACTTTTCTATCTCGCCTTCCAGCTCGTCCCTTACAAGGATGCCTTTGTTCGCGGAAAGCCAGGAAGCTATGTGTCCGCCCGCGTCAAATTCGATCCGCTTATATCTTCCGGATGTTTTTATGTCGCACGGCACGCTTTTGAACTTGTTCTTGCTCTCGTTAAAAAGCAGGACAGATATCTCTTTCACTTTAATTGTGTTAAGGAAAGTGGAAACTATCAGCCCTATCAGCTCGCTGAGCTTCATGACCAACGTTATCCCTTGGCTTATGTTAAGAAGGGTTTTCCGGTAATCGTATTTTCCTCCGTAAAACAGCCTGTCCGAGTATTTTTGGATAAACCCGTAAACAGGCTGATATATCAACGAGGCGAACAACGCAAATAACATGGCCGCTATGAGCGTTTTATGTTCAAATATGGCCGTTGGCGACTGTCCGGAAATAAAACCCACCAGAAGATATAACATCGTCAATATCGTCGAGATAAGCAGGTGTATAAGTCCCTTTTGCATCATGAATTCAATGCTTAAAAGTCTTGCCACCCCTATCGCATATGCGCAGGTCACGATGAACATGATCGTAAAAAGAGGGCCGTGCGCCACCAATTTGGACTCTCCTATCCAGGGAAGCACGATGCTTGTTATAGAAGCAAAAACAGCGCTTAAAGAAACCCCCAGAAGCAAATATCTGGATTGCATTTTCTCCGCCCCGACGAATGCGTTGTATTTGCCGATCATGTTCGCAACGCCGTAGCCGACATAGGCCAGGAAATAAGCGATGATCAAGTTATACCCCATCCCGAAAACGGGCGAAGGGTACCCATCGGTAAAAACAACTCCCTTTAAAATAAGATCTGTCGGCAAAACAGCCAAGGCCGCCAGAGGCAGAATGAACATCAATCCCATTTGGTAGGATGAGAGTTTTTTTATCTTTCTTGGAAAGACCGAAGTGAAAAAATAAAAGATGGACGGGATAAGGATGGGGCCGACAAATGCCAGTTTTCCCCAATATATCGCGTCTAAAAGCGACGTGGAATAAGCGAAATTGAGAGCGGCGTACATCCACAATGCCAGGCAGAGCGATAACGCGAAAAACGACCTATTTATCTCGTTCTTGATGTTCAGGAAAAGGATGTAAAAACCAAGGGCGACCGCCGCGAGGATCACATTGAACGGGACCAGGAACTGGGCGTGTCCGGAAACAATTATGTTCACGGAACCGACCGCCAGAAACGCCCCCCAAACAAAAAAAGTGCCTCTTAAAAAGAAGTCGTCAATGCCAAGAAGCTTATGCTTTACGATGGCATAAGTGGTAAAGGCTGCCGCTACAAGAGTGGAGGCCGGTCCGAAGGTATTCATCATGACGGGGCCCAGCGTTACCATGCCCTTTGAAACAAGAATGACATTCGCGAGAACGCTCACGATCGAGGTGACAAAAAAACCTATCATAAGATACTGGAGCTGAAGTTTTTCCCTCCCCTTGGACATTATGTATTTGGTCAAGATAATGTAAAGGGAATAACTGATATAAGCGATAAGATATGCCGCGAACAATAAATACCATTGCCCGTGTGCAGGCTCTATATAAGGCGGAGATATGCCTTCCGCGATGAGGTCCGTAAAAGATACCGCCCCGAAAACGAATGCCGGCAGGAATATCGCGAACAGCACTGTCTTTGCGCGGATAAAATCGGCTTTCGGGAAAATTAACGAAAAATACAAAAGGAAGGCAGCCACAAAAATGGTGGAAAAGAAATTAATGCCTATCCAGAATTTTATCCAGGACGGATTTACCGCGGCATCCCAAAAGACAAAGCTTATCGCCCAGGCAGCCAGGCACAGCAGGAGCATGCTGTAAGATATGTTCGTCGCATTCTTCCTATCCCTTGCGGTCAGGTACGCCGCCAGGGCCACATTCACCGCAAAGGTGATGATCAGGATCACATTGTTCATATCATGAAGCATTTTTAAAGGATCCTTCCAATCTGGCAAGCTCTTCTATTGTGTTCACTCCAAGCACTTCGTTCGGATCTTTTGCCTCATGCGCATGAACGGCCAAATTGCGCTTTGTCAAAACGCCTATGACATCCGTCAGGTAATATTCCTTTTGAGCATTGTCCGGCTTTATTTCATTTAATGCGTCGAGCAGATCGCGTGAATTGAAACAATATGTCCCCGTGTTTATCTCTTTAATGGCCGATTCTTCCGCACTGGCATCCTTCCTCTCCACTATTTTCAAGATGCGCTCGCCGCCGCCCCTTACGATCCTTCCATACGAACCCGGATCCGGCAGTACCGCAGTTAATACCGTGGCGGACGCGGACTTTGATCCCAGGTGCCGGGAAATGAATTCTTTCAGGGTATCGGTCTTGATGAGAGGCATATCACCGTTCAATACCAGAACAACGCAGTCCTTTATGTAAGGGGCCGTCTGCATTACCGCATGGCCCGTTCCAAGCTGCTCCTTCTGTTCCACAAAGGTAACATTAAAACCCTTGCATTCCGACCTGACGACATCCGCCCTGTAACCGACGACCACAAAGATCTCATCAAGCTTTAATCCCTCCACTGCATCCAGGACGCGAACGATCATGGGTTTTCCAAAGACGGGATGCGAAACTTTGGGAAGGTCCGACTTCATCCTTACTCCCTTGCCCGCGGCAAGTATAACAGCCACTGTTTTCATGCCAGGTCATTATAGTTTTAAAAGTTGGCCTTGACAAGAAAATAAGTTATAATCGATGCGTGATCAGGAGGTGAACAAGTGTCCAAGACCTTATATGTTGGGAATCTTTCATGGCAAACGACGGAGACGGAACTGACCAGCGCTTTTGAGGCGCACGGACAGGTGATATCTTCAAGGATAGTAACGGAGCGCGAAACCGGAAGATCGCGAGGCTTCGGATTTGTTGAAGTAGAAGATGCCGACGCCCAGAAAATAATAAAAGCCATGGACGGTTTTACTTTGGGAGGAAGAGCTTTAATAGTGAACGAATCCCGCCCAAAGCAATCCCGCGAAACGCCGTCCAGCTGAAGATGGATGAAAAAAACATCATAAAAAAGCTGAAGGGGCTGCTTGGCCCCTCCAGGTTCAAGCATTCCTTGAGAGTCAGGGACAAAGTCCTGCATCTCTCGAAATTCCACAAGGTAAGCGTAAAAAAAGCCGGCATAGCGGGACTGTTGCACGATGTTTCAAGGCATATGGACAGGGGCGGTCTCCTGAAGTTCGCGGAGAAGATCAAGGTGAAGATAGATCCCATATCAAGGGCCGAGCCAAAACTTCTCCACGCTTCGCTTTCCGCTTATATCGCAAGAACGGAATTCGGGATCCGTGACAGGCAGATACTGAGGGCTATAAGCTCCCATACGCTCGGACGCAAGCACATGACAATGCTGGAAAAAATGATCTATGTCGCGGATCACATAGAGGAAGGAAGGTCGCACGCAGGCGTTGCTTCCACAAGAAAGCTCGCAGAAACGGACATAGACCAGGCCATTGTGGCCATATCAAGCTCTATGATAAAATACCTGTCGGATAATGATCTGCCGATCCATCCCATGACCATTGAGGTCAAGGATCATTATCTCAAAAAGCATGAGTAAAAAAAGAAACTTGGTCAAATTAAACAGGAATCTTATAAGATTACTGACCTCCCAACCAAAGGATTTGTCTTTTTCCAGCCGCGGGCCAAGGAAATCCCGTCCCGCAAAAAGATCGAAGAGGACCGTTTTACTGATAAGCCTTCTGGTCCTGATCCTTTGCACCTCAACATTCCTCGGCATCGCGTCAGCGGTCATATCCAGATTCGCCCTGCTGGAAACTTTCCTTACGATGATGTCAGCATCCCCTTTTATCGGGGATACAAATCTGCTCGTGGTCGGGCTGGATAATGTGGAGGGCTCACACAGAACGGATACGATCCTGGTCGTTCATATATCGCCGACAGATAAAAAGGTCAATGTTGTGGCCATCCCCCGCGACACTATCATGGACGTGCCGGGGATAGGACTGACAAAAGTGAACCATGCGTTCGCTTACGGCGGGATATCTCTGACAAGAAGGTCCCTTGAAAATTTCTTTGGCATCAAAATACCGTTCACCGTAGCGATAAATATTGACGGGCTCGCAAAAGTGATCGACACCCTTGGAGGGCTTACAGTAAACATTGAAAAAAGGATGTACTATGTGGATTACGCAGGAGGGCTTTTTGTGGACCTGTATCCCGGGACCCAGCACTTGAACGGCCGCCAGGCGCTGGGTTATGTAAGGTTCCGGCATGACCCTTCGGGAGATATGGGCAGGATACTCCGCCAGCAAAAATTCATACAGGCCATTGCCAGAAAGATTATTACAAAGAAAGACTTCCTGAGCGCGCCAAAAGTAATAATGTCCCTTCTTTCGAACATAACCACGAACATGAGCGCGCGGCAGGTGCTCGGCCTGTCGCTTGCAATGAGGCAGTCCTTTGACATAGGGAACATTGAAATGACGGCCCTTCCCGGCGACGCGATCATGATCGACAAGGTGTATTATCTGAAGCCGAACATCGCCGAAGTTAAGCGTATAACCCGCCAGTATCTGGCGCCCGGTGTACAGAAAAAAAGGACTTTTGTGAACGGGAGTGACTTAAATAGTTAAAAAAGCGACAGGAACGAACAAGATGGCGGAGATCATCTCCAAGGCGCTGGACGACAAACAGGCCGCGGATATCAGCGTCATTGATGTTGCTTCATCTGCAGGAGGGGCAGAAAAGTTCGCTTCGATAACCGATTATTTCATAATCGCCACAAGCTCCTCCACTCCCCAGGCAAGGGCATTGACCAGGTCCGTGGATGAAGCGCTTGAAAAAATGGGGCGTAACGCTCCTCCATGGCAGGGAAAGGTGGAATCGAACTGGCTGATACTTGACCTTGGCAGCATTATAGTTCATATTATGGGAGCGGAAGAGCGAAAGCGTTACAGTCTTGAAGAGATCTGGGAAAAGACAGCCATAACCTACCATATGTAGGTAATGACAAATGACCAATGACAAATATCAAATGAATGATAAAATCCCCCGCCTGCCGGCGGGCAGGCAATGACAAATTGGAAATTGGGATTTACCGCGAAGCGGTTGGGGCCGTAGTTCAGCTGGGAGAACGCCCCGATGGAATCGGGGAGGTCAGTAATTATGGGGCTGTAGTTCAGCTGGGAGAACGCTTGACTGGCAGTCAAGAGGTCGGGAGTTCGATCCTCCCCAGCTCCATTTAATCTAAAATTAATAAATATATATGTTAAAACCTTCCAAGATAATCGCAATAGGGCTTAATTACTACGATCACGCCAGGGAATTAAAAATGCCCGTGCCGGACCATCCCATCATGTTCATGAAACCCTCGACATCCGCCATAAAGAACGGACAGCCGATAATATATCCGCCTCAAAGCAGGAACGTCCATTATGAAGGCGAACTTGCGGTCATCCTCGGCAGAAAAGCGAGGAATATCCAAAGATCGGAAGTTAAAAAATATATCAAAGGATACACTTGCGCCAACGATGTAACCGCCAGAGATCTTCAGAATATCGACGGCCAGTGGACAAGGGCAAAATCTTTTGACACTTTCTGCCCTCTCGGCCCAAAAGTGGTCAATGACCTGGATCCCGCGAATTTGAAGATCCAGACCAGAGTGAACGGCCGTGTAAAGCAGGATTCGAACACAAAGAACATGATATTTGATGTTTTTGAACTGGTGTCATTTGTTTCATCTGTCATGACGCTTCTGCCCGGAGATGTCATCATTACAGGAACGCCTCCAGGCGTGGGGCCGCTTGAGATCGGAGATGCCGTCGAGGTGGAGATCGAGGGAATTGGCACGCTGAAGAATAAAGTGATAAGGGGGAAATAAATGGAAAATATAACTTTTGACCATTTCAAGGCAATGGACCTGCGTGTGGCACAGATAAAAACAGCGGAGGACATCGAAGGAGCAGACAAGATCTACAAGGTGACCGTTGATATGGGAGAAGAGCGGATAGTGGTCGCAGGCATTAAATCGTTCTACACGAAAGAGGAATTGATCGGGAAAAAAGTGGTCGTCGTCGCCAACCTGGAACCAAAAACCTTAAGAGGAGTCATCTCCCACGGGATGATCCTTGCCTCATCGACCGAAGACAAAAGCTCGTTAACGCTGATAACCGTAGATAAAGACATCCCAAATGGCAGCAAAGTCTCATAAGGCGATACATACTTTCCTTTTTGAGAACCTCTCTCATCAAAAAGGGATACTCCATTTCATCTCCACAAGGAACGGAGGCGTAAGCAAGCCGCCGTTCGACACGCTGAACCTTAGCTTCAATGTATCGGATGATCCGAAGCATGTTATCTTGAACCGGAAGCTTCTTGCGGACGCCGTGGGATTCAAGGTGGAAAGCCTGACCGCGGCAAAACAGGTCCACGGCAGCAAGGTCGCAATAGTCCCAAAAAATATGCGCGGAAAAGGAGCTATGGATCACATCTCCGCCCTGGACGAGGTCGATGCCATGGTGACTAACACCCCCGGAATATTATTGATGATACAGGCAGCTGATTGCGTTCCCCTGCTCTTCTACGATCCAAAGCAAAAAGTGATCGCCGCGGCCCACGCGGGATGGCGGGGCACTACCTTAAACATGGCACATAACACCGTCAGCACAATGGTCAAAAGGTACAAGTCGGATCCGCGTCATATATATGTAGGGATCGGCCCTTCCATCGGCCCCTGCTGCTATGAGGTCGGCCATGAAGTCGTGAGGGAAGCGGCAAATAATCTGAAAGACGCCTCAGGTTTGATAAAAGCAAGGGACGGTAAAAATTACTTTGACATGTGGGAAGCGAATAAAAGGCAGCTGACCGCCTTGGGGATCCCGGAGTCAAATATCGAGGTCTCGAAAATATGCACGCACTGCGAAAGCGACACTTTCTTTTCCTCCCGAGCTGGAGCGGGCGTTACCGGAAGGTTCGGAGCCGGAATAATGCTGGCTTAGCCAAAACCTCGTTTTTTTGCGTCATCCTTTTAACATTACCTTTGATCAATCCGCCTGAAATTTCCGGATAGTTTTTACGACAATACCTATAGGGGTTGAAAAATAATGGGCTCTGTCATGTACAATAATATTAAAAGCTTAGCAGGGAATTTTCGCACCCTCCCTACATTTTCTAAGATGTTAAGCTCGTTAGGAGGGTTTAGGAAAGGCAGCGTCCTAAAGAAAACGGGAAATGCCGAGCATCTCCCTTTCACCCTAAATACAAATGGACAAAGCTTTTTCAAGGAGCTCTTGGGCTTAAAAGAGATAGATCCAAAATCACATTTGCTGGTGGCCTCCAAAAAAGAAATTGGCAGCAGCCGATCTTTATTTAAAGGGTTTTCTAACATCCCATATGGCCTGCTGGTCGAGGCAGGATGCAAAGGTTCCAGTAAACCATTTCTCCTCAATTTTGCGCCGTTTTTAGCTAATTCAAATGTTCACCCCTTCAGTCAATTCGGTAACCTTAATGCATATGAGCGGATCACACGATTAACCAAAGCCTCAGCTGCAGCGCTTTTCCCGGATCAGAAGGCAGAGCCGCAGCAGGTAATGGCATCAATAGAAGAGACTTCATTCCCACCCAAACTTAAGCTTATCGACCTTCCTTTTGAAGGAGTTTTCTCTCCCACAAACAACAGCGCACTAGATTTTCAATCGAATATACTGAAGATCAGCGATCTAGTCCGCGGTCAAACTATCATGGAGATCGGGTGCGGAACCGGAGTTAATTTAATATATGCGGCCAAGCTCGGCGCAACATCAGTCTGGGCAACCGACATATCTCTTGTTTGTGTTTTAATGTCGCGATGGAATATCCAGTATTCCAAGGATACTGAACAGCTATCTCAATCACAAGCAGAATCAATTAACATCATTCAGGAAAACGGCTTTGGCTCAACCCCGCCAGCGAATCTTTACCTTTTTAATGCTCCAGCAATAATAGGTGGGGATAAGATGCAGAAATACCTTAAAAACGACCTCCCCTTAAATATAAGAAGCGTTAAGATTGCTGAGGAGGATTTTGTAAACTTATTTAAAGAATTAAAAGAAAAACTATCGGTTCCTGGCACTTATGCACTCTGGAGACTTTTAAATTTTGTAAATGGGGTTCCTGAACTTTTTTATGTAAATAAAGCTAGAACTATAAGATTTCTAAACTCTGAAGGAATAGCCAGAACCAATCCCTTTGAAGGTAATGATGATATTTTTCTTTTGAAGCAGATGGACACGGCTAAACCTTAAATCTTTTTCGCGGAAGTAAACTCCGCTCTATTGCTGAAAGAGCAGAGCTTGCCTCTGCGAGAAGATCATTGCGCTCCCCTTCTGAAATCCCCGTGCAAAATCCCGGCGGTTGTTATATAATAGCAAGGTTTTTCGCAAAAAAATATTATCCGCCAAAGGCGGACCCGCCTCGGGCGGGGAGAGGAAAGGGAATAAAAATGGTAAAGGGAAAAAAGAGATCATCCGGTAAAAAGTATGTTTATTATTTCGGGGACGGCAAGGCGGAGGGTAACGGCCAGATGAAGGACCTGCTTGGAGGAAAAGGCGCGGGTCTTGCCGAAATGACGAATACGGGAGTGCCGGTGCCATCCGGCTTTACCATAACGACCGAGGTCTGCAATATGTTCTATAAGGTCGGCAGCAAAGTACCCGCCGAGGTGGCAAAGCAGCAGTCAAATTACGCGGAAAAGCTCGAGAAATCCATGGGCGCGAAACTCGGCGATCCACGGAACCCCCTTCTTGTTTCGGTAAGATCGGGATCAAAATTCTCCATGCCGGGAATGATGGACACTATCCTCAATCTGGGACTTAATGACGAGACCGTCCACGGCCTGATAACAAAAACAAAGAATGAAAGGTTCGCCTACGATTGTTACAGGCGCTTCATACAGATGTTCGGCAGCGTGGTATTGGGCATAGAAAAGAATGAGTTCGAACATATCCTTCAGCATAAAAAGGAAGAGCTCGGCGTAACACTTGACACGGAACTTAAGGCGGAGGACCTTAAGGACCTTATCTTAAAGTATAAGAAGGCCGTAAAAGAATCAACGGGCAAGGAATTCCCACAGGACGCCAGAGTGCAGCTTGATATGGCGCGCGACGCCGTATTTAAATCGTGGATGAATCCGAGGGCAATTATATATAGAAAACTGAACGATATTTCCGCAATGCTCGGCACCGCGGTAAACGTTCAAGCCATGGTTTTCGGCAATATGGGCGATGACTCGGCCACAGGCGTGGGTTTCACAAGGAACCCCTCAACAGGCGAGAATAAATTCTACGGGGAATACTTGACCAATGCTCAGGGTGAGGATGTTGTTGCGGGCATAAGAACGCCCCAACCCATTACCAAACTGGAAAAAGAAATGCCTGTCGTTTACAAGCAGCTCAGGACCATCACCTCAAAGCTCGAGAACCACTACCGCGACATACAGGATTTCGAGTTCACTATCCAAAAGGGCAAGTTATATATGTTACAGACCAGAACAGGCAAGAGAACCGCCCCTGCGGCTGTAAGGATCGCTGTTGAAATGGTGAAAGAAGGCCTCATAAACAAAGAAGAAGCGATACTTAGGATAGACCCCGCTTCTCTTGACCAGCTCCTTCATCCAATAATCGATCCGAAAGCGAAAGTAAAGGTCATAGCAAAAGGCCTTCCCGCTTCTCCAGGCGCCGCCACAGGAATGGCGGTATTCACGGCGGATGAAGCCGTTAAAAAGGTCGGGGAAAAGACCATCCTTGTTCGGAACGAGACCTGTCCCGATGATATTCACGGAATGGATGCCGCGCAGGGAATATTGACCGCAAGAGGCGGAATGACATCGCATGCCGCCGTCGTTGCGCGGGGCATGGGAAAATGTTGCGTTGCAGGCTGTGAAGAAATAAGAGTTGATGAAAAAGCAAAGAAGTTCAGCATAAAGGATGTTGTCGTGAAAGAAGGCGACTGGATAACCCTTAACGGCACCACCGGCGAAGTGATACTCGGCCAGGTGCCGACCATTGAGCCTTCCCTTTCCGGGGAATTCGGAGAGCTGATGAAATGGGCGGACACGTTCAGGAAGCTCGGCGTCCGCGCAAATGCGGATGTTCCGCATGATGCTCATGTCGCAAGAGGATTCGGAGCAGAAGGCATCGGGCTCTGCCGCACGGAACACATGTTCTTCGCGGAAGACAAATTGCCCCACATGCAGGCAATGATAATGGCAAAGACCGAGCCGGACAGGCGCAAAGCACTTGCAAAACTCCTGCCCATGCAAAGAAGCGATTTCATCGGCTTGTTCAAAGAAATGAAAGGCTACCCGGTCACAATAAGACTGCTTGATCCTCCGCTCCATGAATTTCTTCCAAAAAGAGAAGAATTGATGGTGGAGATCGCGGTGCTTAAGGCGACCGGCGGTGACAAGGAAAAGATCGCGCAGAAGGAAAAGATACTCGCAAGGGTGGAGGAACTCCATGAATTGAACCCCATGCTCGGACATAGAGGCTGCCGTCTTGGCATTGCATATCCCGAAATAACCGAAATGCAGGCGCAGGCGATAATCGAAGCCGCATGTGAACTGAAGAAAGAAGGGATGAAGATAGTTCCCGAAATAATGATCCCTCTTGTCGGCCTCGTGAATGAGCTAAAGTCCCAGAAAACGATCATTAAAAGGATCGCCGAAGAAACAATGAAAAGATATGGCATGAAGATCGATTACATGATCGGCACGATGATCGAGCTTCCCAGGGCTGCAGTGACCGCGGATGAGATAGCGACCGAAGCGGAATTTTTCTCTTTTGGCACGAATGACCTTACGCAGACGACCTTCGGGTTCAGCCGGGATGACGTCGTCAAATTCCTGAACAGCTATATCGACAAAGGCATCCTTGAAAAGGACCCGTTCGCCACGCTTGATCAGGACGGCGTCGGCAAGTTGGTAAAGATGGGCGTTGAAAAAGGAAGAAGCGTGAACAAACATCTTAAAGTGGGCATCTGCGGCGAACACGGCGGAGATCCTGCATCGGTGGAATTCTGCCACAGGACAGGGCTTAACTATGTAAGCTGCTCGCCTTACAGGCTTCCTATAGCGCGGCTTGCGGCTGCTCACGCGGCAATAAAAGAGAAAGCCAAGACATCTTATTCGACCAAGTAAACCCTTGGGCGATATTTTAAGGTATTCTGTCAACCCTATTGACAGATTTTTGGCTTGCTATCAACAAATATTCAGATAGCCATCAAGAAGTACTTGACAAGAATTCATATTTCCTGTAAACTACCGTCTTTGCGACTTAATTATATTTAATCTCGGGGGCCTAATGCTAATCCGCAACGAAATAGAAGAGAGAGAGGATAAATTCCTTTCTCCCTACGCAGTAAGATCGAAGAACTCCATAGGCAGGGACAGAAAAGAAAAAGAAGACGACATAAGGACCTGTTTTCAAGTGGACAGGGACAGGATAATCCACTCCAAGGCGTTCAGAAGATTAAAGCACAAGACACAGGTATTCATATCCCCCGTTGAAGACCATTACCGGACCAGGATAACCCACACGATAGAAGTTTCCCAGATCGCGCGGACGATCGCCAGAGGGCTTAACTTGAACGAGGACCTTACGGAGGCCATAGCGCTGGGACATGACCTTGGGCATACTCCTTTCGGGCATGCTGGCGAAGACGTACTGAACGACATCCTTAAAACTATCGATGTCGCGCCCAAAAGATATTTCGGGCATAACGAACAAAGCGTAAGAGTGGTTGAAGTCCTTGAAAAGGGAGGAAAAGGCCTGAATTTGACATGGGAAGTCAGGGACGGAATACTCCACCATCCTCAAAAAGACAAGCAATTGCCGGCAACGCTTGAGGGCCAGATCGTAAGATATTCGGACCATATCGCCTACATAAGGCATGATATAGAAGACAGTCTTCTTGCAGGGATAATACAGGAAAAGGACCTTCCCAAAAAACATACGGATGTCCTGGGAAAGAACATCCTGGATACGATAATCCCGAACATCATCACAAAAAGCAAGGATAAGAACAAGATCCAGATGGACAAAGAAATAGAGGGGGCGATGAACGGCTTATACGATTTTCTTTATGAGAAGGTGTATACAAGCTCAACGGCTAAAGGTGAGGAAAAAAAGATCCCTTATCTTCTCGCGCAGCTTTTTAAATATTACCACGAGAACCCGGAAAAGCTCCCTTACTACAAGAGCAGCTGGAAAGAAGTGGAGATAGTGCAGAATATAATAGATTTTATCGCAGGCATGACGGACAGATACGCCACGAACAAGTTCACCGAGATCTTTATCCCGAACGAATGGCACGTTAAAACGAACAATTAATGATACCAAACTCTACAATAGATGAAATAAGGAACAAATCCGACATACTCCAGATCATCGGGGAGTACGTCCCTCTTAAGAAAAGGGGCAAGAATTACATAGGGCTCTGCCCTTTCCATTCGGAAAAGACGCCGTCTTTTACCGTCAGCCCGGAAAAGCAGATATTCCACTGCTTTGGCTGCAACGAAGGCGGCAACATCTTCGCCTTCCTGATGAAAATAGAGAATATCGGCTTCTCCGAATCCGTCGCGCTTCTGGGTGAACGTCAGGGCATTGCTGTAAAGAAAACTATCACTTCTCCCGCGCTTCAAAGCGAAAAAGACAAACACTTCGGGATAATGGACCTTGCGCAAAAGTTCTACAGGGATGCTCTGGAGGGTAGCGAGGGAGATGTCGCCAGGGAATACTTGAATAAAAGAGGCATCAATGAAGCTTCCGCAAAGGCCTTTGGTCTCGGGTATTCCCCAAATAAGTGGGATTCTCTTCTGAATTTCCTATTCAAGAGGGGTGTTTCACAAAAAGACATGGAAAAGCTGGGACTGATAATAGAACGGACGGACAAAAGCGGCTTTTACGACAGGTTCAGGGGAAGATTGATGTTCCCGATATACGATCTAAGGGAACATGTCATCGGTTTTGGAGGCAGGATAATCCCCGCGGGAACACCGGCCAGCGAGGAAGCTAAATACATAAATTCGCCGGACTCCCCTATTTACAACAAGGGATATTCCGTTTACGGGATCAATGTGACAAAAGATGAAATAAAGAGAACTAGAACTGTGGTGCTCGTGGAAGGCAATGTTGACCTGATAACCTGCTGGCAGTACGGCATAAAGAACGTGATCTGTCCTTTAGGGACCGCGCTTACCCCCAACCAGGCGAAAATAATCCGCAGGTTCGCCGACAATGTGATCCTGGCGTTCGACAGGGACAGCGCGGGAAATACGGCAACGGCAAGAAGCGTTGAGATATTGAAAGACGAAGGATTGAGCGTAAAAGTTTCGGCATATGAAGGCGGGAAAGATCCTGATGGAGCGCTTAAAGCAAAAGGAGCGGAAAGTTTCATTAGCTCCATGGACAAAGCCGCCCCATGGATGGAATATATGCTCCTTGACACGCTCTCAAAATACAACCTGAGTGAAATAGAAGGCCGCGCAAAAGCGGTAAAAGCGGTCGCCGTGATCATCGCCGGGGAAAAAGATGAATTCGTTCAAAAAGGGTACATAAAGCTTGCGGCTGGAAAGCTTGGCTTCAACCTTGAGGAGGTCTCGTCTGAAGTGAAAAGGCACGGATTTTACGAGAAAAGGGGCGGAGCCGTCTCATTAAAGGGGAGCGTTGAAAAACCTTCCTTAAAAATTGAGAAGGCGGAAGAATGCCTTATAAAACTTTCGGCAAGCGATAAGGAAATAATGGGTCTGTTCAAACGGTCCATAACCTGGCAGGAGTTCACGAGCAACAACACCAGGGCGATAGCGGAGCTTCTTCAGTCCGCGGCCACTGATGAAACAAAAGATGCCGTGCATTTTATGCTGGAGAACCTGCCGGATGAGGATTCAAAGAAATTATTCTCAAAAATAATCATGAGCGATCATCCCGCAACGAACACGGAAAGATCAGCCAGGGATTGCATAAACACGATAAAGGCTCATCACCTTAAATTGCAGATGGAAAACCTTCGCGGGAAGATAATCGCGGCGGAAAAAGAGGGGCAGCTGGAGAATGTTTCCATGCTTCATAAGGAATTTAGCGGGTTGAACGACGCATATAGATCTTTGTCTTTATAGTGAAATTATCCACGTTTCTTCGCGATAATGTATATGAACGAACGAGTCCGGAGGTGACCCGATGAAAGAGCAAAGAAATGTGAAAAGTTTAAAGAATATCGGCGAGAAGAAAGGCTATCTTACTCCGGAGGAAATAATGTCCATTTACCCCGAGCCGGAGAAGAACATAAACGAAATAGAAGAGCTTCTTCTCCACGGAATAACGATATCCGAGGAAAAAGATAAAAAGGCCGCCCCGGTGCCAGAAGAAGTGGTAACAAATGTTCCTGTTGATGTTGGAGTAAGGGGCACGGGCATCGACGATACCGTGAGGATGTACTTGAGGGAGATCGGGAAGCACAAACTTCTTTCTCCATCCGATGAGATCGACTGCGCAAGGAAAGTCCGGGCCGGAAGCCTAAAGGACAAGCACAGGCTGACCAACTCGAACTTGAGGCTTGTTGTTTCCATAGCAAAAAAATACACCGGAAGAGGGATGCTTTTCCTTGACCTGATCCAGGAAGGGAACCTCGGCCTTATCAGGGCCGTTGAAAAGTTCGATCACAGAAAAGGCTATAAATTCAGCACGTACGCCACGTGGTGGGTCCGCCAGGCCATAACCAGGTCTATTGCAGACCAGGCGCGCACCATACGAATTCCCGTGCACATGATCGAAACAATAAACAGGCTCAGAAAAGTGTCCAGAACGCTGCTGCAGCAGCTCGGACATCGCCCGACCGACGAAGAGATCGCGAGAAGGGCGAGAATGTCGGTGGACAAGGTAAGGGAAATAATAAAGATATCCCAGATGCCTCTGTCACTGGAAATGCCCGTTGGCGACGAGGATTCCTCGCGTCTCGGTGACTTTGTGAAAGATACCGCTGTTCAGGCTCCTGATATTGTGGTGCTCCACGGACTGCTCCGGGAAGACCTGGAAGAGGTAATGTCATCGCTTAGCGATAGGGAACGGACCGTGCTTAAGCTTCGCTTCGGCCTTGATGACGGACAGCCAAGGACGCTTGAGGAAGTCGGCAAAGTATTCAATGTGACCAGAGAGAGAATACGTCAGATAGAGGCAAAAGCTTTAAGAAAGCTGAGACACCCGACGCGAAGCAAGAAACTTAAAGAATATTTAAGATAACTGTCACTCTGAGCGAAGCGAAGAGTCTATTAAAGGCAGACCCTTCGTTTCACTCAGGGTGACACATGCCAAGTCGCGGTTCCTCGCTCTTATTTTTTCTTTATCAGCATCACCCGGTACGTGAGGTACTTCTCGAAAACATCCCTCTTGAGCGGCACAAGGTTGTTGACGATCGTCTGCCTTATTGACCTGCCTTTTACCGGTATCTTAAGGAAAAGATCGAAAAGCCAGTGGATCGGCGGCATGTGGACATGCATCGTTGTCATTATGCAGTTCAGCACCGGTTTAATGTAGTTACAGTAAACATTTGAGCCGTAATCGAGGGTGGGAGTGATGCCTTTGGTTATGTCCTGCTCCCTGACGACTTTGAGGCCCGCCCTGCTTACTTCCGCCATATAAAGCTTTAAGAACGACGACGGGAGGTTCAGCATTTTTGCTGCCGAAGGTTTTTTGAAATAATCGGATATCAAAAGATGGCCGTCCGGCTTCAGGAGCTCCTTTATTTTTTTCAGCCCGTCCCTGAAAGGTATGTACTGGACCGACTCGCTCATAAGTATCAGGTCAAACTTCTGGTCGGTCTTGTATCGTTCCAGCGTGGTTAATTTAAAATCCGCTTTTCCTTTTGTGTTCTCCCTGAAAAGCTTTCCCTGATACGGGTCCGGGCATATGCCGGTCACCTTATAGCCCAAGCTTGCCAGCTTTCTCGCGTTGCCCCCTACCCCGCAGCCGACATCAAGGATCGTTTTTACGCCCTTCGGGATGAACTTTATCAGATTGGCAAGATACCTTTCCTGGGCTTTCTGAAAATTCTCAAGCGTGAGCTTGTCGCCCTTTTTCCAAAAGCCGAAGTGAAGGTAATCGGTCTTTGAAAGATCGAGATAAAGCTTCAATACAGGCTGGACCCTGACCTTGGTTCTTTCTATTTCTCCCATAAAATGTCCTGTAATGTTACCTGATAAAGCGAATTCCCGCAAGTCGATTGAACCCGGCTTTTGTTTTGACCGGCGGATCTTTCCGGCTTATAATGGCGGGAACATGGCTTATCCGGGCATTTCGATTTTTTTTCCGGCTTTTAACGAAGAGAAGAACATTGAAAATACGGTCAAGGCCGCTGTTCTGGCGGCAACTCCGCTTTTCAGCGACTTTGAGATCATCATTATTGATGACGGAAGTAAAGATAAAACCCCGGAGATCATTGATTCCCTGGCAAAATCCGACAAGAACATCAAAGCGGTGCATCACCCGGAAAACAAAGGTTATGGGGCAGCCGTAAGGTCCGGGTTCGTCAATGCCACAAAGGAGCTTGTTTTTTTTACCGACGGCGACAGCCAGTTCGATATCTCCGAGATCAAACTGCTTTTGCCCCTGATCAATGAGGCGGACCTTGTCATCGGTTACAGAATAAAACGCAGGGATCCCTTACACCGCAGGCTTTTCGCCAAGCTTTGGGGAGCATTCATAGCCGTCCTGTTCAATATTTGGGTAAGTGATATGGATTGCGCGTTCAAGCTGATAAAAAGAAAGGTCATACAAAACCTTGATCTTAAGTCCAATGGGGCATTCATTAGTGCGGAATTGCTGATCAAGGCCAAAAAGAAAGGATTTAAGATAAAGCAGGTCGGCGTCCATCACTATCCCAGGAAAGAAGGAAAGCAGACTGGAGCGAACATCAAAGTGATATTGAAAGCTTTTTATGAACTTTCTAAGCTCTGGCGGGACCTACGGTAGGAGCTTTATCCTCAGCCAATCCCCGTGATCGCAATTGATGCCGTCGCCGCCGTCCGTAATAAGCAGTTTGAGCTCTTTTTTTCCGGCAATATCAAGATGAAAATAGCGCGGCTTCTCCCATCCCTGCATTATTCCGCTTTGATATATCAATTTATTATCGGCATATATCCAGGCCTCTATCTTATTCCCACGGTTCGCCTCAACATCCAGCCCCACAGCCCCTTCCAGAAAACGGAAGCGGCCGTCCAGCGCATACTCTATGGAAGAATAGGCATGCGTGCCCAATCCTTTTGAATAAATAAATCCGTTCACGATCAGCGGGTTCCCGTCCACGCTGCGGTCCATGCGGAGCTGTCCCCACTGCTGATAATATGTTCTTGGAACAATGTCGCTTAAGAAAATCGGGCGGGCCGGCTTCAAGAAATAAAGCCCGATAAGCGCAATGATGATCGCCGCAGAAACATAGCCCGGATATTTATATTTTATCTTAATATCTTTCACGAGCAGATACAAAACAAAAAGGAACAGTGCCACATTGATCGAACTGATGATCATGCCCGCAGGGAACGATTGCCAGAAAGGCGGGATCTTAGGATAATTTTTCGGATAGGTCCAGAACAGGACGAGCAGGGCATTGAAAAATGCCGTCAGAGAAAGGGCTCCATAGACCACCCTTAGATTCCTGTCCCTGACCGCGGCCAAAAGCAGAAAAACGAACGCTGGAATGACATAGCGCTCATGCATTTCAGTGGACAGCATGAAAAAGGCGAAAGGCGCCAGCGCAGATGCAAAAAATACGGCGTTTTCATCTGCTTTCCTGCGAAAAAGATATCTCAGCAGGAGGATGAAAAACACCCCCAGAAGGATCATCCCCAGCGTCCTGTAAGAAAAAAGGCCCATGAACAGGCAAACGTCCGAGGCCCACCTGCCCTTTCCTCCGCTGACAAGCCACCATAGGTTGAACGCATACAGCGACAGATACGGATACTCGCCCACAGCCTTTAAGGCGCGGTCGATAACCCGGTCAACCTGATGAAAATAGAAGAAAGGCAATAGAATGAGAACGAACACGCACCAAGCGACCGCAACGCTGTTCAGGAACGCCTTGAACCCGCCTTTCATACAAGTTACAAGGACCATGACGGGCAAAAGAACGAACAGCTGGATCTTGATCAATATACCTATCGTGATCAGGCCCCAAGCCCAACCGTATTTATTTTTGATTAGGGCCAGAATGGCCGCCAAGGCAATGAGAGAAGCAACGGAATCAACCTGCCCCCAGTAAGCCGAATTCAAAATGACGACCGGATTAAAGGCGTAGGCCGCCATAGCCGCAAAACTGATCCAGTAAGAATTCTTCTTTATCAAGAACCAAAAGATGGCAAAGGATATAATAAGGTCGGCTAGTATGGCCGGGAATTTGACCATAAAATTAAATAAATAAGTATGTTCGTTGAACTTGGGATAAAAGATCCTGTAAGTGTAACCGACCGTTTTCAGGACATATATATAAGCCGGCGGATAGTCGCACTGAGTTTTATCGTAAATGTTATGAACCCCGTGCTCTACCGCCGCCTGGCTCCAGTTCTTGAAATTCAGGATGTCCTGCTCATATCCCGGCGCGGGGATAAAATATATTCGCAAAGCAAGCGCTGCCATAAAGGCCAGGATAAGGATCAGTATTTCCCTGCGGTTCATTTTCTTTTCCTTTCCCACAAGAAAAGGGCCATTAAAGAAGCCATCCCCAGGAACAAGAGAGGCATCTTCCATTTTTGGGCGCGATAAACGAATTTAACTTCGTGCACGCCTTTGTTAACCTTAACTCCCATGAAACCCGGCGAAAGGATCACCTTATCTTTTTCCATGCCGTCGATATAAGCATGCCAGCCCGGATGATAGGTCATCTTGAACAGGAGGAAGCAGTCCTTTGCCGCCCTGATCCTGCCGGAAAACGTATTTTTGCCGGCCCTTTCCGAAAGCACTTTGCCGGGAGAGACTTCCGCGTACCGGTCCGCTTCCAAAGGATCCGGGACCGAAAAGATATTAACAGGCTCTTCTTGCGGCGGGGCAACCCTGCCGTCATCCGCTTTAAGATCTTTCAGGCGCCAGAAAGCCCACCTATCCTTTAAGAGCATATGGTCCCGATAGCCCTCATGATAGTTCCGGTCAAAATATACGGAAATATGCTGTTTTTTTGAGACCAGCGGGCTTCTCATCCAAAGAAGCGTGAGGTTCCAGATGGAATTTTTATTGCCGTATACCGCTATGGGCGATCCCACCAGATCAAAGTAGCCGGAGGTCTCGACCCTGTACAATCGGAAGCGTCCGGATCTCCTTATTTCCCGGGCAAAAGACGGGAAAGTCTTCCCCTCCTCAGCCAAAATATACCTGACATTGAACAGGTTATAATGGGACAGCTCGTATTCATTGAAATTCTCGGAAAAGTCCCCGGCCAAAGCCCAGGAAAACGGAAGCCAGCTTAAGGTCGGGATCTCTTCCGGGCCAAGGAAAAAAAGGACCGCCGTACTGCCGATCTTAAAACTGCTTCCCCAGTTCGCACGGCGCCCCGGATAGGTCCTGCCGGGTGAAGCTTTTTTGATATGATCAAGCATGGCCCTAAAGTTGGTTTTTTCTTTCATATAAGCCGCGTTATTTGAACGGAGCCATTCGCTGTTCTTTTGAAGAAAAATAAATCTGTCCCAGAAAACAGGGCAAACAAGAAGAACAACAAGCCCTAACGCAAGGATGCGGTTAAATTTAAGCTTTGTCCTCTGATATAGTACTGAGAGGCCGATCCCCGCCAGAATGGCACCGAAGAAATGGACCATGGTAACAAAGCGGTGCAGATGCAGCGCCGAACTTAAGGGGAAGATATCAATAAGCAGCCCCCAGGTCGGCCTTCCGAAGTAAAGCAAAAACCAGAGAATGAACCCCGCCCCGGCCCATTGATATTTGAACGTTTTTCTGCCAAGAGAAAAAAGAAGCCCCAAAACCGCAAGTACCGTCGCGACAGGCAGGCGGCCGTGATCCAGGATATCCCCGTTCAAGAAGTGAGTGACTATATAGCGGGGGCCGTAAGAATCCCATTTTTCCGGAAAATCATAAGTGCTGTGAGCATGGTAAGGGCTGTCCAGCTGCATCGGGATAAAGAAATAGGCGATGATAATGAAAAAGAAAGCGAGAATGACGGCCAGCCGTTTTATCCTTTCCAGTATTTTCGCTCGATCCCAGCTTATGAACAAGAAAAGAAAAGAGGTCATGATCGCCATCATGCCGAACATGACCTGGGATATAGTAAGGAGGAAAAGCAACAGCACCGACCTGCAATAATTCTTGTTCTCGACCAGCGTCCTGTAAATACTGCTGAGAGCAAGAGGGAGCAGGAACATCGCCCATAGTTGAGTGAACATTCCCGAACCCCGCCAGACAAAAGAATTGAGCTCAAACCCGTAGCCGTTGATATTGGAAAGGGCCAGGGAGAAAATAGCCGCCCCGGCCGAAGAGATCCTTGAAAAATTCATCTTCCTTAAACTGTAATACAATATTAAAGGGTAAAACACCAAAAGCAGATATAAAATAAGGCGATAGATAAGGAACATCGATATTTTTTTGAAAAGAAGATAATAGATCGAAACGACCGCTAAATGGGGCAAATGCTGGTAATAATGGAAAACTGGGAAACCCATGCTCCAGTATGGCACCCAGTGGTCTATTGGGTTGCCGCCGGCCTCGATCTCCCCTTTGAGCGAAACACAGAGAGAGTATTGGAAAACATCATCATTCAGGGCGGGTGAAAGCTCGGTCAGTTCGGGGAAAAGCATAACGGCGTAGAAAACGGTGACAAATATCAGGATTAAATAAACCAAGCGGCGCCGGTCCATTTTAACGGTCTTTAAACGGTTCATGAGTTGATGCATTTGGATGATCATTATACTCGCTTGCCTGAAATTTTCCAAGCTAACCGCCGATAAATATGCATGAAGATCTCTCAACAAGCCGTTCGGAGCGAATTTTACCGGAAATTGAATTTCGTGCAAAAGGTACTTAGAAAAACCCCTCGTCTTATTTCTGAGCCGGGATGGCGAACTTTTTGGGATGCAACTCAAACTATCTCCGCTTCGGACCTGCCCGGATTTCTGGCGACCCACCGGCAATACCTGCCTGTTACCCGTTACAGCCTCAATTGTGAGGAAGGGAAGTTTTTAAAATTCCCGCCGCCGGTCAATTCCGCCAAAGGATTTACCGCCATGTCCGCATTCTTGCAGTTGGCCAATTGGGAAAAATGGCAGGATGCTCTTGAACGAGAAAAACAACTGGTGGCAGATCTTCTTTACTCCGACAAACCTGATAAAGACATCATCCTGCAATCCCGTCAGAGAATCATAACAAAGGCAGAAGACGCCCTGCTGCATCCCAAGATCCCCGATTCTGCTGCCGATATCTCAAGTAGCGTCAAGACTGAGGGCAGCTTTGTCGCATCGCTCAACGCCTTTCAACGGCTTGCCGCCGCCCGCCAGGGGGCCCCTTCCTATGACTTTGTTCTTGAGCATCCTTCCTTTATCTGGATCGAAAAAAGCGGAGGGGATAAAGCGTTAAGCAGTAATGATTCCGGGCAGCGCGGTAAATGGGTGTGTTGGCTGCCGGATCTAAACGAAGCCGTGAATATGGCAATACGGCTGCTTCCTGAATTCAGGGAGGGGATATTGACCTGTTCCAAATTTTTGTTAAGCACCGTTTCCCTGGGAGGAGTATATTTTTTGACCTATTCTTTTCCTCAGCAAAAAGAGCGGCAGCAGATCCTTAACGCCGCATCCGGGCGGTCATCTTTCTTTGTCTATGACTCTGATTGCTCCGAGACAGATGCGCTCACACAGACGCTCCAGGCATTGACACCTCAATTGAGTCCCGCGGACGTAAGTATAAAGACTTTAGAAGCGAACATCCAAACCTATATGCCCAAGCTTATTTCCTCAACTTTCGGGCAGCTGCAGGGGATCAGCGAAGCACAAAAGAAGGTCATGCTGGCAGTTTTGAAAATGAACCCTTCGGCAAACCCGCTCGACCGCTTTAATTACCTCGCGCTCACCTATTTTCCTCAGGGGCCAAATCTGCTTGGGATCCTGCTGCCTAAATTGTTCGATGCGGATAATGCCTCCGAGATAAAGTCGTGGTTCGACAAGATGCGCGCTGCGGCTGAAGAAAAATAGCCCCACGGGGAATCTCACTCTATGAGGGGATACCCCCTCATCGCCCCTTCGGGGCTGCTCCCCAGGAAGAAAAACTTCCGTTTTTCTTCCCTCCGCCTTGCGGAGCCTCCCATCTTTTCACTGTTCGATTCCAATT
>JBDRDU010000004.1:0-2056 GCA_043820455.1 bacterium | reverse complement strand
CGGCCATTTTATCCCGAAGTCATCATAGTTTTGCTCTATTATCGCCCCGGCGATCCGGGAGACGCCTATGCCGTAACATCCCATCATATAAGGCTTCTGCTTTCCGTCCTCGTCAAGGTATACGGCTCCCATTTTTTCGCTATATTTAGTCCCAAGCTTGAATATATGGCCCACTTCTATTCCCCTTGTGACAGTAAGCTTTCCCTTGCATTTTGGACACTGCATCTCTTGTCCTTTGGTCTCTGCCATTTCCTTCGCCGCCGCATGATCGCATTTTTCGCAGTGCATAATCTCATCTTCTCCCGTCGGGGACAGCGCCATATATTCCTGGGAGAATCCTCCGCCTATCGGGCCCGGATCGGCAAGGGCAACCCTGTAACGCAGTCCGCACCTGTCAAAAATGCGGTTATAAGTTTCATACATTATCTTGTAGCTTTTTTCAAGTCCTGCTTCATCCCTGTCAAATGAATAAGCGTCCTTCATTATGAATTCGCGGGCCCTCATCACGCCGAAGCGCGGCCTTATCTCGTCGCGGTATTTCGTTTGGATCTGGTAAAGGTTGAGGGGAAGCTCTTTGTATGACTTCACGCTGCCCCGAACAAGGTCAGTTATTATTTCTTCGTGAGTTGGCCCAAGACAGAATTCCCTGTCATGCCTGTCCTTTATGCGGAAAAGTTCTTTTCCGTAAACATCCCAGCGGCCGGTTTCCTTCCATAGTTCCGAGGGGAGGAGCGCGGGAAGTTTAATTTCCAGGGCGCCGGAGGCGTCCATTTCCTGCCTTATGATCTGTTCGATTTTACATATAACACGCCATCCAAGAGGTAAATATGTGTAGACTCCTGAAGAAAGTTTTCTGATAAGGCCTGCCCTGAGCATCAGTTTATGGCTTGCGATCTCCGCTTCCGTAGGGTCTTCGCGGAGCGTAGGGGCAAGCAGCCGTGACATCTTCATCTTTGATATTATACAAGAATAAATTGTGATTTACAAGTTGCGTTTTTTTGTGATGTGACAGGAAAAATGCGGGGGCTTTGAGCTACATCACGATCTTGGAAAAATCGGCGATCTCAAGGTACATTCTATCAAGGGTCTTTAGGAGCGCAAGCCTGTTAGTTCGGACCTTTTCGTTGTTGTCCATGACCATGACCTTTACGAAAAAGTCGTCAATGGGCTTTGTCATGCGCACCAGCTCTTTCAATGCCGTTCCATAATCGTTCCTTGTAAGGGCCTGCCCCATCCTGGCATTGACGTCAAGATAAAGGCCGTATACCGCCCTTTCTTCTTCCTGGACAAAATCAGCTTCCATCACGTTCTCTCTGGTGGCTTTGACGGCCAGCCTCTTTATCCTGTCCGCAGTAAGCACTATCCCCTTAAACCAGTCATCTTTAAGATGTCTGGATACCACTTTTGCTTTTTCGCAGGAGTCAAGAACATCGGCAAAGTTAAAGAGGACTGCGTCGGCAACGTCGTATTTGGTTCCCCCCTCAAGAAGTATCGCTTTTAACCTGGCTGCGATGAATGAAAGGACATCCGGTATGACCTTTTGGATCTCGCTGCTTTTGACCTTTAAAAATAACGGCTCGTACAACTTATGCGCTTTTTCGACAAGGCCATTCAGTTCAAGGTTTATTTTCCTGTTCAGCAGAATACTCACTATCCCGTGGGCCTGTCTTCTTAATGCATAAGGGTCTTCGGAGCCGGAAGGGATAAGTCCTATGCTGAAGCATCCTACTATCGAATCCATCTTATCTGCGATCCCAACGACAGATCCTTCCATTGAGGACGGCATCTGGTCCTCCGAATGCCTCGGAAGGTAGTGCTCGAATATGCCGTTCGCTGTCTCTCTCGGCTTTCCCTCAAGCAGGCAATACTCCCTTCCCATTACGCCCTGAAGTTCGGGTAATTCACGCACCATTTGCGTTAAAAGGTCCGCTTTGCAAAGCCGCGCTATCTGCTTTATGTTCTCTCTTTGGCCCTGGGTAAGCCGGAGCTCTTTGGCTATCCAGTCGGACAGCGCGCCGATCCTTTCGACTTTTTCATGGACAGAACCCAGCTTTTC
>JBDRDU010000003.1:0-12194 GCA_043820455.1 bacterium | reverse complement strand
TGCACCTCATTCCTAGCCTCTCTCCTCCTCACCCCTTTAATTCCCCTCTCCATTTCATGGAGAGGGGAGCTACGCAACCGGAACTGGTAGATTATGATACCGATAGATTTTGGGGTGAGGCAGGAGAGAGGAAACAAAACCATAGTTTAGTTTCCCTTCTCCATTTTATGGAGAAGGGCTAGGGATGAGGAAAAATATCTCTTGACAAAAACATCCTACGCTTTATAATTCTAAACAGTTAATTAATTAGAAGGGGGTAAATATGAAGTTCTCAAGATGTATCGTTTCAATATTGGTCTTATTGTTCATTTCCCAGGCATCCGCTTTCGCAGGTGCGCCGGCTCCCACGACCGAGCGGCCCATTCCGGTAGAAAGAGTGTCTGCTCCTCCAACGCCGCCTTCAGCTCCGGCTGCTGATTCCGTTAATCCGCTTGTTATTAGCAAGCATTTCACCTGCGGCATTGGATTTGGGGGCAGCCCATTGATAGGTTTCGTTGAAAAGGATCCCTACGGATACCCGAGAACTGAATACGGTCTGATATCCGGCATAGGGTTCGGCATGACCTGGTTCAAGGGATATCCTTCTGCGGACGCCATAAACGCAGCGGTCGCTATCGTAAAAGCAAACAACCCTGGAGTTAGCGATAAAGATCTCCCCTCACTGGTCAGGAAACAGCTGGGAATAACATCTTTAAGCTATGTGGGACTTGGGATACTTAACGCTGAAATGGGGACTGAGTGGATAGTGAGCGACAGCATGAGAACAAGGTTCGGTTTTGGTCTGCCGTTCTTGGTATCTTTCGGCGTCAATTTTGATTTCTAGATAGCGCAGCGGTTTTGCTAAAACCCTCGTTTACCAGAAGGTAGACGAGGGTTTTTTATTTTGATATAATTCAGGCCTATGTACTTAATCTTAACTTTCTTTTTCTCGGCAATTTTCTGCTGGCTAATAAGCGTTCCGATAGTTTGGGCGTTGAAGGTATTCAAGCTCGGACAAAATGTCCGCTTGGAAGGGCCTTCATCCCATCATACGAAGGCAGGCACTCCTACCATGGGAGGCATCCCTATCCTTCTTACAACGCTCATCTTTGCCGTTATTTTGATAAATATCGACATCGATCCGAAATATTTTGCCCTGATCCTGCTTTTCATGGCATATTCCGCACTTGGCTTTGCTGATGATCTGCTAAAGATACAAAAAAAACAGAATGAAGGACTGACAGGCAGACAAAAGTTATTCTGGCAGTTCCTGTTTGCGGCGATATTCGCTTCCATACTTATATGGAAAGGCCATAATAACGGCATTGATGGAATATTAAAGCTTTTCTATTTCAATGCTCCCTGGCTTTACTTTCCTTTTGTAAGTTTTCTAGTTATTGGAACTGCCAATGCGGTAAATTTAACCGATGGACTGGACGGGCTGGCTGCCAGCACGCTTGCTATAGCTTTTTCCGCCTTTGCAGTAATAGCGTATAATCTTCAAGCCAACGACCCCGGGATAATATGCGCTACGGCTGCCGGAGCAACACTGGCATTCTTATGGTTCAATATCCATCCTGCGGAAGTTTTTATGGGAGATATCGGCTCTCTCGGCCTGGGCGCGCTGCTTGCCGGTACGGCAATAATCCTTCACAAAGAACTTATTCTTGCCATAATAGGAGGGGTATTCCTCATAGAAGCCCTATCCGTAATAGCCCAAGTTTCTTTTTATAAGACTTTTAAGAGAAGGCTGTTTAAAATGGCTCCTCTTCACCACCATTTCGAACTTCTTGGTCTCTCGGAGCCGCTTGTTGTGACATTATTCGTGATATTCGGCATTATCTTTGCAGTGGCGGGCGTATGGTGTAGCGCAGTCTTATGAAGATAACTGTCTTTGGCGCAGGAAAAAGCGGGCTCGCAGCTGCAAAAAAACTGGGCAAGGAAATTGTCTTTTTAACGGAAGAAAAGAAATATCTTGACCCGAAAACCCTCAGATCATTAAAAAAACTGAAAATTCCCTTTGAACTCGGCGGCCATACCAAAAAAGCCCTGGAAGGAACAGATCTTATTGTTGTCAGCCCGGGGATCCCTCTGGACATACCGATACTTGAAGAGGCAAAACGTAAAAAGATCCCCATTATGGGCGAAGTTGAGCTTGCTTATACATTTATAAAAACACCGATCATTGCCGTCACGGGAACGAACGGGAAAACAACGACGGCGGTATTGATCGGACGGCTGCTGAAGGACTATGGCTACAGAACGGCTGTTGCCGGCAATATCGGCTATCCTTTAACAGCCGTGAACAGCTCCAAGCTTGATTATGTTATTGCCGAGATCAGCAGTTATCAGCTGGAAACTGTCCAGAATTTCAAGCCCTGGATAAGCATAATATTGAATATCACCCAGGATCATCTGTCCAGGCACAAGACCATGAAAGAATATGCGAGAACAAAAGCTGCCATATTCAGGAATCAAGGCAAAAAAGAACATTTGATCTACAATATTGACGACACAAGGGTCAAGAGCATTGCGCGCTCCGCCAGATGCAGAAAAACCGCTTTCAGCAGGAAAATACCTTTAAAAAACGGCGTGTTCGTTAAAGACGGCTCTATTTTTTATAATAACAAGATGATATGCTCAACAGATGAAATAAGGATAAAAGGCGGCCATAACATAGAAAATTCCCTGGCTGCGGTATCGGCCGCATTACTTTGTAAAGTGTCCCCCGGGTTCATAAGGAACACCCTTATGAAATTCAAAGGCGTTGAGCACAGGATCGAATTTTCAAGGAAGATCCGCGGTATTTCTTTTTACAATGATTCAAAAGGGACAAACCCTGATTCAACGATCGTGGCGATAAAAACCCTTTATCCGGACCATGGGATTGTCCTTATCCTTGGCGGCAGGGACAAGAGGACCGATCTTACACAAATGTGCGCAGCGATCAAGGAACATGTTAAAGATGTAGTTTTGATAGGGGAGGCGAAAGAAAGGCTCAGGAAAAACCTGGAAAAAACGGGATTTAAAAGGATCCATGAAGCGTTAAGTTTTAAAGAAGCCGTTAAACGTTCATACAAGCTTGCGGCTCCCGGCGATGCGGTGTTGTTGTCTCCGGCGTGCGCCAGCTTTGACATGTTCTCTAATTTTGAGGAGAGAGGAAAGGTTTTCAAAAAAATTGTCGCAAACATATAGATCCCGGCCTGATTACTTATTGCTCTTCATCGTTGCTGCGCTGCTGTCAATAGGCCTGTTGATGGTCTTTTCTGCAAGCCCGACCATGGCGATGAAGCTCGGCGACAGTTATTATTATCTAAAGAGGCACATCTTTGCGCTGCTTGTTGGATCGCTTGCTTTATATGCCGGATTCAAAACGGATCATGATCGTCTTAAGGTCTGGTCGCCGTATATCATCGCATTTTCCCTGTTCTTGCTCGCGATCGTCTTGATTCCCGGGATAAGCATTGAAAGGGGAGGTGCAAGCAGGTGGCTGCCTCTTGGATTTTTTTCGTTCCAGCCGGCTGAGATCACAAAGCTGGCGCTTATACTTTTCCTTGCAAAAGAACTTTCGAGCAAGCCTCTTTCTTCGGCCATCCTGCCTGCGCTAGGAGCTGTATTGGCAGCAGTCGTTCTTATTATATTGGAACCGGACATGGGCACAGCAATAATAATCGCCATGATAGCATTTGCGTTGTTTTACCTTGCGGGAACTCCTGTAAAACACTTTATTGCAGTACTGCTGGCCTCATTGTTCGGATTGTTCCTGATAAGCATCGCCAGTCCTTACAGATTAAAAAGGCTCTTGGCATATATCGATCCATGGAAAGACCCGAGAGGCGTTGGCTTCCATATAATCCAATCATTGATCGCTGTTGGAAGCGGCGGACTTTTTGGCCTGGGCCTGGGCGGGAGCAAACAGAAATTTTTCTATTTGCCTCAAAATTACACGGATTTTATTTTTGCCATTTTTTGCGAAGAAATGGGGCTGATCGGATCGATGGGAATAATCATCCTGTTCTTCCTTTTCATTGGAAGAGGGATGAGAACAGTAATAAATGCCCCTGATAATTTTTCTTTCCTTTTAGCAGGAGGGATCGTCTCCTGGATAGGACTTCAAGCCATGCTTAATATGAGCGTAGTGCTCGGCATACTTCCAACAACAGGGATACCTCTTCCTTTCATCAGTTATGGGGGCACGTCGCTCGTAATTACGCTTTTTAGCGTGGGGATACTGCTCAATATTTCACGATCCAGACTTTCCCTCTCCGCTTCGACAGATGAGCACAGTGAAGGAGAAAGAGCCTAAGATGAAAGCAGTAATGGTGGGCGGAGGAACAGGAGGGCATGTTTATCCCGCAATCGCTGTTGCAGAAGCGATCCAGGATAAGATATTGGACAGTCAAATACTTTTCATCGGAAGCGAGGGCGGCATTGAAGAAAAGATCGTTCCTGAGGCGCGTTTTTCTTTGGCCACAATCAAAGCAAGAGGAATGCTGAGAAAATTCTCGTATAGGTCCATCTCAGCCCCGTTCATGGCAATAGTCGGTTTCTTTGATTCTATCAGGATACTTAAGTCCTTCAGGCCGGACATCATCGTTGCGACAGGAGGATTTGTAAGCCTGCCCGTAGTGATGGCGGGATTTTTTCTCAGGATCCCGGTAATGCTCCATGAAGGCAATGCCATTCCAGGTCTTGCAACGAGGATATGCAAATGGTTCGCTTCATGCGTGACCATCGCATTTGAATCTCAACGAAAATATTTCAGATGGAAAAAGGTCTATTGTATCGGCGGGCCGGTAAGGAAGGCTGTTATCAAATCTATAAAAGGTATCTCGATACAAAACATGGGACTGCGCCAGGACCAGAAGATCGTCCTGGTGCTTGGGGGAAGCCAGGGGGCAAGTTCCATCAACAAAGTTGTGATCCATGCTTTACCTGACCTTGAGGGGCTTAATCTCCAGCTTATCCATATTTGCGGGAATAGGGATTACGACCAGATAAAAGGATCTCTTGCAGAGACCCGCCCTTTTTACCATTTGTTGCCGTACATGCATAACATATGGGACGGCCTTGCCGCCGCAGATCTGGTAATTTCCCGAGCAGGAGCTACGGCAATATCAGAGATAATCGCAAGAGGATTGCCTTCCATATTGATCCCTTTTCCATTTTCAGCGGAGGGACACCAGGATCTTAATGCGAACATACTTGCGGAGGCCGGAGCAAGCATCGTAATAAAAGACAAAGACCTGACCAAAGACGTCTTGGGAATGGAAGTGACCAGGCTTCTTAAGGACAAAGAAATTTATTTAAAGATGAGTAAAGCAAGCTCATCTCTCGGCAAACCCAACGCAGCCGTTGATTTTGTCAACATAATGACCGGGCTCCTGGGAATAGATCTATATGCAAAAAAAAGAAAAAAACGCATCCGTCAGTAAAACTGACATGAACAAGGTAAAAATCGTGCATTTCGTCGGCATCGGCGGGTGCGGCATGAGCGCCATCGCTAAGATACTCATTAAAAAAGGTTATAAGGTGACCGGTTCGGACATAAAAGAATCCGCAAACACCATAAGGCTCAGGGACCTGGGAATAAAAGTTTACATAGGTCACGACAAAACGAATGTAAGGGGAGCCGATCTGACGGTCAGTTCCTCGGCTATTCCCGCAGGCAACGCGGAAGTTGAAGAAGCGCTTTCGTCCGGCATCCCGACAGAAAAAAGGGCCGCAATGCTTTCCTGGATCATGGACCAGTTCAAGGTACGCATCGCCGTAGCCGGCACTCACGGCAAGACCACAACAACATCAATGATCGCAACGGTCCTTTCCAGGTGCGAAAAGGACCCGACATTCCTGATAGGGGGAGAAGCGAACGATGTGGACGGCAATGCAAGGATGGGAGCAGGCCCTTATGTTGTTGCTGAAGCCGATGAGAGTGACGGTTCCTTCCTGACCCTTCACCCGACCATAGCTGTGATCACAAATGTTGAAGCTGACCATATGGAATATTTCGGTTCATTTAACAAAGTAGTGGATGCTTTTTCCAGCTTTGCACAGCTGGTGCCGGACGACGGCGTGATCGTAATGGGAGGCAGAGGTCAAGGAATAGACGATGTCAAAAAGAACATAACGAACAAGAACATCATTACATACGGGCTCTCGGATGAATTTGACTTTTGGGCAGACAATTTCAAGTTCAGCGAGAGAAGGTCAAAGTTCGACGCCCATAAGAACGGCAGGAAATTAGGAGGCGTAACACTATGCGTCCCGGGTAACCAGAACATAGAGAACGCATTGGCTGCAATTGCCGTTACTTCCCATCTTAACTGTGACTTTTCCGGCATAAGCAGCGGCCTGCAATTTTTTACGGGGGCAAAAAGGCGATTCCAGCTAATAGGAGAAACAAAGGATATCATAATCGTGGATGATTACGGACATCATCCGACTGAAGTTGCAAAGACCCTTGAGGCCGCCAGACTAGGTTATCAAGATCGAAGGATAATCTGCATTTTTCAGCCGCACAGGTTCACAAGGACAATGCATCTATATGAGGGATTCAGGGATGCTTTCAATGATGCGGACATAACCATCATATCTGATATTTACAGCGCAGGAGAAGCGCCAATATCCGGGATCTCCGGGGAAACCATATTCAATGAGGTCAAAAAAAACGCAAAGAACGCCGTTTACATGAAGAGGAAAGAGCAGATATCGAACTATGTCATGGAAATAGTCCGTCCCGGAGACCTTATAATAACAATGGGAGCAGGAGATATAAATAACGTGGGGAAAGAGATATTTAACAGGTTAAAAGAAAATGGCTAGTTATCCGGACATATATAAAGAACTTAAAAAAATAAGATCCGCTAAAACATTTAAAAACGAGCCGTTAAGCCGCCATACAACGCTTAAGATCGGCGGCCCTGCCGATGTTCTGGTTATACCAAAGGACATAGAAGCGCTGCAGAAAATATTGAACATAACAAGCGGCATCAAAAAATACATCATAGGGAACGGATCGAATCTGCTCATTTCAGACCGCGGACTGAGGGGCCTTGTGATAAAGATATCCGGAGGCGTTAACAACTTTGGATGCAACGGAAGGTTTGTGACCGTAGGCGCAGGGACCCTGCTGCAGCCGTTCATAAGAAAACTTGCGACGCTTGGGCTTTCGGGCCTTGAATTTTCCGCCTGGATACCCGCGGCGATCGGAGGGGCGGTCACTTTGAACATGGGCGCCTTCGGGGAAGAGCTCGGGGATATCGTGGAATACGCGGATATCCTGGATCCAGCAGTCAAAATAAAGAGGCTTTCAAGATCGGACCTCAAGTTTTCCTACAGGAAAAGCAATATCAAGAACTGCATACTTATATCAGCCATGCTGAAGCTCAATTACAGGCAAAAACACATCATCAAACAAAGAATGGACGAAATAATATCGAAACGAAAAGAGCTTCAGCCGATGTCCGTGCCAAGCGCCGGTTCGATCTTCAGGAACCCTAAGGATGTGCCGGCAGGCAAGCTGATCGACATGGCAGGGTGCAAAGGGTTGAGGATAGGCGGCGCCGAGATCTCGAAAAAGCATGCGAACTTCATCATAAACCTGGGGGACGCCAAGGCATCTGACGTGAAAACGCTGATCAGTAAAGTAAAGAACGTGGTAAAGGAAAAATTTAAAGTCACTCTGGAGCTTGAACTCGTTGACAGCAGTAAACTTAACATGTTATTCTGAGGCAATAAAATCATGGTCACATCGGAAAAAATAAAAGAGCTGGAAGGAAAAGCAAAGGTCATAAGACGCCACATAATAGAGATGATCGGCCGCTGCGCGTCCGGGCATCCTGGAGGAAGTCTTTCAGCAGCGGACATACTTACGGTCCTTTATTTCCATAAATTGAAGCATGATCCTAAAAACCCGAAGTGGGCAGACAGGGACAGGTTCGTCCTTTCAAAAGGCCATGCGGCTCCGGTGCTTTATGCCATCCTCGCCGAAGCAGGTTATTTCCCGAAAAGTTACCTCAAAACCTTAAGGCAGATCGGAAGTTCTCTTCAAGGGCATGTTGATATGATCAGCCTTCCTGGTATAGAGATGTCGACAGGATCCCTGGGCCAGGGGCTCTCTGCGGCGAACGGGATGGCGCTTGCAGGAAAAATGGACAAAAAGGATTTCAGGGTTTACGCGATAATAGGCGACGGAGAATCCCAGGAAGGGCAAATCTGGGAAGCTGCAATGACCGCCGGGCATCACAAACTTGATAATCTGACGGTCATACTTGATCACAATAAGTATCAGATCGACGGGCACGTGGAAGAAATAAAAGGGATACAACCGATCGCGGACAAATGGAAGGCATTCAGGTTCAATGTAATAGACAATGTCAATGGACATGACATAAAGGCCCTAATAAAGGCGCTTGACGACAGCGAACGCTGCAAAGGCCGTCCAACCATGATAATCGCCGAAACGGTCAAAGGAAAAGGAGTTTCATTCATGGAAAACAACCCATTGGATTTCCATGGCAAAGCTCCGACAAAAGAAGAAATAATAAAAGCTCTGGAGGAACTTATTTAATGGCTGTGCTACTTGCGTCAACCCGGGATGCCTACGGAAAGACCTTGTTGGAGCTTGGAAAAGAGAATAAAAACATAGTTGTTATGGATGCCGATCTTTCCAATTCAACAAAAACAAGCATATTCGCAAAGGAATTTCCTGACAGATTTTTCGATATGGGAGTTGCGGAACAGGATATGATCAGCACGGCTGCCGGGCTTGCGGCCTGCGGGAAAATAGTTTTTGCGAGCACTTTCGCCGTCTTTGGATCGGGACGGGCCTGGGACCAGGTAAGGATCTCTATGGCTTACACAAGACTTAATGTTAAGCTTGTCGTTACCCATGGAGGCATAACAACAGGCGAAGACGGCGCTACCCATCAAGCGAATGAAGACGTGGCCATAATGAGGGTCATACCGAACATGACAGTGATAGTCCCCGCGGACGCCGTTGAGACCGTACATGTAATAAAGAGCCTGGTCAAGGAATACGGGCCTGCATACGTAAGGCTTTCAAGACTAGCCACCCCTGTTGTGCACAGCAGTAGCAATTATGACTTCAGGATAGGGAAGGGGATCATAATGAGACCAGGTAATAATATAACGATCATTGCAACAGGGATAATGGTCCATTACAGCCTTGTGGCAGCGGAACAGTTATCCAAAGAAGGGATCAGCGCAAGGGTCGTGAATTTGCACACAATAAAACCTTTGGACAGGGAGCTTATCATCAGGTGCTGCGAGGAAACGGGAGCGGTAGTGACCGCCGAAGAACATTCCATAATCGGAGGGCTTGGCAGTGCCGTAGCAGAGGTACTCGTTGAGAACAAACCGGTACCGATGGCCAGGATCGGGATCAAGGACATGTTCGGCGAATCCGGAAAACCGAGCGACCTTCTTGAAAAATACGGATTAACCTCCAATAATATCGTCTCCACCGTAAAAACTGTCCTGAAAAGGAAATGACCATGCGCCCTTCTTGGGATGAATATTTCATGAAGATCACAAAGGATGTTTCTCAAAGGTCCACATGCCTCAAAAGGAAAGTGGGCGCCATAATAGTCAAAGATTTCAGGGTCCTGTCCACGGGATACAATGGAGCCCCAAAGAACATAAAACACTGCAGCGCGACCGGCTGCCTAAGGAAGGAACTTAATGTCCCTTCGGGCCAGAGGCATGAGCTTTGCAGGGGGCTTCATGCCGAGCAGAATGCGATCATTCAGGCCGCATGGCATGGCGTAAAGATAGAAGGATCGACCATGTATGCCACTTATCAACCTTGCATCATATGTGTTAAAATGATGATCAATGCGGGCATTAAAAGGCTTGTTTACGAAGGTAATTATCCGGATAAGCTTGCAAGGCAGATGCTGAAGGAATCCGGAATAAAGATCGAGCAACGTGAAAGGAGTTAACTATGTTGAAAGTGGGGTATCTCGGACCCGAGGGTACTTTTTCTGAAGAAGCAAGCGCCATATACCAAAAGAAGATCGGAAAAGCGAAATTCATCCCTTATTCGACATTTCACGATCTGCTCCTTGATGCTGACAGAGGCAAGATCGATGAAGGCATTGCCCCTATAGAGAATTCCGTTGAAGGGACGATCGGGATAGTGACCGATACCCTCGTCAACGAAGTTGACCTTAAGATCAAGCAGGAAATAGTCATTCCCGTGAATCATTATCTCATGGCAAAGACCAAGATCATACCCGGAGCGATCACGGAAGTGCTCTCTTTTCCGCAGGTAATCGACCAATGCAAGCACTATTTAAGGAAAAAACTTCCAAAGGCAAAGATAAGGTTCTCGTTCAGTTCTGCCGATGCCGCCAGGCAGGTTGCTGAAGCCGAAGTGATCCGGGGCCTGGAAGTTCCAGCAGCAATAGCATCAAGGGCATCAGCACGCCTGTACGGGCTTACAATCATTGATTCAAAAATAAACGATTATCCGCACAATTCGACTCGGTTCGTGGTGCTTTCAAAAAAGGATCACGCAAGAACAGGCAAAGATAAGACATCCATCGTATTTTCCATTTTAAGGGACCGGCCTGGAGGGCTTCACAACGTGCTCGCTGAATTCGCCAATAGGAACATAAATTTAACAAAGATCGAATCCAGGCCAACAAAAAAGACCTTGGGGGATTATTTCTTCTTTATTGACATACATGGCCACAGAACGGATAAAGTTGTCTCGCAAGCTCTTTATGAAGTGAAGAACAGATCCTCGTTCTTTAAGTTGCTTGGATCTTATCCAAAAGCTGTCTGACGTTTACGGTTGCAATGTTAGCGTTCTGGTCGAATAAACAGCAAAAGAGGCGTGACACGATTAAGATTATATTTAAAAAGATAGGCCTTTTAATTTTCATCCTTCTGACAGTTACGCTCATTTCGTCTTATTCCAGCGCTGCTTATGTGAAAGCGACCACAGATCCCACACTTATTGGCGTCGGGGCCAGACCGATAGGGACAGGAAAAGCATTTGTCGGCCTTGCCGATGACGTTAATGCCATATTCATGAACCCCGCAGGGCTTGCAGGCCAGAAAACATGGCAAGTGCAGAGCATGACAACACAACTTTTGAATACAATAGATTATGTCTCATTTGGCGGAACATATAACACGGATTACGGCACTTTCGGCCTCGGTTATGTCGGAGCGACTTTAAGCGGAAGTTTTGTCACGACAATGGAGCTGGAAGAAGGCGGAGGGGGCATAGTCTTTCCTGTTGCCGTGGAAGAATCCATAAGCTATTCAAGCGCTGTGCTGCTTCTTTCCTACGGCAGCGAAGCAAAAAGATTGAGCAAGAACGATTACCTGAAATTCCTCGATAATGATTTTATGGATAAAATTTCCCTTGGAGCAACGTTCAAAATATTCTCACAGGGCCTCTCGGGCGGCGGGATAAGCGATGGGATGTCAACAGGGTACAACATTGACCTTGGATTGTTATATAAACCCCTGCCATATCTTTCTTTCGGGTGGAACCAGGCGGATGCGCTTCCGGCCGCTATGGGAGGAAAGATCACCAGTGCAGGCGGGTCGGAACATACACTCCCAACAACAACAAAGCTCGGCTTGGCCGTAAAAGTAATGGGAAAGGATTCTTTGTACGGAAATACCCAGCCACTGATATATTTACTCGACCTGGACTATATGCCCGACAGGGCCGGCTATCCAACTGTCTTTCGCACCGGCGCTGAATGGTGGCCGAACAATTACCTTGCCCTGCGGCTGGGATTGGACCAGGATGTCATAGGCCGGGACCAATCAAGCGGTTTCAATGTTGACACGAACATGTGCGCCGGCATAGGGATACAATATAACGATTTCAAATTTGATTACGCTTATCATAAATACGGCTCAGTTACGGAAAATGACACGAACTATCTTTCTTTGTCATATTCAGCTCCTGCTTTCAGGCTTGCGGAAGCGCCGCCTCCGCCTCCTCCAGAAAAAAAAGAATATCTGCAGATCACTGCTCCGACGGATAAATTGATCACACATGACGCAGAAGTGGCCATCAAAGGCATTTTATTGAACTTAAAGGACGTTGGTGCATTGACCTTTAACAGTACCAATGCAGCTTTTTCATCGGACGGTACTTTTGAAGCCGTATATCCGCTGCTTCTCGGGAAAAATTCCTTTGAGATCAAGGTCCTGGACAGCAAGGA
>JBDRDU010000002.1:0-2135 GCA_043820455.1 bacterium | reverse complement strand
TGTTCCTGCCGGCTCAACGTCAACTTCCACGCAGTGGACGGTCCAGTATATCGATGCGGGGGTCAATTTGAAGATCCTTCCCAGTGTGGCAAGCGACGGGACCATTGTTTCGACCATCAAGCCGGAAGTAAGCAATGTTTCAGAATGGCGCATGACCAACGCCGGGGAATTCCCCGTGATCTCAACCCGGAATGCGTCTGTTACGGTAAGGATAAGGAATGGCGAGACCCTGGTAATAGGCGGGCTGCTTAATGAGTCTGACAGAGAGAACATATCCAAGATCCCGGGATTCTCGGAGATCCCTTTGCTCGGAACGTTATTTCAGCGCAAAGTGACCGAAAAAACAAAGACGGACGTCATATTCCTTATCACGCCGCACTTGATGGATTAGGGCAAGTTGATGTTAAGCTTTTAAATAGATCTTTGCGGCTATCATCAGAAGAAGCCCGGCGCAGAGCCATGCAAAAGAAGAGACCTTTTCCAGCCCTTCCGTTTTATGCATTCCAGGGATCAAGTCCGACGCGGCGATGTAGATAAATCCGCCTGCAGCGAAAGGCACAATGAACGAGGCAAAACCCTCGATCCTATTCATGAATAAATATCCCAATATTCCTCCCAACACGCAAGTGCATTGCGCGATGAAGCTATAAAATATTGCCTGTGATCTCTTGAAGCCCCCTGAAACAAGCACGCCGAAGACCCCGAGCTCCTGAGGGACCTCGTGCGCGATTATCAATGCTGTGGTTACGACGCCGAGATACGTGCTGACCATGAATGTCCCGGCGATGACAAGGCCGTCAAGGATATTGTGCAGCGAATCGCCTATTATCATAAGGTAACTATAAGGGTGTATTTCGCATTCTTCGCACTGGTGCCAGTGAAGATATTCTTCAAGGATAAAAAAAGCCAGAAAACCGGTGATCGCGATCGAGAAAGACCGGAACGGCGTCATTTTTTCAAGGGATTCCGCGAGAAGATGGAAAAATCCTCCGCCAAGAAGCGCGCCAGCGGAGAAAGCCACAAGTATTTTCGTGGTTTTCTTGAGCAATGTTTCGCTCGCAAAGAGACTGAATGCCCCGACAAGCCCCACCAGGCTGTCAATGACAGTTGCTCCAATTATCCACATTAAGGTGCTCATTTGCGACCTCCTATAGTTCTTCTTTTATCCAGGATTTGATCTGTTCGGGCCTTGGCAGAGGCTTTCCCGAATGCTTCACTTTTTCGTTTATCACGATCCCCGGCGTCATCATCACATATTTGCCGATGTCTTTCCAGTCGGTGACCTTTGTGACTTTTGCTTCAATAGCCAGCTCGGAGAGAGCCTGTTTCACTCTTCTTTCCAGGTCCAGGCAGTTCGGGCAGCCGGGGCCAAGCACTTTTATTTCCATATGGCCTCCTCTTTAGATCCCGAGACTTTAGTCTCGGATAACTTTAACCGACACTTCAGTGTCGGGTTAATACTAGAACAATAAATTAAAGAAATATCCTGTCAATATTATACCAGTTGCGACCGTCCCGAAGAACGTCAAGAGAAGCCTCATCTTTAGGACCTTGCGAAGGATAATGAATTCGGGGAACGAAAGGGATGTAACTGCCATCATAAATGCAAGCGTAGTGCCCAGCGCCAGCCCCTTTTCCATTAATGCCTGTACCACCGGGATAGTCCCGGCTGCGTTGGAGTACAGCGGGATGCCGACGATCACAGCAATGATAACGGCGAATGGATTTCGATTGCCTGCGTATTTTGTCACGAGATCGACCGGCACATATCCGTGAATAAAAGCTCCAATGCCGACGCCTATCATTACATACAGCCATACTTGCGAGAAAATGTCTTTTACATATTGGATCGCGTTATTGATCCTGTCCGGCCAGGTCAATTGAATACCCTTGCCTTCATGGGTCATCTTAACTTCATAGACGAAATTTTCAACGTACTTTTCCATTTTTAGCCGCCCGATCACGATCCCGCTTACCACGGCAACGAGCATCCCGCTAAAAATATATGCAAACGCCACCTTCCAGCCAAAAAGGCCCCAAAGAAGTACGAGCGCTACTTCATTTATGGTCGGCGAAGAAACAAGGAATGACATTGTTACTCCAAGAGGAACGCCCGATTCCAGCATCCCTATGAA
>JBDRDU010000001.1:0-7250 GCA_043820455.1 bacterium | reverse complement strand
ACAAATGATCACATCCCCCAGCGATCCGCCCTCTTTCATCGTGAACGAAAGCACATCCGTCGGCTTGTTCTGTTTTCTGTATTTTCTATTCAGATCCTTCATATCAATTCTTGAAATAAAACTAACGCTTACTTTCCACTTTTTTCTGCTGATCCGCCTGGCCAATTCCTTGATCAGGGAACCATCGATCCTAGCTCCGCTGTAATTATTGATGATTGCTTCCATTTATCCCGTTTATTTCTTTCAAGTCGCCGCCAAGGGAACACAGCTTCCCTATGAGATCGTCATATCCTCTCTCAATGAATCTTTCCCCATCGTCAACAAGGGTTTCTCCGTCAGCCGCAAGCCCAGCAAGCACAAGCGCGGCACCCGCCCTTAGATCTGACGCTCTAACGGGGCATCCTGAAAGTTTTTTAACGCCCTTTATTATCGCGCTCTGCCCTTCGATGCGGATGTCCGCCCCCATCCTTTTCAGTTCATGCATATGCATGAACCTGTTCTCAAAGACCGTTTCGGTCACCACAGATGTTCCGTTCGCTATGCTCATGAAAGAAGTGAACTGCGGCTGCACATCGGTCGGGAATCCCGGATAAGGCATCGTCTTGATGTCCATCGATTTAATGCCATCCTTCACTTTTACCCTTACCTGACCGCCGGACACGACCACATCCACCCCAGCATCTTGAAGTTTCCTTATGACCGGCTCCACATGTTGCTCTATCACGCCGTTCAACGTAATGTCACCTTTAGTTATCGCGCCAGCGACCATTAAAGTGCTGGCTTCTATCCTGTCCGGCATCACCTTGTACTCGGCGCCTTTTAACTTTCCAACACCCGTTATCTTTATCGTTTCCCCTCCCGCGCCTTCTATTCTGGCGCCGCACCTGTTCAGAAAGGCAGCAAGGTCGGCTATTTCGGGCTCCTGAGCTGCGTTCTCGATCATCGTTTCTCCTTCGGAATATGTGGCCGCCATCATTATTGTTTCTGTCGCCCCGACTGACGGCAGATCAAGGTATATTTTCGCGCCTTTAAGCTTGTTAGCCTTGACTATCACAAAACCATGTTCCATTCCGACATGGGCTCCAAGCGCTTCAAGTCCCTTTATGTGCAGATTAACAGGACGGGATCCTATTGCGCACCCACCGGGAAGAGGGACTTTCGCCAGCCCCATCCTCGCAAGGATCGGCCCTATAATGAAAAAGGACGCTCTCATTTTCGTCACAAGTTCATATGGAGCGACATGCCTGATGGAATTGTCCGTATAGATCTTGACCGTATTGGGCTCAAAGTACTCCGCCCTGAGGCCAAGGGCGCGAAGGATCCTTATCATGGATATGACATCAAGCAGATTGGGAACATTGGTGATCGTTGTTTCGCCGTGAAGAAGTATCGATGCCGCCAGTATCGGCAGAGCGGCGTTCTTTGACCCGGATATCGATACAGTCCCGCTCAATCTTTTTCCGCCCGTCACCAAAGCTTTTCTCATTAAAAAATTGACTCCTTTGCCATGCAAGTATAAGCTTGCCCCGAAGAGATGCAAAGCATTCTTTCGGGGCTTGCCCCGCGTTATCTCAAGTACCTTAGATAAACCATGAGACTGCAGACGAAAATCGATATAACTGTGGCCGGAACGGCAATTTGGCAGTATTCCAGCCATGTTATCTTTTTTCCTGTTCTTTTCTCTGTCACGGAAATCCCAACAACATTTGCTGAAGCTCCTATCGGCGACGCGTTGCCTCCGATATCCGCGCCCAGCGCAAGAACCCATGCAAGCGTTGCAAGCGGAGCCCCTGTTGAAACGGACAAATTCTTCACAATCGGCACCATTGCGGCCGCAAAAGGCACATTATCCATCAGAGCCGAACACGCCGCCGAAATCCAGAGAATCGACATAACCAAAATCACTGTATTGCCTCCGGAAATATGTGTTATGCCGCCGGCAATATCAGAAAGTACCCCGACCTTTTCAAGCCCTCCAACCATTATGAACAAACAGGCAAAGAAAATAAGGGTATTCCAGTCAATGCGCTCAAGAACCTCGGGCATTTTATTTCCGCCAAGAAGGAGAATCAGAGAAGCCCCAAATATTCCAACCAAAGCCACTGATAAGCCGAGGATATGATGCATGACCAGGAGCACTATGACAAGTAAAAACACAAAAAGCCCTCTTTTCATTAATCTCATGTCCGTTATGGCGCTTGCCGGATCAATTGCAAAGTGTTCCTCTGATGCCTCTCCCGCAATATTGCGCTGATCCGCAAAAGTTTTGCGCTGCCAGAAATAAAAGAAAGCCAGATTCACCATGAAAGCCATGAGAGCGATGGGCCCTGTATTGCAAACAAAATCTATAAAAGAAAAATGAAGGCCTGTTCCTATGATTATGTTTGGAGGGTCACCTATCATGGTGGCGGAACCTCCGATATTTGCCGAGCAAATTTCAAGGAACGGGTATGGCAGAGGATTAATCTTAAGCAGGCCGCAGACTTCAACTGTAAGAATGGCCATAAAAAGCAGTACCGTAATAGAATCCATGAAAGCGGAAAGCACGGCCGCGGTTACCGCGAACAGAATAAAGATCTTAAGGGGATCAAACTTAACCCACTTTATTATAAAAAGCCCAAGCCATCTGAAAAACCCGCTTTCCCTCAGCGCGGCAACAAGGGTGAACATTCCAAATATCAGGCCAAGCGCTTCCCAGTTCACATAGTGCAGGAGCTCGCTATGCGTGAGTATCCCAAATTTAAGGCCTTCCGAGGTCAAAATCGGAAACGCCGCGAACAAGAAAGCTCCCCAGATCGCGACAACAGTGCGGTTCATTTTTTCGCTGATGAGCAGTAAGTAGGTGATAAGAAATATTGCTATCGCGAGAATTTTAAGAGGGTCCATCAAATTACCCCTATTTTCTTTGCTATCTCCTTTACGATATCCGCGCGCGCTATAATGCCCACAAGCTTTTTATCCTTATTCAAAATTGGAATCCTTCTTATCTTTTTTACGATCATAAGGCGCGCCACTTCGGGAACAGGCACCTCTTCTGTAACGCAGAGCACATCCTTGCGCATGACATCTTTGACCATTATTTTATCGGATTCCTCGAATTTTCTGGCGAAAGGTTCTACGTTCAGAAGAAAATCAAAATCCCCCATCTTTTCAACATATTTTGGAAGCGCCATCGCTATGATATCTTTTTCCGTTATCATGCCCAGAACATTTTTTTGCTCATCCACCACAGGAAGGCCGGATATTTTCATTTCAAAAAGTTTTCTGGCCGCGTCCCTTACCGACATTTCCGGTGAAACGGTAATAACATCTTTCGTCATCATTTCGCTAACCTTTAACATATTTTGCATCCTCCTTCATGTTAAACTCCTCCGGCCGAACATCTATGAACCCGAAATAATGGAGCAGCGCGGAAACAATGCGCTCCGAAGCCTTACCGTCCCCGTAAGGATTCACGGCCTTTGACATTTTCGCATATTCATTGCTGCTGGACAGCAACTTTTCAACCTCATTCACGATGTTATCCGTATTCGTCCCGACCACCTTGACAGTATTCGCCATGACGGCTTCCGGACGTTCTGTTTCCTCGCGGAGCACAAGGACCGGCTTCCCCAAAGACGGGGCCTCTTCCTGGATGCCGCCCGAATCCGTCAATATAATATGCGAAATTTTCATTAAATGCACGAAAGGCTCATAATCAAGCGGCGTTATAAGCTGCACATTGGCCGCATCCCCCAAGATATCGTGTACGGTGCCGGAAACCATCGGATTCTTATGCACCGGCAGTATCACTGTAGCTATATTTTTGTGTTTTAACGCGATCTTCCGAACCGCTTCGCAAATGTTCCTCAACGGAGCTCCGAAGCTCTCGCGCCTGTGTACGGTGACCAGGATAAGCTTTTTGCTTTTTTCCTTGATATCGATCCCTGCGTGTTTCAAACTGAACTCTTTCTTTGCAACCCGCTGAAGCGCGTCGATGACCGTGTTGCCGGTCAAATAAACAGATGACCTATTGATCCCCTCGGACAATAAGTTCTTCACTGCCATCTGCGTCGGAGCAAAATGAATGTCCGCAACGGCGCTCGTAAGGCGTCTGTTCATTTCCTCCGGGAAAGGGTAATATTTTTTCCCCGTTCTCAGTCCAGCCTCAATATGCCCAAGCGGCACATGCTGGTAGAACGCTGCAAGCGACGAAGCAAATGCGGTGGAAGTGTCTCCCTGGACAAGGATAATATCGGGTCGCTCTCTTATTATCGCCTCTTCAAGCCCCTGCAGGCACCTGCAAACGACCGCAGAGATCGTCTGCTCTTCCTCCATTATCATCAGGTCATAATCGGGGCTTAAACGGAAGGTCTTCAATACCTGGTCAAGCATTTCCCTGTGCTGTCCGGTCACAACGATCACAGGCTCAAAAAGATCGAGATGTCTTTTGACTTCCGATATCACGGGAGCCATTTTTATGGCTTCCGGCCGCGTGCCAAAAACGAACAAAACCTTCTTTTTATGGATCATTTCTTTTTTTCTCCGTTCAAAAAAGCCATGTTCCTTAATAAGTGTTTTGCGAAATCAAGCGCCAGAACGCCCATAACAACGAATATGGACAGGAATATGAGCGTCGGGTAATTATCAAAGACCATGGCCGCAAGCGCCGCCAGCCCCAGGATAAAACATGCCACATAGATTATGATCACAACCTGCCTTTGATTGAACCCGGCTTTAAGGAGCCTGTGATGAAGGTGTTTTTTGTCCGCCTCAAAGATAGGGCGGCCGCTTATCGCTCTTCTTATGATAGCCGCAGCCGTGTCATAAATGGGGATTCCCAGAACGATTATCGGGATTATAAGAGCGATGACCAGGGTACTCTTTAGAACGCCGACAATGGAAGCGCATGCAAGCATAAAACCGAAGAACAAACTTCCGGAATCCCCCAGAAATATCGAGGCAGGGAAGAAATTATATCTCAAGAAACCGGCCGACGTGCCGGCCAGGGCGGCAAGAAGGATAGCGGAATCCATCTGCCCCATCTTCAAGGCTACTGCGAATAAAGTCGCTGCGGCTATCAATGTTATGCCGGAAGCAAGCCCGTCCAGCCCGTCAATAAGGTTCATCGCGTTCGTAATAGCTACCATCCATATGATGGTGACAGGCACCGCCCAAGCCCCAAGCATCACGATCTTCATGAACGGAGTAGAAACAAAAAATATCTGAGCTCCGAAATAAACGGCAACGCTTGAGGCAACGACCTGTCCTGCCAGTTTTGCCAGAGCGGGAAGGCCATTGATATCGTCAAAAAGACCAAGCAGGGTAATAAGCGCCCCTCCATAAAGGATCCCCTGAAGCAGGAGCATTTCCTTACCGTTCAATTTAACACCGAAATTCCCGGCGAAAATAAGAGCGAAAGTGACCGCAACAACAAAGCCGACGAAAATGGAAAGCCCGCCGAACCGCGGTATTATGTTCTTATGGATCTTTCTTTTGGAAGGTCTGTCCACGGCCCCGAATTTGAACGCTAGCTTCTTGGCAACCGGCGTCAAAAACAAAGTCAGTCCCGCAGATAACAGAAAAACCCAAAGGAATAAGCTCATATATTTTGCTATATCTTAACATAAATCCCATGGGCCTTCTAGAATTATTAAGTCCAGACGAGCCTGCCTTGCAGAGGAGAGAACTTAAACCTTTCTCTATTAATATCTATTAAGCAATAATATAGAGAGATTCAGCACTGCCGCAAAGCTTACCCATAGGATATAAGGGATCAGCAGATAAGAAGCCGGACGGGAGACCTTGTAAAAACAGATAATGGTCAATAAGATCGCAAGCCAAAGCAGAATGATATCCACGAAAGCGGATGACGGCGATCGAAGGCCAAAGAACAGGACCGACCATAGCACATTTAAAAAAAGCTGACCGCCAAAAGCGGCCAGAGCTATTTTTACGTTTTTATTCTCCGATCCTCTATCCCACACCAGATAAGCCGCTATCCCCATCATGATGAACAATGCGGTCCAAACAGGAGCAAAAATCCAATTGGGGGGATTAAAAGCCGGTTTTTGCAATCCGGCATACCATGCAGGAATGGATGGAGCTGTGAAGACCGAGCCTATCATCCCGGCAATAAGACATGTCGCCACCGAAACTATGAATTTTATTATTTTGTTCATATTAGATCGGCAAAGATGCTATTTCTTTATCTCGAACGCGTAAATTATCCTGTCTTTTTCGTATATTTCGATCGCCGGGGTCGGCTTATACCCCTTGGCCTTCATGTACTTGCTCATTTTAGGATATACTTTGATGATGCCCATTATTATTGATATATCATTTTTCCGCGGGAATTCGGCAGTACAGTATTTTTTCGTGAACATCATCCTGACCTTCATCTTCTTCATTATTGCATCCACCCTTAATACATCGGATATATCAAGCAGGCATCCGACATCACTTTTCAGGTCTTCCTTTTTAGTTGTCCTGGGATCGCTGTAATATATGCCCATGGCCCTTGCGTTCTTTATCCCAAATTCGCCCGAAAGCCGGCCGCAAACGTCGTTAATGACGGGGCCAACTTTTGAGTAGTCGCCTTTGTGGGGCACATACACGAATGTCAACGGTCCCATTTGTTTTTCAGTTATCCTGACAGGCGAGAACAAGCCAAGATAGGAAAGACAGGAAAGCGCCGCAACGGCCGCTATGATCAAAAACACGCCGAGAACGATCAATGCTTTTTTCATCTCACATCACCTCAAACATAAATGCCGCAGGCCCGATCGGGTCTGCACCATAAACGGACTACTTGTTAGCGTATTCCAAATACACAGTGTAAGCAAGGTAGCCGGACGAAACGCCTATTACAAGATAAAGTATGCGTGTAAAAAGCGACTCTCCGAATACTAGGGTGACTAAATTAAGATTAAGCAGTCCTAATAAGCCCCAATTCAATCCTCCGATGATAACAAGCATCAATGCGATCAGGTAAATAAAATTATCCTTCATAATTCACCTCCGTTCTTATTTCTCGACTTCATTTAAAATATTTCTGCCTTAATTTGTCATTTGACATTTGTCATTGGAAATTACCCCGCCTTCGGCGGGGTTTTAGCTCAACCTTCTTCAGGTCGAACTATCAGTATCATTCTACCTAATACAATTCATGGGTGCAAGAAGCTTAATTTGGGGCGTTCAGGATAGTGCGAGATTTGCCATTTAGGTGGTCATAACCCTATATAGTTATTAGGTACGCATAGCGTACGTAC